>JAGLSU010000001.1 GCA_023135935.1 Planctomycetota bacterium
CTCACTCTTGGCCTGATTAGCCATCATCGCCTCTTGAGTCATTTCGTTCGCACGCTCAATCGAAGATTTAAGCTCCTTGTTAACTCGTTCAGTTTCACACTTGGCTTCTTCGGTCTTGTTCATTAATTTAACCGCGGCACGTTGAGATTCCGCCAAAGAATTACTTCGTATCTCAAGTATCTTATTGAGAGACTTCAGTTCCTCTTCTGCTCGCTTACGCTCGGTAATATCAGAAGCATAAATGTTCACATAACCACTATCCATTACAGGCGCAAACGTCAGAGAAAACGTCCTGCCATCACAGTCAATCTCTGCCTGCCCGGTCAGACCAGAGCTAATCGCATTTAGTACATATTGATACCATTGCTCCGGTATATTTCCACCTTCTCGATAACCCCAGGTATTCAGCAAGGGAGTACTCGGTTTGTTACAATAAAGAATTGCACCTTCACGAGAAATACGCAATACCGGGTTCGGGTCTTCGCTGGGGAATTTGGCAGTATTCGCAATTCTCTCTTCCGCTTCCTTGCGGTCTACAATATATCTTTTAAGTACACTTAGAACACCAACCCACGCAAATATCAGTGGCGGCATAACGATAATTACAAGCACAACTGTCACCAATGCTCTATGGCGATAACTGTTAAGGTCAGCCGTTACATGCTTCGGCAGCGAAGCAGTAAATTTCGTCATACCGTTACTGAAAACTTGCTTTTGCTCCTCATATTCACTGCTGCCTATCAAAGCTTTCGCAGCCTTACGATTCCCAGTTTTTATAAAGTTGAAGGCATTACCCCTTATTGAGGAAAGTTTAAAGTTAGCAATTTCAGCCTGAGCAAGTGCTTTACCCATAAGAATATCGGGAGACAAGGTCACAGCCTCATCGATAGCAGCGACTAATTTCGGTGCAAATTTCTTATAGCGGCCTTCCCATTGCGGCTCGCCCGTCACTACAGCCATACGCATCGACATGGTCAATACCTCATCAAGATGCGTAATAACTCCACTTAGTTCTATTAACCTGAAGCGTCCTGTCTCTCCGCTCTTAAATTGCTGGTATGAACGCCATGTATACCCACCCAGCCCACCGAGTATAATCACCGTAAAGACAATCGTAAGCGTAAAAAGTTTTACCGGTAAGGAACTTGGAGGAGCATACTCGCATCTTGTCATGCAACTAAGTTCTTCATTCGCGGGGTGACTACGGTCCATTCTATTGTCCTTTCAGTTCTGGCTCTGTTTCCACATATAAAGCATTTTATTCATTTGCAATTAAGCTGTTTTCTTACATGCCTGTCCCCCACCAAAAGGCAAAGTAAATGTCACTTCTTTGAGACATAAACGTATTAAAACTTCGGCTAAAGCTAAGTCACACTTTCCCTATATAACACTAATGCTCTTAGCCTTTTGTCTCTACTGTACTTATTTAGAAAAAATGCAGATATTATAGGCTCTGCTCAAATATCCCTGTCTTTTCACTGTAAGACTCTACAGCTTATAGGACAGAAAATTCGTAAATTTCAACGGCCCAAACGCCCATAATCCATGTAATAACAATCCGAAAATTCCAATCAAAAATAATTTCTGTTGTAAGCCGCATGAACGCAAATTATATTAGCTGTACTTGTCTAACTAATAAGGAGTAACTACCAATATCTAAGACATCTTTAGACCTGACAGGAAAATGGGAATTTAAAGAGTATCCTCTTTCGGCACGTCGAATGCGAGACCTCGATTCGACCGACTGGCAGGAAACCTCTGTACCCTCTTCAATCTTCGATAGCTTAATCTCTGCTGGCAAAATTAAACAGACCGACATTGATACTCATCCGGAAAAATTCTCCTCTGTAAGCGAAAAACCATGGGTCTATAGAAAAATCTTCGACGCCCCTGCTGAGCTTCTCAACTGCGACCGCGTCGACCTGGTTTTCGACGGACTTGACACAATAGCAAATATCTGGCTGAACGATAAACTCATTGGAAGAACAAATAACATGTTCATTCCTTTCAGATTCGATGCAACAACCTTATTGAAACCACAAAATAATGTGTTAATGGTCAAATTTGAACCCGCCGTCGCCTATGCCAAAAGATTAATGGACCGTTATACACCATTTAGCGAAGCGGATTTCAGAAATCCTCACCGCGCCTACATAAGAAAAGCACAATATCAATTCGGCTGGGACTTTTGCCCTTCGCTGCCGGGCTGTGGAATCTGGCGACCCGTCAGACTCGAAGGCACCAAAAAAGCCAGACTCGCTGACTTGTATATCAAAACTGTAGATTGTAATCATCACTATGCCGATGTTAAAATCGATATAAAATTAGACCTGGTTCAAAAAGAAGAATTTCTCTGCCAGCTAACTCTGGCTTGCAACGGCAAAACAATCAAACAGGACTTAACTTTCAATCCTGGTGAAGATTTCCACTCAGCAATAATTCATATCGAAAGCCCGTCCCTCTGGTGGCCCGCTGGTTACGGCCGACAAGACCTTTACCAACTTGATGTCAAACTACTGGGAGATGACCATGTTATTGATGAAACACAAAAAAAGTTCGGAATTAGAACGGTTAAATTGAATCGCTCAACCGGAAAACATAAACGAAAATTCCAATTTGTAATAAATGAACAACCCGTCTTCGCCAAAGGAGCCAATTGGGTTCCGGCTTCTATTTTTGCCGGTTCAATCACTGATGACGATTACGAAAAGCTCCTCCAACAAGCTCAAAAATCCAATATGAACATGCTGCGTGTATGGGGCGGCGGCTACTACGAATCGGACCACTTCTATGAACTCTGCGATAAGCTTGGCATAATGGTCTGGCAGGACTTTATGTTCGCCTGCGCCTACTATCCAGACCGGCAATGGTTTCTCGAAGACGTAAAAAAAGAAGCAACTGAAGTCATAAAACGCCTGCGCAATCATCCCTGCCTGACTCTATGGTGCGGCAATAACGAAATCGATTGGATGCACAACACTGGGAAACTCGGAAGCGGCAAAAAATTCCATGGCGAACAAATTTACCACAAACTCTTACCACAACTCGTCACCAAATTGAACCCGGATATTGACTATATACCAACAACACCACTGGATGAAAAAAACAAATCCAAAACCAGCAAGCCGCTAACGACACATCAATGGGATGTTTGGTCAGGCAATCAACCTGTCCGTAATTATCTTTGCCCCGCCAAAAATGTTCCTGCATTCGTAACCGAATTCGGTTTGCAGTCACTGCCTCCAATGAAAACCATCGAAAACTTCTGCCCACCTGAACACATGCGTATCGGCTCACCAGCCCTCGAAAAACATAATTATCAATTAGATGGTAACAGCCGCTTGTACCGCTACATAGGCGATTTGTTCGCCACCACCGAAAATCTCGACCAATTCGCATACCTCTCTCAAACCACACAGGCCCGCGCAGTAAAAACATATGTAGAACACCTGAGGGCACACAATTCCACTAATTCCGGCGTGCTGTTCTGGCAATTCAATGACTGCTGCCCCGCTATAAGTTGGTCGGCAATAGATTATAATAAACAACCAAAGGCACTTTACTATTACGCAAAACGCTTCTTCGCAAGACAGTTGGTTACAGTTACGCCCGAATTAAAAACAAGAGCCGATATGCCTGCCGTATTGAAGTCGCTCAATGTCATTGCGATAAACGACAGCAACCAACCGCTAAACGCTACGATAAATTGCCGTTTAATCGATTTGTTCGGACAGCCACTCGATAAGATTGTCTTTCCAATTGCAATCGGAGCATTCAGCGCATCGCCATTGCTGAAACTACCCAAAGCATTTACTTTGCCTGAAAATCCTGATAAATCCTGTTTGCATCTTGTGATGGAAAAAGGCGGCGAAAAAATCGCGGAAAACCTATTTTGCTATCTGCCTGATAAATACATCGATTGGCCAATAATAAAAATCACCAAACAACTCAAGCAAATAAATGAAAAACAGTGGAAACTCAAACTAAAATCAAATGCAATTGTAAAAGACGTGCAAATTCTAACTACCATACCCGCACAATTCAGTGAAAACTTTATCGACCTGATACCCCCGTATGAATCCGAAATAACAATCGATTGCCGCGAGCAGGTTGCTTCCCTCGAATCTGCTCTTCGACTCCGCTGGTTCAAATAACCTCAGATTACCACTGCTCCGTGGTTCCTTCTTCGCCAGTTCCTCCCATTCTTGAAGAACCTTGCCTGCGACCACCCCGGTCACTCCATACCTGCAACGGCTCTATCGGTTCTTTTTCAGCCTTTCTAACCTCCCCAAACCTAAACTGCATATCCTCAGACCAATATCTCGTCTTGATGGGCATTCGTTCTATATTCATTCCGTCGAAGCTATAAAGCATATCAAAATAATGCCTGGCACGAAGCTTTTTGCCTGACCAATCATCTATAGTTACAACATCCACCAAAACCGCTCCGGTGGTATAATCAATCATCTCAGGTACTACAACCCCGCTTTCAACTCCATCTTTTTCCTCTGCAACTTTATTTCCAACAATTTCACCTATAGACTCCCCTACCCTAACCGTAAAGTCCTTGCCATACCAATGCCCCAATACATATCGATAAATCCGCACAGTTGTTATCTTCGCTGCTTCTTGTACCTCAAATGGGAAGAAGTATAATTTGCCCGGTATTTCTACGGTTTCTGTTGCCTCAGAAAACTCGCTCCACAAAATAACTTTATTTTTCAGTGCTTTACTTTGCTCTGTTATTTTATTCGTCCCAGCTACCGGATTAAAAACACCCAGCCGAATTCTATATCGATAGCTCTTTTCGGGCTCAACAGTATCATCGTATGCCCAGAACATCAATGGCTCAGTCATGCTTGTGAAATCTGTTCCGCTGGCAATTAAAATCTCACCAAATTCATCATAAACATCTCTTTCCGATATTGGCTTTATTGCTTCCTTGACCTTTTCTGGTCGCACTCTTTCAACATCACGTTCGCGACGGCTTCTCCTTGTTGGCTCTCTACTTCCAGCACTCGAAGAACGTGTCCTTGTTGTTGTGCTCGACTTGGAACGTCGACTTTCGCGCAATTGCTCACGCTCCTTTTTCTCCGCTGCTCTTTCCTCTCGCTTTTCTTGTGCTTCTGCATCTTCCCCAATCTTCAAAAGCTTTTTATGTAATGACGGAGGAAGCCACTGCTGGCCCGCAGAAGCAATCCTGTAGGCCTCCGGCTGCAATATATCCATCATCACTTGAATATCATCAAATCGGAGCAAACGTACCTTCAACCCCCCTGCAGGGAGTTCATCGATATCTTCTACAATCTCAAACATTTGCTTACGAAAATCAATTGCGGCTCGGGGCACAACTTGCCAATCACTCCAGTTATCATCAGCGAGCAGTTCCTGCCTTTGTAATTGAACAGCCGCAAAAATCGGTTTCGCAAGACACGGGTCCCGCCACTGACGCTTGACTTCATCACCAGCAAAACTCGAATAAAATCTCTCATATAATTCGACAATATCAAACTTCGCTTCAACTGTCACAAAATCAATATCATTCGGCTCACTATTAATTGCAGCATAGAAATTCTCTTCACTAATCTCTTCCGTTGGCACATAGGCTACCGTCCTTATGTGCTCAATTGAAACCTCGTCAACTCCACCAACCAACGGAATGTCATATACTCTTTTATCACTTATACTGCTTGAACTAATACTAGGCTGAGGCAAGTAAACGCTATCGTCAATTTCGCTTAAAGCAGAATCAAACAAAGCAGTAAATCGGGCAATGTCGGGCTTATATGGGTCTTTCGGCTCAGGCTTGCGGTCCAACTTGTCCCCCAAAAACTCTATCTGCTCACTTATGTGATTATCAATATCACCTGAACTGAATTTTTTGCCATCATAACTGACCACATTGGGACTAACAATAACCCGAGTAACCAAAAGCCAGACGCATACTATCCCAATGATAGCTAAAATTACCTTATCAATGTATTCTTCGAAAAAGTTGCCGCCTTTTTTGCTCATCTAAACTTTCCTGTCCAAAATAAACAGATTGCTCCAAACCAAACTATAAAGTGCCCAGCCTATCTTCTCCTACGACTCCTGCTTGATGCTTCTTCCTCGTCCGGCTCCTGCAATTTCTTAATTGATATGGGTTTAATCTCATCATAACCTTTTTTGTTAAAGACATACTCGCAAACTAAATCCAGTTGAGTCACCGCATCTTCGCCATAACGATATAAATTATGGGCACTACTGTTCCGGTCAACAAAACTAAGCTGACTACTTAGAACTGTTATCTGATTACGCTTGAATACCTTTTCCGGCTCATTGCCAAGAAAACCACGAAATTTGTGCTGTTTGGCACTGCAAAGTTGCTTCATGAACGACAAAACCTCTTTTGTATTTACTATCGCAGAAATCTTAAAATGCACGATATCAACATTCTCATCAGAAACCCTTGCTGTGTAGGATGTCGTAAGCCCATCTTTTTCCGAGAGAATATAACTGGGCCTATCCATCATCTCTATGCTTCCTTTTCTTGACTGGGTGGAGTCACCGTCAGTATCTGTAACACCGAAATTCACGCTTAAAAGACGCTTCACCGGTGAGGTAAAAACACTATTCGAACCATCATTCAAAACGCCTATCGTATCAATAACATCTTCGACTATCCAATAAACCAACTGAGAATACCAGCAATCCTCAACCGCTTTGTCAATCCCGGCATACTCATATTCCATCCAGAATTCATATCCACTCAAATCAAATGGATTAGCATAAACCCAAGCAGCTTCCGCCTTCGCTTTGCATAGAACATCCAGTATTGTAGCATCAACTTCGCTTAATTTCACCGTCACATCTCTTTGCCTTCCGCGTCCAGTACGCGAAGATACGCTGGAACTCTGAATACTTCTTCTCAATTCAACATCTGTGGGACAATCACGCGCATTTACACGAGTTATAAGTTCATCCACCGACAAACGAAATTGCTGACCAAACTCTTCGAAAATTAATGTGGAAATGTCCTTCGGTTCAGGAAATATCTTATAACTCAATAACTGTCTTTGAGCGCTTTGAACCGCTATGAGCGCAATTTGATTGGCGTCCCTTTCATGGGCCTGCTGATATACCTCTTCTTCCTTCCACTGGTCACGAGCTACCATATCTCTGCTAAGAGTTTGAATCTGATTACCCAGCTTGGAAATACTTTCTTTCTCTACACGATTCTTGAGACTGCTACTCATCAATTGGATGGGGATAAAAAGAAATATCGCAACCAGCCCAATAATAGCCGGCAATAACAGTGACGAATAATTCTTGAGAAAATCCAATTTTCGTATAAGGTCTTTATAGTCTATTTTGGGTATATCCATTTTAGCCTTTGCTGGTTATAAATATCTGGCCCCATATATTACGGGGAACTTCCAAATTAAATACTTTTCACCATTTTCCTCTTACACTTCTACTTTATTGTTCAATTTTTTCCGGTGCCTCTCGCCATAAAAATTTAGCAGTTAGCCTAAACCAACTGTCATTGGCTTTGTAGATAACATTGCCTAACCTGTCTATTTTTTCTCTTTCATACTCGTCCAGTTCAGCAATATTACTGATAATCTCTTTTGTCATAGGGTCAACCAGAACCTGTTCATCAGGCTTGCTTATTCTTTGGCCTCCGGCTTCAACCAGACCTATCCCTGTAGGCATTTCGGGAACTTCCATGCTTACTTCACCCGTTTCTAATTTGAAATGCTCAATTTGGGCCTTTTTGTAAAGCTTAAAGGGACTATTGCCGTCAACGATATCATCAAGATGCAGCAACCGCGTAACAATTCCCCACCTACTCGAATCGTTCCTCACACCAGCAGGGTCCATCAACTCACCTATAGCCCCATACGGACTATAACCTGTTATAGTCACCAAGAACCCAGGGCCTTCTTCAATCAATTCTTCTGTTTCACCTTCTATTTGTTCATCTTCTGAATCCTGGGCATATCTCGTGGTACTATACCCACTTGACTTGCTCCTTCTAATAGTCTCATCACCAAGCTTCGCGGTAGCAAGGTCATCCACATAGTGAACCGACATGCTTGTTATAAATACCTGTTTGCGCTGCTTGCGTGGAATCTGCAAAATAGTCTCTACATCACCATTAGCAAATGCTCTGTAAAGTTCCTTTTGGGAAGGATTGTTTTCTTCATTCGGTAAAGCTGAAATTATTGTTTGATATAATAAAGGAATCACGTCACGATGTTTAAAATATCCAAATTCTTTCTGGATTACCTCCTCATACTCAGGCCCTTTGCTTTGCTGTTCCTTGAGCTTGTCGTCGGCCTCGGCCGCAGAGGAAATCACTTTGCTTACTTTTCTTCTAACATCAGATTGACTTTTATAGCTGATATTGTCCAGGAAAGTCCTTGCAAAAGACAAAATAGAAATCAGCATCAATACACATGCCGCAAAAGTAAAGAGCTTGGCTTTTCCCGCCCAAGCCATCGAACGCGCAATATTACGTGGAAGAAGATTGCTCTCTATCCTCGCAAGACCCAAAGCCTGCAAAGCAAGTCCATAAACAACACCAAAATCGCAAACATTCTCATGGAATTTGGCTGCTGAAACATCTGCTTTTATTTCAAGTTTATTGAACGCATCAGGTCTTTCGACCGGCATCTGCAAGCTCTGCTGCAAATACTTCACCAACCCTCGCATTTTTGTTCCACCGCCAAGAGCAATAACCTTAATCAATTTGGTATTGGGGTTGGAACTGTTGTAAAACCCAAGAGAGCGCTGAACTTCGGAAGCTAAATCCGTAAAGACCGGTCTCATAGCCTGGAATATTTGCCTGGCATATTTGCTCATCGGAGCGGTACGTTTAAGCTTTTCAGCTTTTTCGAAATTAAGCTTAAATGTTTCTCCGACCGCTTTTGTAAAGGCATTACCACCAATCGGGACAACTCTTTGCCATACAGTTGACCTCGTACAGACAGCCAAATCGGTACTTTCCGCCCCTATATCGATAACAACGATAGCGTTATTATCAGAATCACCCAAATCAGGCCGGTCATACAAAATATAGTTGTAAAGAGCCATCGGCGCCATCTGGACATATCTAACTTGAATATTTTCCCTGCTGTAATGCTCCAGTGCCGAGCTAACAATATCGTTTTTTATGGCAAAAAGACCAACTTTAATTTCCGGGTTGTCGGGTTCGGTCATCAACTGCCAATCCCACTGGACATCATCAATATCAAATGGAATCTGCTGGGCAGCTTCGAACTTAACGATTTCAGGAATACGTTTCGCTTCAACAGGCGGCAGGCTCACAAAACGTGCAAAGCTGTTTTGGCTCGGTACAGCAACGATTACATCATCTTTGCCCAAGTCGTTTTGGCTTACAAACTTGCGCAAACTCAGTGCAATCAGTTCTTCTCTTTCTGCGGCTTTTACGCCACTGCCCGCAAGAACTTTGCCGTGCTGGATATTGTCGAAGCCAATTACTTCAACCCCATCACCAGTATCCATCAGGCGCAGAGCCTTCAAAGCATTATCACCAATATCTATTGCCCAAACCGAACCGGATTTTGATGCCATACTAAACCCTCTAGATTACACCGCGAACTTGATTTGAATAATCTTGTAAGTTCGCACTAATAATTATAGATTATAGCACATAATGAAGACTTTTGCTATAAATACTCTCGGCTGTAAAGTAAACCAATATGAGAGCCAACAGATTCGAGAATTTCTCGAACAGCTTGGACTTAACCATGTCGGAACCAGTAAAAAAGCCGATATGGTTGTTGTCAACACCTGTTGTGTAACTCATACTGCCTCAGCCAAAAGTCGACAATCCATCCGAAAATCACAAAAACTAAATCCTGATGCCGTCATATTTGTTTCCGGTTGTCTGTCAAACATGCAAACTGACGAATTAAACAACCCAAGTGGAAATATCCACCTAATCAGGCACAAAGACAATCTCGCTGCCGTTTTGAGCCAAGCCGTTAGGAACAAAAATACTAACGTTGACCTAAAAAGCTCACAAGTTTGCCAAGATACTGCAATTAGAACAGAAAACACCCTTAAAATCAAGTCTAAAAACAAAAGCTCTTGTCTACCTAAACTGCCCCAATTAACTTCATTTAAAGGTCAAACAAGGGCCTTTCTGAAGGTTCAGGACGGCTGTGACGGATATTGTAGTTATTGTATCATACCCAAAACACGTCCTGATGTTCATAGTAAGCCGGCAAAAGAGGTTTTCGATGAGGCAAAAGTTCTTGTCGAAGCCGGGCACAAGGAAATTGTCGTAACGGGAATATTTCTGGGTGCTTATGGGCAGGGAACTGTCCGGCGCAAAAAATGGGAACGAGGAGAAAACAATAAATTGGCTGAGCTGCTGGAAGGATTGGCGGAAGTACCCGATTTAGCGAGGATAAGGTTGAGTTCACTTGAGCCAACGGATGTGACGGAACGGCTGTTGGATGTTTTTTGTAAACACCGTAACATTATGCCGCATCTGCATTTGTCATTGCAGTCTGGTTCGGATGCGATATTGAAAAAAATGTGTCGGCAGTATTCGGCTGAACAATTTATCGAGACGGTTGGTTCGATAAAATCGCGTCTTGATAGACCGGCTCTAACCAGTGATATAATTGTTGGTTTTCCGGGTGAGACGGATGCGGATTTTCAGGCGACGGTTGATTTGGCGAAAGAAATTGGTTTTGCGAAAATGCACGTTTTTAGTTTTTCGCCGCGTAAAGGTACCGTAGCTGCAGGTTCGCAAGATGCGATAAATAATAAAGTTATAAAGGAACGGTCGAAAATATTACGTGATTTGGATATTGAGTTGGGTAGAAAATTTCGGCAGCGGTTTATTGGAGAGGTGGATTCGGTATTGGTAGAAAGCAGTAAGAGTAAAAAGATTTTGGGGCGGAGTGAAAGATATTTTGATGTTTATATTGAAAAGACGGTTGGGCGGTTGAAAAAGAATGATTTGGTTCGGGTGAAATTAACTGAGAACATGGGGAGCGGTGTGGCTGGGGAGGTTGTTAAGTTAGAAAGTTGAGCAATTCTTCGAATCAGATGCGCAAGTTTTCGAACAGAATGCGCAAGTTTTTTTCAAAGTGCGGTCAAAGTGGGGCAAAATGCGGGCGTTTTGGGGCGCTTTACGGTTAAAAAGGGTCAAAATGCGGGCGCTTCCGGTACTTTTCGGGTGTTTTTTTTCAGCCCCTTGCGCATTCTGTGCTATTTGAATAGCACAGGTCAAAATTAAAGATTAAAAATTAAAATGCAAAATTGAGGAGTCCCTGCGGGACGGCCTTTTTATAAGAGATTGCTTCTTCCGCTATGGCGAGACAAGTCGGAGGATTTTATAGATTTGTGTTCGAATTGCTAATTTCGCCTGCGGCGAACCTGCGGTTCCGCTAATCGCGGTCAAAGTGGGGCAAATCGCGGCAAAGAAGTGACATGCTGGCAAGCGTAGGACAAGCGTGATTTAAAAATGACACACGGATTGAACATACGTTTGCACTCCGAAATATATAATTACCATAACAAATTACAGTTGTAAAATTTATGAAGAGCTAAGAATTTTTGCTATTACTAAAATGCAACCCAAAATACAACTATTTTGTATTTAGCTTGCCACAAGAATTGTGCAGGATGTTTCTCCAAACGGCAAATGTAATTAGTTATTGGCTTGTTACTTCGAGCCAATGCTCAGCGAATATTGCAAAATCGCGAAAGTCCACTTTGTTATCATAGCTAAGATCAGCCCTGCCGCAGGTACCACAATCTTCATCCAGCCATCGCTGCGTTATCGTCATAAGATCCACAAAATCAACATCACCATCGTGATCGTAATCCCCCGGAATAGGTTTTCCATAAAATACCTGGTCGTCAAAATCATAATACCTTATCCCGGGGTCTCCGCAATAATTTATGCCATACAGCCCTATGCCCTTAATATTCATCAGCCACAGTTGATCGACTATGCTCTGAGAAATCCCCGGTTCAAACATCGGCTCAAACAAAAAGGTCTTACACCAATTATGCCACCCCGCTGTATAACACTGCGACGAACAACTGTAAAGAATGATAGGTTCGGTGGTTAATCCACTAATCACGGTTACCACCCAATGGGAAAATTCGTCTATCTTGCAGATCCACCCCGGTGGGCAATATAAATAATAGCTCGTTGCTATCGATACCCCATCCGAACTGGTAAAACCGTCAATATTCAGATACCCTCCCTCATAAGTACATGGATTTGAACAATCTGTTGGCAGAACCGGCTCAGGACAAGCAAGCTGCTCAGCAGCAACCCGTGGTATCTCGCGAACCTGTTTTACAACCAGCCCGCCAGCCGGCATAGCTGCACCATTGGGAGAAAGCTTCTTATACTCAAAGTCCAGTATATAATCATTCTTGCCAGTAATATTCTCAAACTCGACCGATACGTCCAGCAGCAGTTCAGTCAAATCATTATAATCAGCTAGCCAATCCATCACTTTATCGCCAAGAATAACCAGGCTCGATCCCTGAACCAACGTTGCCGTCTTAACCCCTGCACCATCGATATAAATCTCCACCTCTTCCGGGATAGAACTATCGTCAGGATTTGCAACCGACACAGCGCCTTTCTGTGTAACTAATTTGACTATTTTGTCAGGACTGGAACTATTTTTCTCAAGCGTCGCCACTCCGTTGGCAAGCTCAAATTCATCTGGAAAAGAATGATGCACCAGTAACGCCATACCAACTTCAGCCTCATCCACATCGTACCGCAGGCGTTCTATAAAGGCGTTGTCATTATAAAAACTGGCAAATACTTTGCGGATTGCCCGAAAAACTCCTCGCTCACTGGATTCATTCGCGTCGCAGATACACGGACCATCGTCATCGGCGTCTAATTCATCGGCCAGGCATCCACTGTAGCTGTCATACAAACCGGCACCTACAAACGCATCACTGTCTTCAACATTCGTTGAACTTCTAAAGCGTATCTTACTATTTACGTCGAAACCATAATTTGGATCCTGCAGCACTGCAATAATTGCATCCTTCTGCAGTTGTGTAAAATTCGTGGATACAGAACTCTTAAACAAACTACGAATAGCGGACAGATCAGCTGACAACCCTGCCATATCCGTTGGCGGATAACTATACCCTGCTAACCGGTTAGTAATTTCTTCGCGAAGTGTGCTACCACTGATGCCAGCAGGAATCATCCACTTGGTTGGGTCACTTGCGTCATCGGTCAAATACATACTTCCGAGGTCAATAGCTGTGGAGCCTGCATTGTACAACTCAATCCAGTCTGGATACCCGTCTCCACATGGGTCCTGAATGGTACTGTCGTTATCAGCCATGAACTCATTGATGAACAAACCCGAAGTTGGTCCGCCGCCACCTGTATTTGATGTCCCCGGTGTAGCCGTTCCGCCAGAAAATAATACCCAGCTATTATTGCCATCAGGCGAGCGACCGTACGAAACATCGCTACTTTGAGCACCGAACGTTAGGCCATCTATCAAGGTTGTTCCATCGGTATCATATAATCCGACATACTCACCATCGGCGCTGAGCTTAAAACCAGTATGAGTCGTCCCCTGATCTTCGTCATTATCCGCCCAGAAAATCAGATAGCTATTAGGCTCAATGACAACGCTGTCGCTAAGCACAAGAGGTTGATCCAAAAACTCATTCCACAGATCAAATGATATCGCCATTGCGTTTGGGCAATTCGATTCGATAGCATCGCGTAAAATCCCATAGTTACTTGCCTTACCACCAAAGTATCCAATATCTGACGGCGATAGTTCGTTAGTATTCCCGCTGTAAGACCCCAAAGGACTTGTTGGCGTAATGCTTAGCGTCTCTGGCTCTTTCATGTCAAGCAACTTTTCAATCTCACTGTCACTAAACTCATCAGCATCTCTAAGCGTTACCGTGCAATTGCCCGCGTTATTTTCAACGCACATTACAATATCAAGCCCAACCATGTCATTGGCTTCATTAATATCACTGCCCAGACCAAGATAGACAAACGGAACGCCATAAGTCCTGGCAAGAATCGCAACATGCGAATTAGAGGTTGTAGGTGAAAGCGTCATGACCCCTGCTACCATAGGTATCTCCGCCGGAATACCATCAGTCAGCAGGATATCATTCGGTTCCAACTGGCCACTTTGATAAGCTGTTTTTATCTGGTCGCCTGTAAAATACTTCAGTTCACCAATTGCCCAACCTTCGGAATAGCAAATATTGCCCTGGAACCACTGTGCCACCGAACCGACTGGAATACCCTGACTTAAAAGCCACGCCCGGTCAGCCTCTGCCGAGGCCGCCTGCTCATAAGTTGGAAAGTAATAAGCAGTCACACCCGCATCAGCGGTCACGCTCGACTTGACCACATCAAACATAGCCGCAATCTCTTCCTTGCTGTATGGGTCATAGCGAACAAATTGAATACCGTACTCATCAAATTCCGGCGATGGGGGATTTCCTGCCATAGGTGGCAAAATAATCGCCCCAAGTACTCCTAACTGGCCGGACTGGTAAAGCGTAACATCAAAGAACTCAGGCACACTCATATCGATGAAAGGGTCAATCCATTCCGTAGCAAAATCATAGTGGAAAATATATTCCTGGCTGTCTTGAAAATAGACTATGTTAGGGTCATAAGGCTCCAGAAGGAGCATAGTGAACTTCACCCACCCCGGGTCATTTTCAAATACCCCCTCAGAGCTAAACGGATCGCCAGGAAAAACAATCTGGTCCTTCCAGAACGGTGATGGAGTTATCTCGGTTATGTCTAATAGCACATTCACTACACGAGGGAAGATGGTAGCATTGGAATCAGAAACCGTCACAACACAATTATAGTCCCCAACCGAAAGACCGGTTATATCGACACTCAAATTAACATCATCAACTTCCCCCGTCGAACTGCCCGTATTGGGGTCTACTTCCAGCCAGTTGCAATCTTCACTGATTGCCCAGTCCAGGGTGTTTGGCCCCAGATTACGGATTGAAAGTATCTGGTCTGCCGGATTCACATCGCCCTGCTTGGCATCGAATTCAAATTCACTCGACGAAAGCTCAATGGGTGATACGGCTTCTTCAAAAATCGTTTCAACTTCTCCGGCAGATAAAGCTTTGTCGTATATACGGACATCATCGATTTTTCCGTCGAATAGTGCGCTCTGGTATGTCCCGCCCAACATACCAATGTATAAATCATCGTTAGACTGGTCTGGCAACGTATCTATCTCATTAGTTGAGGTTTGAGGTTGGCCATTATAATAAAAGGTTGGGGTCATAGTGGAACTGTTGAAAGTAACGACAACATGCTGCCAAGAGCCAACTGTCACGGGCGTTGTGGTAGTTGTTGCATCTTGATTGTTAGAATTTGTTTCCATATCAAGAGTCAATTCCCCGTCTAAAATTCTGAACAGATATTCTTTATCTGCACCGTCTTTGACTTTTGATACTATTGTTTTCGCACTCGTAATCGAATCGGGATAAATCCATGCACTTATTGTATAACTTTGATTGCCAACGCTGATAGAATCACTGTCCGGAACGATAACATGGCTACTGCTTCCATCAAAGTCCAGTGCACCATCGATTTGCCCCGTTGTCCACGTCGGGTCACCTATTAGTGCTCCATCGTTGGTACCGACGGAATCATAGGCGATATTTCCGGTGCCTTCATCAAATGCCCAATGCGCAACAGGGTTTGGAAGTGCGGCGCTAGCTGAAGCTGTTATGGTTAGTAATAGAGCAAGAGTCGAAAGAATTGTTGCTTTTTTCGCCTTCGGCGGATCCTTCGGTTTCTGCTTCGCAGGAATCTTGGATTTCGCCTTCGGTTTCATGATTTTTCGTCCTCCGCGTTATTAATGGGGATTGATATTTTAAAGATGTATTATAGCAGAATAAAGGGGTTTAGGCAAGAATATATCGTATCTCGTATCTCGTGAATCGTGTTTCCGCCTTCGTTTCCGCCGTCGCTAAAGCTATGGCGGGACAAGAAAACTACAGCGAGACAAGACGGGTTGCGAGTTAAATAACAAAAACCCCCACGATAAACGTGGGGGCTAAATACGACGAATTTGGGTTGCTGTATAAAACAGGAAACGCATACTGCTTATTGCTGTATAAAACAGGAAACGCATACTGCTTATTTATTTTTGCCTTTTGCTTTGCCGTTATTTCCGCTGGTTTCGGTTGGGTTATATAGTTGTTGGATTTCTTCGGCAGACAATGCCTTGTCGTAGATACGGACATCATCAATTAACCCGTTATAATATGCCGGGTCGGTTGGTCGCGCTGCTATTCGCCAATTTTCATCTGAAGAGCCATAAGGATAATTACCCATAATCTCAAATACAGGAATCAAGGCTCCGTCTATATATATGTCTACTGAATTTCCCAGGTAATCCGTTGTGCTTGTTGTAATAACTGCTGCCATATGATGCCACAGGCCGTCATCATAAGTATCCTGAGATATCGATGTATACGCTGAACTTGTCGAGTTTTTTCTTTTAATCATAACTTTTACACCACCGTAATTGGTACCACCGCCATCTGATATTTGCCAGCCTCCTTTATAACTGCCTTCAGAAAGCATAACCCCTGTTGGTTGTGCTTTATTGAACCAGAGACAAACCGTAAATGTGGTATTTTCAAAATCGAAAGGTGAAGTTGAGCCGGCAATATAGTCGCCACTACCGTCGAAGTCGAGTGCGCCGTCGATTTGTCCTGTGGTCCAAGTCGGGTCACCCATGAGTGTTCCGTTATTTGTACCGGCAGAATCAGAAGCAATATTTCCGGTGGTTTCGTCGAGTTTCCAATGAGCGACTAAGTTGGGGTCCGGTTCGGGCAATGGTTCGAGCCCCAGGGCATCCAATGCAGCTTCGAGATTTACGATGCTTTTTCTTAACATCCTTTTTGAATTTCTCTGTTTGCGTATTGCGATTTTGACTTTTTGTTTTGCAGTTACTATGTCACCTTTTTGCAGGCCTGTGTAATCACCGCTTTCGAGTAAACTTTCAAGTGCGTCGTAAGCTTGCTGTTCTCCTGTGATTATGTCGGTGATTTCATTTATGATTTCGGATTTTCTACTAATGGCATCGTCGATATTGATTACGGCTATGTCGTAATCACTGAACCCCTGCAGATAGATTTCCTGAACCTGCTCGGCGGATAAGGCCTGGTTGTAGATACAGACATCATCGATTGAACCATTAAATACTACGTTCTGGTATATCCCGCCCATCATACCGATATACAAATCA
>JAGLSU010000010.1 GCA_023135935.1 Planctomycetota bacterium
AATGACACTGGCTATTATGGCAGGATGGCAATTTTCGATGTCCTGGTCCTCGATAAAGCTTTAAAATCCAGTATAGCTGACGGAAAATTATCCATCTCACAACTGAGAAAAGAAGGTGATAAAAGAGGAAAATCGAACCTGCAAAAACAGGGATTGAAACTGGTTGTATCAGGAGTAACAAGTCTAAAAGAATTAATGAGAGTGACAGGATAGAATCTATGGCTTTTTGGCTCGGAATATTAGTCGCTGCAGCTTTCGCATGGTCCGCCATTAAAATCGGCTTCTATGAAACTTGGGCTATGCTCTTCAATATCGTAATAGCCGTATATCTTGCCGTCTTCATCGGACCAGCTGTCGCGAATATTCCAGCCGCCGCAAATACGCCATTCGGCAACATCATAGCTATCGCCGCCACCGCTATACTAGCTTTCGCAATCCTGCAAAGCATATCATATCTGTTTATTACGGGCCATGTTACCGTACCATTCCCGAAAATCTTCGACATTCTTGGGGCTGCTTTCCTGGGTTTCCTCGCCGGATTCCTTGTCTGGAGCTTTGCGAGTCTGCTCATCTTCCTTACGCCAATTTCTCAAAACACCTTCATAAAAGATATAGGTTTCGGTGACCAGTTTTCTCAAGCCAACATACCATACATCTCTTGGTGGTGCGATTTGGTCAACAATGTCGTAGCCTTTGAAGATAATCAATATACAACCCAACGAATCATTGACGGTCTTGTAAAAAGCGTCGAGAAAACCAGGACCCCGAAAAGAATCAAAAAACAACCTAAAATAACCGACCCGAATAAAACAATCGACCCCAACGAAAACTCCGAACCGAATATCCCACCGCAATTAAAAAAGCCCGTCGATACCAACGGGCTTTAAAAAAATCAAATCTCAAATTTCACTCAACTGCTCGACTGGTCGAGTATCAATTCCTTCACTTTCTGGCTCGGCAAATTAAGAGAACCAAAAGCCGCTGCCCCGGCACTACGCAATCCGGCATCAGCTTCCTTGGAACTAATCAATGAATAAATAGCCGCCACCTTATCATCATCAAGCAAATTCGAATGCAGCTTTGCAGAAACCGAAAGACAATTGAACGCCGCTATCTGTATCTCAATAGCATTAACTTCCACCAATGCCATCGCCGCTATCGCACGTTGTGCATCCGGACTATTCAGATAAGCCAATGTCATACACGAAAGAACTTTCAACTCCGCCTGACCACCCTTCGTCAAAGCTATAAGTGCATCTTCCGCAGCGGACAATCCTATAACATTATTGCGGCTCTGAGCCAATTGCAGCATAACCTTAACCGCACGAGCAGTATAACTACTTCCACCTGCCTCCTCAATCGCCTCAACCAAACTATTAACCACAAGCCGGCTCTCCGCAAAATCTTTCTTCGGACCGGACGCGGCTATCGCTATCGCCGCACTATACCTTACCGCCTTATCATCGAAACTAAGCGCCTCAACCAACGGCTGTGCCGGGCCAACTCGATAAAGCAACGACTTCTCACCCGCCGTCACCGTCAATGCCTCAACCGCACCAAGTGCAACATAAGCATTATTATCCTTAATAGCCCTCGCAAGCGTCTGATGTAAATACTCCGGCCCAGAAGTCGTCGCATACATCATCGCGTCTGCGTGACCTTCACCGAAATATTTCGGCATGCTAAGACCTGTCGACTCAGCCTGGAAATACGACGCAAGCCAAAGACCTATCGCCTTACCATATCCGGCATCCGCCTTCAATGCCCACTCACATGCTCGCATCGCCATAAGCTCATTGAAATATCGCCTGTCAACCTTCTCACGAATCAAACTGCGACCATCGACATCCCAAAACCATATATTCGCGAAATCAGCATCCTCTACAGGAGCTAACGATTCCGTACGATAATAATATTTCTCCGCCAACTGATAAAACAACTCCGCTGCAGGTATCTTCAGTGCCGACGGCTCAGTCTGCCGGATACCCCGGCTCGCCAACTGACGCAGTTCCGCAGAACCATCAGTCTCAACAATATATTTCAGATAAGCTAAAGACTGCGAGTAACCTATCTTACCAAGCGCACGTATTATTTCCGCCTTCAACGCAATATCTTCAGTCTGCAAACCCGCAACCAAAGGACGTATCGCATCTTTACCTATCCGAGGCAGAGCCCAAACTATATTCGGCAATTCCTCTCTACGTGACCCATCAGACATCGCGTCAAGCATATAAACCACCGCATACTCACCGGCATTCTTCAATCGCTTCATCGCCGCAAGACGACCACGAGCAGTACTGCTCAATCGCCGTATCTCCTCTGCGATAATCTTCGAATCCGCACGCCGAACAAATCTGCCCTTATCGATGATAGCCAAAATCTTACCGCTAAGTTCCGACAACTCCGCATCAGCAGTCGTGTCACTCGACCTCAACAAAATTGCGTAACCCTGAGGATTACCCTCACTCAACGCAAGCAATGTCACCGGCTCCGGCTTACTCTCTAAAACCGCCTTCGCATATCCCTTAGCTAAATCAAGCTGACCTATCTTCACGTAATGCAAAAAGTCGTTCCAGTTATCTTCAAGACTCTGACAAAAACCAACGCCAGCCATCACAAACATCAATACCAAAACTACTCCTGCGGTTTTCTTTCTAAACATCGAAATTTCTCCAAAAAGTCCGTTGTGATTATATGATTACTAAAACCAGATAATTAAATCCCGCTGTTGAAATACACTTTTGTGCCGTTTTCATCAGCCCTCATCCCTGACATCCCTCTATCAAGGCCGTTAATACGCTAAAATCATAATACATAAGCTCTTATAATATTCGTCCAAGGAACCCCTATATTATGAATAATTACCCCTTCATGTCAACTAAATTCGTCCCTCACCCACCGTCCTACCTGCCAACTCACGCATCGCCTCATACTGCATCTTCTTACCGTAAACCCCGTCCCGATTCACTGCATATACCTTAAGCGACTTACTATTGACCCTGTTCAGCTTCTCTCTACGCAAAAGCTCACTAAAATTCAGCTTCCGCATCGTCACATCGTTCGTATCCTTACCCTCCGTACCCTCAACAACACTCACCACAAATTCCAACCCCAAAAGTTCCATACCCCCCGACAAACCTTTACCCTTCCCGCTCGCCGGCTTACTTCCCCCATTCTTCCATACCACCTTACCAACATCAAATCCGAATACCGGCTCCGCAACTGCCTTACGAACCGCGCGCGACTCAGCCCTGCGCTTACCAATAGCATCCTTATAATTAACGATATGCTCTCGAAACCGCCCAAACAATCCCACCCCTTTAACACCATAAGATTCGCCGCCATGGGCCCCGCCGCCCTCTTTGACCAAACTGTACAAACCCCAAAAACCCAAGGCCAGCAGCAACACAAGCATCTGCATCCAGAAGCTGCTCTCCTCGTCACCTACACCGCCTATCAATATCACGTGCCTGATAAAATAATTCATATCAACCTGCACAGCCAAAATATTCTTCGCCTTACTTCGTTCTCTTAGAAAGCTCACTCGTTGCCGCACATTGAATCACCTTACCGTAAAGGCTCCCTGCATTCACTGCGTACACTACCAACGCACTGCTCTCTATCTGCCCCTGCTTACCGCGACGAAGAATCTCTTCAAAATTCAGCTTCCGCATAGCCACGTCATTCGCATCGTTACCTGCCGTGTTCTCGACTATACTAAGAAGAAAATCCACCTCCAAAAGTTCCATGCCCCCTTGAAGGTCCCGATTACCCTTCTCTGCCGGCGAACGAACCGCTGCAAACTTATCACCAACCGCCTTCTTTACCGCTTCCTTCTTCTCATTTAAACCGCTCCATGCCATAATGTTACACCTCCTTTTAGTTATTATATCTTCATAGACCCTTCGTAGCTTTAGCGAAGTAGGGCCGAAGACTCTATCATGTATCCTACATGATACATGGCTAATTATATGACCCCCATAACTAACAAGCAATTATTATTTAAAGATATGACCAAAGCATGGGTTTTCGTTAAAAAAAACCCAAAACCCGTGGTTTTCCACAATTTTAAAAGTTTAACACAACTGTTAGAATAGACTCAGGCAAACGAGTGGAGGAAATCGAAAACCTTAAAACCAGAGTGAGTCTTGGCTTTGTTGGGGGAATAAAAGTAGGACACACCCGTTCCGGCAGAAGAGCAGTGGAACTGCTCTTCTGCTTCGCCTTTTATAAACAAAATCCACCTCCCAGTTCTGCCGCCTTGTCTCGCCATAGCTTTAACGAAGGCGGAAGCCCCTACTCCTATGGTCGAGTATTTAATTTATACTTTCTTAATACTATATTTTTGTTCCCTCTTCTTGAATGCATCTTCGCCTCCCTCTAAAATTTCACAAACATGGTTCCGGATACCTTTTTGATATAGAATCCCTTTTTTTGTCATATCTTCAAATTTGTCTTCCAAAGCACCAGAAACATATTCGAAGCGGTATTCTGCATTCTCTCCTTCTTTGTTCTCTCCGTGCTGGTTTGCGACAATGATTTCCTCAGAATCTGTCGAAACAACAATATTGGCATTGTGTGAGACAATTATAATCTGCCTGTCAAGCTTCTTTCTCTTGATAAAGTTGTTCAACTCTCGATACACTGTCCTATTGTCAAGATTGTCCTCTGGCTGATCAATTAATATAGGTGTGGTTGCGTTGCTTAGCTGCAAGAAAAGCTGAAACAGGATTATCCCTCTCTTGCCAGGAGACATTTGTAACAATCTATCATCTCCTTGCTTGAGATCATACTCGATGTTAAAGTTATCGTCCATGAGTGCATGCACAACATCATGCAAATAGAATCCGCTGTTGAGTCTCACAGCATCATCTCCTTTGAAAAGTTTGTCGAATATTTTGCGTACATCATCAACATGCCTATCAGTTCTGAAAACGAATTTGTTGTCATCCTCACTAAAAATATCCCCAAACTGTTTGTTCAGTGATGGCTTTTTTGAAATTTTTCCCGAGAAATTCTGATCAAATCTCATTTGGTTAAATTTCATTTCCGAGATTAAGACAATCCCATTCTGTGCGTCGATATTACTATATTTCTGCAGTTCATCGAGAATAGTAATATAATACTCATATAACTGTCGGTATATTTCGAATATCTCATCTTCATTCCGGTGCTTATCCAAAGTGGCTATCTCAAGTTCCTTCTTCTCAATCGCAGCCATCTTTTGGACTTCTTTGTTCAGTTCCTCACTCAGTTTCTCGAATTTGGCCTTATTTGTCAATTTCGCTTCGAATGGCTTTATTTCGCTTTCAACTTTTGCCTGACTTTCCAGGCATATCTTTATTTCGCTACCAATCTTCTCAAGCCGCGCAAATTTCTCAGTCCCAAATGTTGTTAGCGGATCCGTTAAAGTATTCTTCAATTCACTAGCATATTCATCTATGATACTGAGAGAGTCCGCATCAATAGCATACTCACGCCTGATCTCTGAGAACACCGGTTTAACCACCGAGTTTAAAACATCATCTGCTATACTTAAAACAACTGCTTTAATTTTCGTTAACAGTTTCTTTTCCTTTGCGAGCCCCCTTAGTTGACCCAGAACTTTCTCCTTTTTGCCTTGCAGGACTTTATAGTCGGCTTCTTCCTGATCTGTAAACTTAGACTCATCTCGCAACTCCTTTAGGCTCTGCTTGTAAGAAGATATTGCCTGCCTAATCGCCTCTTTGTCACCAAGAGCTTTTAAATTATCCTTTTCTTCGATAATGCTTTTTCTAAGATTCAAATATTCACTGACTGCGCTATGTAATTTAACGTTGTTCTCGTCAATTTTGTTTTTTGTCTCACTCAAAAATACAGCATACACTTCATTATCTATAAGAATATTCTCAATAACTTGTCTAAAGTCAGAATCCTCTCCTTTCTCTTCTGCTAAGGCATTTAAATATAACTGGGGAATAAACGTGATCGGTCTATCCTTTCCTTGTTCACCATCAGATAATTTGTACAAAACTCCATCTCTCCACTGTACTTCAAAATCTATCTCTGGTGTAAACTTGTAGTCATACCGTATAGATTTATCCCCACCTTTGATTTTCTTTTCTGTCTTCTCTGGGTCAATTGTCTTTGCGATATGGTACAAAAGCAGCGATTTCCCCGAAGATTTACCTCCAATAATACTGTTTAAATTCGGATTTAATTCAATCCACTCATTTGCAAAATATTTTGAAGATGGATTATTGAACCTCACCCTGTCTATTACCAGATAATCGAGTTTGCTCTCAGGTATATCTTCTTGGATTCTCACCCTCCCCTCTGGTTCATATTTGATCTGCTTCAGCCCCTCAAATGTAGGATCACCTTTAATCCAGCACCATTCCTTAACACTATATTTCCTAATGTTATGATTGTCTGAACACATTATCATTGGG
>JAGLSU010000100.1 GCA_023135935.1 Planctomycetota bacterium
CGCCCCATTTTTCATATAAAGGAAAGGCCACATCCATCTGGGCGTTAACATTGCCCCAGTTCAGCCATATCATAACATCTACACCACGCTCATTTGCGTAAGATATAATACCCGGCATATCTATTTCAGGAATCGTTTTGGTTATATCGAGCGTCTCATCATGATGGTCACCATACCACTTGGCATCTATCAATAAATACTCAAGACCATTCTCCGCGGCAAAATCTGCATAGTACTTCATCGTCTCAGTATTCATATCGCCCTTGAAGTTAACATCCTTTACCACCCGGCCGGACCACCAAGGCCATGCGACCTTACCAGCTTTTATCCACGAAGTATCTTCAATGGCACACGCATCATTCAAATTCAAAATTATATTCGACTCAATCAAGTCGCCCGCTTTGTCGCCTATCATAATAACTCGCCACGGACTCTTGTGCGGCGATACAGCTTTCACACAAACTCCATTGACATCCGGAAGTGGCGAAAGTTTCGAAACTAATGTATGCTCCGCCCCTTCCTTGCCGGCTACATACATTCCTGCATAATCGTCAAGGCTTGCTTCGGCGATAGCCAGCGTCGGCCCATTTTCAATCTCAACCGTCAAAGGTAGCCCAACAACAGCATTCGGCTCAATCGCCGATATTTTCATATTATCGAAGCTTCTCTCGTAGGTCGTCGTAAACTTCTTTAGCTGTAATGCCCAACAGTCATAATCGTCTGCAAAATTAAATTCACTACCCTCAGAAACAATCTCAAATTCCTTTAACGCCCGCTGCTTGGGTATCAAATATCTAAATGCGGCTCCGTCATCATAGGCTCTAAATACCAAATCAATCTTGCGTCCGGATTTTTTCTTCTCTTCTAAAAAAATAATCACCTCGTTACAGTAATTTCGCGCCTGCTTGCTTTTACCAACCACCAAGTCATAAGTCTCGTCATAGCTATTGCGAGTTATATTGGTAACTTCCAAACCAGACAAAGCCCCGCCCTGCTTAAACTCAATTCCCAAACCGGATTCCGCTACAACTTCCTTACCTTTATATTTTACAGAATAAACCGGTTTTTCTTCAGCCAGTGAAAATGTGATTTCAATGTTCCCATCCGGTGAACTTTGGTTAACCGGCAAATTAATATCTCTGGAAGCAGACGCTTGTTTTGCCACAGCACCTTCTTCACAACCAACTGTCAAAATAACCGCCGACAACAATAAAATTACCCAAGCCTTGCGAATCATAATACGCCCTTTCTAATTTCTACCCCTCGTTAATATCACTGACCAGAAACAACCTCCGCTGATTTTATTACAACCGGCTCGGCTGGCACATCGGAATGAGGACCCTTCCGCGTCGTCTCAACCGCCGCGATAGCGTCTACAACGTCCATTCCCTCAACAACCTTGCCAAATACTGCGTAACCGGGATTAACGCCTTCAACATAATTCAAAAAGCCATTATCCTTATGATTGATAAAGAACTGAGCCGTAGCACTGTTAGGATTATTCGTTCGAGCCATCGCGATAGTGCCCTTGTCGTTCTTTAAACCATTGCTCGCTTCATTAATAATTGGCTCATGCGGCGACTTTTGCCCCATGTCCTCTGTAAATCCGCCGCCCTGTATCATAAAGTCGGCCATCACCCTGTGAAATATCGTCCCAGCAAAAAAACCTTCTTCAACATACCGAAGAAAATTCGCCGTTGTCACCGGAGCTAATTTCTCATCAAGTTCAATAACAATATCGCCCTTGCTCGTCACCAATTTCACTTTCTTCATTTCGCTACTCCTAATCTTCTGTTCTCCAATGGCTACTTTCTTTTCGGATTGCTTCTTCAAAACCTCGCTTGACCCCTCATTACAACCTGCTAAAAAAATTGCTGCAAGAATTATCCCAAATGATATTTTGCGAATCATAACTGCTCCTCTCAACAACAAAATTACTAATCCCACTTATGTTTTTTAATAGACTCCAAAATCATCTCTGCGCATTCTATCGCAGCTAAGCCGTCTTCAGCACTAACTTCCGGCTTTGCGCTTCTGTCAGCAACAGCCCGCAAAAAAGATTCCTGCTCAACACGTAACGGCTCCTTATCGTCTATCTCGAGCTCCTCAATATGAAGCAGGTCGGGCCAATTAACCGTCAATAAATTAAAATCGCCCGCCTCTTTGTGCGACCTTACCCATTCGACAACATCAATATTCGGGTCCGTCTTTATAACAATCCCGCTTTTTTTGAAATAATCGATACTCAAATATGCCTGCCGACTAAAAACCCTGACCTTCCTCTCGGTTTTCAATGCCAGCCTCGATGCGGTAATATTCGCGATGCAGCCATTCTCAAAAACAATCCTCGCGTTACAAATATCCTCTTCGACGCCAATAACATTAACACCGACAGCATCGACCTTTTTGATTTTACTGTTCGCCATCGACAGGATAATATCTATATCGTGAATCATCACATCAAGCACAACCCCGACATCCGTTGAACGAAACGGGTACGGACTAATCCGCCCTGATTCGATAAACTTCGGCTCAATGTCAAGCCGCTTCATCGCCTGAACAACAGGATTACAACGCTCCGAATGACCAACCGCTACTACCACGTCATTCTTCTTGGCGAGGGCTACTATTTTCTCGCCTTCTTCAACATTCATCGCAAGCGGCTTTTCAATCATCACTGCGATATTGTTTTCAATAAAAATCTTCGCCAACTCCAAATGATTCACTGTCGGAGCCGCTATTGTCACCGCATCAACTTTATCCAATATCTCCGTGCAATCAGCAAACATCTGGCAATCATGTCGTTTAGCCAAACGCTCAGCCCTTTTTTGGTCCGTATCAACCACTGCCACAAAATCACTCTGCGGCAATTGGCTATAAACCTTTGCGTGAATCGCCCCCATCTTCCCTGCACCTACAACTGCTGTACGTATCTTGTCCATAATTCCTCTCTTAAAGTGCGATTCTAATGTCTAAGTGTTTCGAGATATCTGCCATACCGATGCTCACTGCTTTTCAGTATCACATCAACCATTGTCTGAATATTTTCATCCAAATCACCTTCGCCTGCCAACGCCTTCGCATTATCCAACAACGTTCCCCCACGACGATAAAGCCTCTTATATGTCTCATATATTTTCTTCTGCTGTTGCTCGGTCAAACCTGCCCTGGCCAAACCACGCTTATTGACACCGCGAACTCTTGCCGGATAGTGGTCGCTTACCATCAAAAACGACGGAATATCATGATTAATACCGGCAAGACCCGCCGCATAAACCCAGTCACCTATCGTTACAAACTGATGAAGCAAAACCATACCGCTAAGCCAAACACCAGTACCAATCTTACAATGCCCGCTCATCTGAACATAATTACTCATAACTATTTTGTCTTCAAGAATACAATCATGACCAATGTGCACACCTATCATAATCAAATTATCATTGCCTACTTTTGTAAATTCACCGGGATACATGCTCGGATGAATCGTAACCTGCTCACGAATAACATTATTGTCACCTATAATAATCCCACCAAATTTAGAATCCGAATTCAAACCTAACACCTGAGGCAAACAACCTATCGCGCAATTGGCAAAAAGATGATTACCTTTACCCAACTCAACGTTCTTGCCAATTACCACATTCGCATCAAGTACCGTTCCGACTTCTATCGAAACTCCGCTGTCAATAACACAGTTGGGACCAATAACTACACCTTCGGATAATTTAACATCCTCATGGATTACCGCGCTCGGATGAACTTCAGCCATATTATATTCTCCTCTGCAGCCAAACCTTTGCTTTTTTATACCTTGTCATCATCAACTAACATAAACTTGATTTCCGCCTCAGCCACTACCGTATCACCAACCATTGCCTTACACTGACACTGTGCCGTTCTCTTTCTTACCTTTGTGGCTTCGGCAATAAGAATAAGCTGGTCTCCCGGAACAACTGATTTACGCAACTTCACACCGTCCATACTCAAAAGCACTGCCAACTTACCGGTAAGCTCCAGCTTCTGAGCAAATAACAAACCGCACATCTGAGCCATCGCCTCTACAACCAAAACTCCGGGCATAATCGGCGTGCCGGGAAAATGACCCTGGAAAAAATGCTCATTGAAACTTACGTTCTTCACCCCTTTTATGCGCCTGTCGCCTTCAATTTCAACGACTTTATCTACAAGCAAAAATGGGTATCGATGCGGCAGAATCTTGGTAATCTGACGAATATCCAAAACAGCATCCGTACCAAGCTTCTGGGCGCGGTCCTGACGTTCCGCAACTTCATGCAATCTCTTCGCAAGCCGCTGGTTCAACGAATGCCCGCTCCTGTAAGCTACTACCCTGCCCTTAATAGACCGACCAACCAATTTAAGGTCACCTATCAAATCTGCCATCTTATGACGAACACATTCATTGGGAAATCTGAAACTATTTTTAATGGGCCCATCGGAATTGATAACTAAAATGTCACGAGGACCAAGATGTGTCCCCATCCCGCGAGCCTGAAACTGGGTCGCTTCCACTTCAAGCAAAAATGTCCGAGCCGAAGCCAAATTCTTCTCGAAATTCTCCGGCGTAACTCGACAACTATATATCTGCCTGCCTATACCGGTATGACCCCCGTAATCCAAATCATATGTTATATTCAATACGTCGTCGGCATAAGGCAGAGCATATATCGACATGTCACCCAATGAAATGCTAATCGGTTCACGGATAACAAGCTCTTTCCGCTCGCTCGACTGCTCAACTATCTCCGCTCGCTTTAACGCCTTGAAATACTCGGCACAACTACAATCCGGAGCAGGCAACTCAGAACCGGAAAGCTCTATAATTAAATTATCAATCTCTAAGGCGCTTACCGCAGCTAAACAATGCTCGACCGTCTCTACACAAACCGACCCCTTCTTCAGCGTCGTTCGACGACTTCGCTCTGCAAGATTGGATACCGATGCTTCAATACGCACCGGCTCCGCAATATCCGTGCGAACAAAAACCACACCGGAATCTACAGAGCCAGGACGAAAAACAACCTTCGACTCCTTACCATCAAACAAACCTCGTCCGGCTATTCTTGCCTCACTTTTTATCGTCTTTTGAAGCTTCAAGCTTCTTTATCCTCACACTTAGCTCTTTCAACTGCTCAGCCATTTCCGGCAAGCGACCCCTCAATTTCATCAAACGCAATTCTTTTCTTGCATCAATCGCGGGAAAACCTAATACCTGTTTACCAGCTTCTATATCGTTAGTAACTAAAGCTATTACGCCTACCTGCGCACCATCACCTATCTCCACATTATCCTTGACGCCCACCCGACCGGCCAAAACCACTCCGTCACCTATCTTCGCACTGCCGCCAATACCTGCCTGGCCCGCTATAAGACAGCATTTGCCAATCACTATATTGTGAGCAATTTGAACAAGATTATCTATTTTGGTACCCGCACCAATTACTGTGTTGCCAAATTTGGCCCTGTCAATACAACTGTTCGTTCCTATCTCAACAAAATCCTCTATCACGACTCCGCCATTATGCGGTATCAGCCTGTGAGCACCGTCTATAAAGTAATAACCAAAACCAGTCCCCCCAATTGTACTGTTCGCCTGAATGATTACATTGTTGCCAATTACACAGTTGTGATAAATAACAACATTGCTATCAAAACGGCAATTTTTGCCAACTTTCGCGTTCTCTCCTATCCTGCAGCCGCTGGAAATTACCGTGTTCTCGCCAATTTCAACTCCATCATCAATTACAGCATTGGCCCCTACAGCAACCCCTTTGGCTATCTTTGCGGTTTCGCTGACCTTCGCAGCCGGGTCAATTCCTTCTGCTAAACTTTTCACCCTTGGCGCAAAAATACCTAATGTCTCCACCAAAGCAGCATTGACATCCTTAACAATCAATTGCGGCTTATCTAAACCTTCGATGCGCTGCCCGACAATAACTGCTCCCGCCTGTGACGTCCCAAGTTTAGATGCGTGTTTACTGTCCGTGATAAACGTAACGCTACTATCCCCAGCCGCCTCCATCCCGTCCACACGCGATATCTGCCCGGAACCGTCACCGACTAATTCGCCGCCAATTCGTTCTGCCAATTGTTTAACTGTCAATTTCATAGAAAACTATTTCTTCTTTCCCTTTGCGTCCAGACGAGCAATTACATCACTGGTAATATCTAAACAGCCTTCGCTATAAAGCAGTGTGTTGGTTCGAATCGTTAACATAAGCTCGTTGGGACTTGCCGTGGGAAACTCAACTTCGTCATCCGCAAGAACCAGGTCCAAACCTTTCTTCTTCGCAACCACCCCAACCTCTTTAAGAACCGACTGGTAAAGTTGTTCCGTCCACTGCTGGTCCTTGAGCTCCAGATGCTGTTTATAAAATTCCTCTTTGGCTCGCAGGTTGGCCTGCTTTTCGAACATAGTCTTCATCTGCTCCATATAGTCACTGCTGTTGGGCTTCAATGCGCTCAAACCGGCTCGTTCAACTTCTATCTCCGCACCAAGTTTGCTCAATTCAGCAATCAGCCTCTCCTGCTCCGCCTTAGTCTCTTCTCTGTATCGAAGATGGGTTTTGCTTTCCTGAAATATCTTCCGGATATTAACTACACCTATTTGCAATCCTCCGCTGGATTTAGATTTCGCCTCACCCGCTTCATAACCCATAAACAGTACAACAATAGATATTAAACAACCTAACACCACCAACTTGGCTTTCATAATATATCCTTTCTTCGCTAACAACTTGCTTAAAACAACCGGCCCACAGAAAAACTGAAGACCTGTGTTTCGTCCTGGTCATCTTTAATCATCGGGGCGGCAAGTTCAAATCTCATCGGTACCGGCCCAAACCACTGAGGTATCATTATCTGTATACCTATACCTACCGAAGCCCGGTAACCACCAGTATCAATCGCACCGCTATCAATGAAAAACAGTGACGATAAACTGTCGCCAACCAAAGGTACCGTCACCTCGGCACCAGCTAAAAACAACCATTCGCTGCCTATCGGGTCTTTCTGTTCTGGTGACAAGACATTCCTCTGCCAACCCCTCGTACTTACACCACGATAATCAAAGCCCCTGATGCTGCCCTGACCACCGGCATAAAATTGCTCAAAGGACGGCGCGTCGCCTATTATTGCCGATGTAGATATTTTTGTTCCAAGAATCGTCTTTCGTTCAGCCAGGTCTTCATGAAGTGTTTTAAACTGAACATAATTCCAGCTCAATATTCCAAATGTGTGGTCGCCTGCTACCTGCTCGTAACTGGCATTGAAAATATAACCAGCGCTTGGATTAAACATGTCATCCGTCGTATCTTTTCCGATACCAAGCTTGATACCTGCAATAAGATTACCACCTTTATCATCAACGATTTCTTTCGGAGCGTCGAGATCAAGACTACCGGCATTTATATTTTCCGCCCGAAAACCTATACTCCTGCGCCATCGGCTTTTATATCGTTTCGTAAATCCTACGTACCCCTTCGTTCTTTGCTCATTGTAACTTTCCTGATCCCTCTCGTAACTTGAACCAGACAAATTAAGCGCTATAGGCCTGTCCTGAAAATAATTGTCGGTAAAATCAACCGAATAAGTGCTTACTTCCGTACCTGGCTGCAACGCAATTCTGAAATTCTGACCGGCCCCCTTGTACGCCCGACCGGTTATAAACTCTTTAAAGTTGTCCGGATGGTCACTAATATCGAAATTCTTCTGCTCAAAAACAAGCTGACCCATAACACCGCTGTCACTTGCAACACCGGCGCCAAGCATTACCATTCCCGTTTGACCTTCAACAAGACTCACCTGAGCATCTCTCTGGTCAAGCATGTCACCCGTCGGGATAATCGCTACTGATTTGGCTAATACCGCCCTGCGAACTAATTTCTCTAAATAACCCTCGCCATTTCCGCGAGCCATATCTGAGTTGTACCAGTTGCCCGGCTTAAAATCGTACTCGTCGAGAACTCTACGAATAACCTTATCCTGCGTCTGCTCATTACCGAGAACATTAATTCGACCAATCCTAAATCGCTTGTTTTCCTTTATCGAAAACTTAACATCAACTTTGTTGTCTGGCACAAACTTGATGTCACGAGAAACCATAGCAGCAATAAATCCCTCTTCGTTATAACGTCTGCGCAATCGCTTAGCGTCCTGTTCCGCACGATCCTTACTAAATACCGAACCTTCTTCCAGCTTCAACTCTTCCCGTAGCGCCTTCTCGTCAAAATATTTATTGTCCGCAATAACTATCTCGCGGACTTTATAAACCGGACCCTCTTTAATCTCAAAAGTAAGGTCTACCTTCTTCTTGTCAGGCCTGAACCTCTTCGCTACTTGTATGTCAGCGTCTAAGTATCCTCTCTCGTAATATATGCCCTGAAGTTTTGTTAAGTCCCTGGTGATATTTTTTTCCTCATAGTAAATTGGCACAACAAAAAACTTCCTACTCTTACTCTTCACTGCTTTCTTAAGCGCTTTTGTCTTTATCGATTTGTTGCCAATAAATCTCAACGACCGAATCCTGACCCGCTGGCCTTCTTTAACAATATAAACCAGCTTGCCCTCATTTATCTTCGTGTTGTCCAGCACCACCTCAACCAGCGCATAGCCTTTTTTGTGATAAAATTCCAACAACGCTACTCTGCCTGATTCAACCGCAATTGGGTCAAGGTAATCCCCCACCTTAAAGCCAAGCTTACTCAACAGCGTGCTGCCTCTATACTTCCGATGTCCGGCAAAACCTATCGACCTGACAATATTCCTCTCAACTATTACGAAAGTCAGTTCAACTTTGCCATCAACAACTACCTTATTATAATAACTATATTCGACACCTTTCAATTCGGCTATACGCTTGGCATCTTCCGCCACCGTAGATTTATCGAATGCCTCACCCGCCCTACTGCGAACCTTAGACAATATCTGGGCAGTAGTAATACCGCGATTACCCGCAGTTTGGATACTGCTTATAACTGCACCATCTGCCGCTTCGCTAAAAACAAAAACACAGCCGAAAAGCAAAGCCGAAATAAAAGCAACTCTACTTAAATTCTTCATTCGTTTTTCATCCCTAAAATGGTACCGATTGCTCCCCTGCATGAGAAGCATTCTCGAACCGCGTAGTTCTCTCCATAAATGTCAATTTTACATTGCCGGTCGGACCGTTACGCTGCTTGGCTATTATTAATTCAGCAGTATTATTCTTCACATAATCATCCTCACCACGGTGATAATAATCCTCGCGATGCACAAGCATAACAACGTCGGCGTCCTGCTC
>JAGLSU010000101.1 GCA_023135935.1 Planctomycetota bacterium
AAATCATAACCGGCATACCCGCTTAAAGCACACTCGGGGAAATGCACCACATCCGCTTTCGCCTTGGCAGCTTTAGTCAGATACCTGCAAACCTGCTGCGAATTTCTCTTTATCGAGCCACCTATCGCAAACTGACACGTTGCAACCTTCAATACACCAGTAGCCATCGTCACCTCTATAAAAGTCCCAGCGTCTCTTCAAGGCCGAATACTATATTCATATTCTGAACCGCCTGGCCCGACGCACCTTTTACCAAATTATCAATCGCAGAGAAAACCACGACCTTGCCCTTTACCACCGCCGGGAAAATATGACAGTAGTTGGTCCCTGCAACATCCTTAACCGCCGGTGCCTCGTTACATATTTGAACAAATGGCTCAGACTTGTAAAAATCATTATATAATTTTAACAGCTTTCCACTGCTTACATCACCTTTCGGCTGACAATACGCTGTCGTAGCAATACCCCTGTCAAATGACCCAACATGCGGCTGGAACAAAATCTCAACGTTACTACCGGCTATGTCACTGGCAATCTGTTCCATCTCCGGCATATGACGATGTGTCCCAATACCATACGCGAAAAGATTCTCATTCATATTCGGAAAATGAAATTTTTCAGTCGGATTTTTGCCCGCTCCGGAAGCACCCGTCACTGAATTAACAATAATCGAATCCGTTTCAACCAGGGCCTCTTTCAGCAATGGCGCCAAAGCCAACAACGCCCCTGTCGGAAAACACCCCGGGTTGGCAACTAATTCAGCTTGCTTTATCTGCTGGCGATAAAATTCCGGCAGACCAAATACCGCTTTCTGCAGATTGGCTGTATCAACATGTTTGACCTGATAAAATTTTTCATAAACCGCCGGGTCTTTAAGCCGATAGTCCGCACTAAAATCTATCACCTTTACACCTGCTGCCAGCAGTTTCGGTACAAATTCCATCGAAACCTTATGAGGCAGACAACACAGTGCCACATCAGCCGAACTGGAAAGCTTATTAAAATCCAGCGGCTCAATATCGAGGGCACACCTTCCCTTGAATTGCCCAAAGACTTCTCCCACAGGCCCGCATTCTTCCGGCAAAGCCGTCAGATATGTCAACTCCGCCTCGCTGTGACGCAGAATTATCTCAATCGCTTCAGCACCCGTATAACCACTGGCACCGATAATAGCCACGCGTATCATAATTTCTCCTTCTAAAAAAAATAGCCACCAAGATTTTCTCTCGGCGGCTATTGTAACCATCAAAATACTATTTGTAAATCAACGCTTCGAGAACTGGAATTTTTTCCTTGCTCCTTTTTGTCCGGGCTTCTTTCTTTCGACCATCCTGCTGTCACGTGTAAGAAATCCACCATCACGTAATGCCGGGAGATAATTTTCATCATAATTTTTCAATGCTCTGGCAACTCCAAGTAACGCAGCGCCAGATTGTCCCGAAATACCACCGCCCTTGACATTAACGAATATATCAAATGTTTTCTCAGCACTTACCGCTACCAATGGAGCCTTCACAGCTCTTCTGTCCTGTTCTCTGGGAAAATAGTCCCCAAGTTCTTTCTTATTAATAATTAATTTGCCTTCGCCGGGTTTAATCCGTACACGCGCAACAGAACTTTTTCTTCTGCCGGTACCCCACCAGAAACCACCCTTGTCAGGGCCCTTCTTAACAGGCGCTGCCGCAGATTCAACAACAGGATTATCAGCTTTGCTATCTGCCATAATTTGTGTTCTTTCCGGACTCGGTCAAAACCAACCAGAGTCCCTCTTAATTCTTAAAACAGTTCTATTTTTTCTGGACCCTGAGCCTGATGCTCATGCTCGGCTCCACGATAGACCTTCAACTTTTTCAACATCTTTCTGCCGAGTTTACTCTTTGGAAGCATCCGTTTCACTGCCAATTCAATAACTCTTTCCGGTTTTTTGGCCATCATATCGGCAAAATCAACATATTTGTGGCCGCCGGGAAAATGTGTGTAATAATCGTACTGTTTCGTCTCTGCCTTGTTGCCGGTAACCTTTATTTTATCAGCATTTACTACCACCACATAATCACCCGTATCTACATGAGGCGTATATGTCGGTTTAGTCTTGCCCATCAATATAGGCGCTATTTTCGCTGCCATTCGGCCTAAAATAGCCCCTTCGGCATCCACAAGCACCCATTTGTGCTCAACGTCTTCTTTCTTGGCCATAAAGCTCTTCATAAAAACTCCACTCACTATGGAAAAACCGGTATTTTAGCGGATTTGGATGATATGTCAAATTATTTTTGCAGGATAAATATTAAACACCCCCCACCGCACATAAACCTGCCCCCCTCAAACTTCAATAATCTATCTTAAGAGCAGCCCATCGAATTGCCGCAATTAAAGCATTTGTAGCAGGTACCGTTACGAACCGTGATAGAACCGCAGATATCGCAGGCTGGCGCATCGTCTTGGAAATGCTCAAATTGGGCGTTAAATTGCTGCATAGTCTTAGTCTCGGTCTTTAAAGGCCCTACTGCATCACCAACAGACGAACCTACCAAAGTTTCTACCTGGCCACCACTTTCTGAAAATCTATTCACTGGAAGCATAGATGGCTGTTTCGCCGAAGACTTCACCTCTACAATATCTTTTTTCTTGCGAATAGGTGTGACCTTGATTTCTACTTTGGATTTCGCTTCAGCTATTTTTTCTGTCAAACTTTTAGTTTTCTCAACTAATTGCTTAGCTGTCGTCACATTTTTGTTCGCACTCGGTACCGGCGTTCTGTTAGGCGTATTTCTCTCGGCATATCCAGGTATAAACTGACAGCCAAGCCAACAGAAAATATAATCTATTAAACTCTTGGCAAAAGGTATGTCCTTGTTCGATGTCATACCTGACGGTTCAAATCTGGCATGACGGAATTTATCCACCAAAGTAATCAAAGGCACACCATACTGAAGTGACATTGAAGTGCAGGTTCCTATAACATCCATAAGACCACCAACGGTACTGCCCTCCTTGGCCATGGTGATAAATACTTCACCAGGCTGCCTGTCCTCATACAGACCCACCGTCAGATAGCCTTCATGTCCCGCTACCGAAAATTTGTGCGTTAGACTATTACGCGTATCAGGCAACCGGCGTCTGAATGGTCGCGAAGCAGCAACTGGTTCAGTTGTTCGCGTTTTTGCCTTCTTGTGCTTTTTGGTGGAAACCGGCTGAAGCTTCTTGGAACCATCACGATAGATTGCCACCGCTTTTAGACCCATTTTCCAGCCTTCCATATAAGCCTCGGCTATTTCCTCGGTTGTACTTTCCTTGGGCATATTGATAGTCTTGCTGATAGCTCCGGTTATAAACGGCTGAACCGCCGCCATCATTTTCAGATGGGCCATGTAATGAATAAATCTCTTACCATTACGCGGCTTAAAAGCACAGTCAAAGACTGGGTCATGGTCAGCATTAAACTTCTCTGCACCTTCGATAGTTTCATTTTCATCTATGTAGTCACATATCGATTTAACATCTTCGGCGCTATAGCCAAGTCGTTCCAAAGCCATCGGCACGGTCTTGTTAACAAGCTTCAACATTCCACCGCCAGCCAGCAATTTATATTTCACCAGCGCGATGTCCGGCTCAACACCAGTAGTGTCACAATCCATCATAAAACCGATTGTCCCAGTCGGCGCAAGAACCGTTGTCTGAGCGTTGCGAAAACCAACTTTAGAACCGGCATCAAATGCCCCGTCCCAGGCATCCTTGGCTGCGTCACGCAAATAGTCCGGGCAATGCGACTCAGGAATATCGTAGGCATGCTTACGATGCATACTTATAACATTTAACATCGCATCTTTATTTTTCTCAAACTCCTCAAATGGCCCTTTCATCGAGGCCATCTCTGCACTGACCATATAGGCGGCCCCTGTCATTATGGCACTAATCGCCCCAGCCATTGCTCTGGCTTGGTCGGAATCATAACCAAGTGCCAAACTCATAATCAAAGAACCAAGATTAGCATAGCCAAGACCAAGGGGGCGGAACATATGGCTGTTTATCGTAACCGATGCTTCCGGATAGCTACCATTATCAACCAGAATCTCCTGGGCGATGATGAAAAGCCGAACCGCACTCTTAAAACCGGCAACATCAAAAGTGCTATCTTCTTTACGGAACTTCATAAGGTTCAAAGAAGCCAGATTGCAAGCCGAATCATCGATAAACATATACTCACTGCAGGGATTCGAGGCGTTAATCGGCCCGGAATTCGGGCAGGTATGCAAGCGGTTAATCGTACTGTGATACTGCAAACCAGGGTCGCCGCAAATTCTTGTACCTTCAGCAATTAAATCCATTAACTCACGCGCCGAATGGTCCTCTACCTTCTTGCCTGTAGTTACGGCATGCGTAGCCCACTTATCATCCTTCTCCACGGACTGCATAAACTCATCCGTCACACGGACAGAAAGATTGGCATTTTGAAACATAACACTGTCATATGCTTCCGAATTATATTCGCCTGTATAGCCCGCATCAATAAGAGCCCACGCCTTCTTTTCCTCTTCTGTTTTGCAGGTGATAAATTCTTTAATATCAGGATGGCCAATCTTCAGCGATTGCATCTTTGCCGCACGACGGGTTTTCCCGCCGGATTTTATTACCGCTGCTATTTGGTCATAGACCTTCATGAAACTGAGAGGACCCGACGGGTTGCCTCCACCAGAAAGTTTTTCTTTACTGCTCCGCAATGTCGAAAGGTCCGTACCAGTTCCTGAACCATGCTTGAAAAGCATCGCCTCACTCGTCGCAAGACGCATTATATCCGCCATTGAATCTTTGACAGACTGGATAAAACAAGCCGAAGCCTGTGGGTATTCGTAACTGTTCTCGCATGCGACTGCTTCTTTAGACTCATCGTCCCAGTGATAATTATGCTTGCTTCCTGCAACACCATAAACATCAAAAAGCCCGACATTGAACCAGACAGGTGAATTAAAAGCACCGTACTGATTCACGCAAAGCCATGTTAACTCATGATAGAAAACCTCGGCATCCTTATCGGTAGCAAAATAACCATCTTTCTTGCCGCGGTCAGCTATAGTCCTGCAGACACGATGAATGAGCTGCTTTAATGAATGTTCCCGTTGGCCGCTATTGACATCACCATAAAAATATTTGCTTGAAACTACCTTTGTCGCTAATTGGCTCCACGTTGTCGGTACTTCGATATTATCCTGCTCAAAGATAGCCTCCCCACTATCACTACTTATCTTAGCGGAACGCTTTTCCCATTCCAATTGGTCAAACGGATGAACACCCTGAGTTGAAAAGAAGTGCTCTATCTTCAAACCCTTTGATTCTGTGGTATCCGAATCTGTTTTTACTCGGGTTTGCTTATTTTTGAAGGGATTTTCAGGGCTGAATTCGTAAGACATTTATGCGCCTCCATGCGAAAAACGGGACCGCTATGCGAAAAATGGGACCGCAACGGACCACAACATATAGTAAAATGGGCTGTTCCCACACAAGATGTAGTTGAAAACTACGTTTCCAAATATATTAGATTTGTCCCGGACTGCAAAGACAAAAGTTATAATTTTCTACTATTTTTTTCAACACCGCCGTTAATCCTTATAATTACTGACCCTATGAAGGAAAAAATTTTCTATATAATGGGTAATTTCTGTTGCATAAAACGCAGAATAAAAAGGTGTGGAACTTTAGATTCAAAAGTTTTAGATTCTTGATAACAATTTCGTCTTTTAGTTTTAAGTTTTTCACTGTTTCGATGTTAAGATAATAACATGGCAACCAAAGTTGATAAATTCCAAGCTATCCGCGAGAAGATTAAGACCTTCCCCGCTGCTGCCGGTCTTTATTTCATGAAGGGACCAAAAGACAAAGTCCTCTATATCGGAAAAGCCAAGAATATTCGCGCTCGGATTAGCAGCTATTTTCAGCAGGGCTTCGAATCAGCCACATCACGCGGACCAAAAATCTCCGAGATGCTCAGCAAAGTTAAAACCGTTGACTTTCTGGAAACTGAAAATGAAGTCGATGCCCTACTCGCAGAAGCTCGTTTAATCAAAGACATTCGGCCGCTTTATAACACCGACCTCGTCGACGATAAAACTTTTCCATATCTGGAAGTCACTGTCTCCGATGATTTCCCAGGTATCTACATCACCAGAAAGCCACGTTCAAAAGGTTCCAGATTGTTCGGTCCATTCGCAAGTGCAAAAGAACTAAGACAGGTTTTTGTCGAGCTTCAAAAGATATTCAAGTTTCGCTCATGTCGCCTCGAAATACGCGATAACGACCCAAAAAGGCGGCTTTTTCGCCCTTGTTTACTGTTCAGCATAAAGCAATGCGCCGCTCCGTGTGCCGACAAAATCAGCAAATCCGATTACAAAAAAATTGTCACCGACTTAATTAAATTTCTCCAGTCAAAACGTTCGGTAGTTCTAAAGAAGCTGAAAAAACAAATGGACGACTCCGCAAAAAATTTAGAATATGAAAAAGCCGCTATGTATCGTGACCGCATCCGACTCATCGAGCGGCTCGACCGTCGAGGCACACCCGATGAAGATGTTCAGCCGGAAGTCTTCGCGTCCGAACCAACCGAAGCACTCGACAAGTTACAAAAAATATTACAATCCAAACACCCCATCAGAATCATCGAAGGTATTGACGTCGCTCACATCTCCGGTTCCGAGGCAGTTGGTTCATTAGTTAAATTCATCGATGGCAAACCGTTCAAGAGCGGCTACAGAAGATTCAAAATAAAAACCGTTACCGGCATAGATGATTACGCCATGATTGCCGAAGTGGTCAAACGCAGATACAAATATGCCCTGCGGGGAGAAGAGCTTTGGCCAGACCTTGTTCTAATCGACGGAGGTCTCGGCCATCTCCACGCTGCAGAAGCTGCTTTCAAACAGATGGATGCTCCAATCCCAAAAATTGCCGCCATCGCCAAAAAGCATGAAGAAATCTTCCTGCAAGGAACCAATAAATCCCTGAAGTTACCGGCTACCTCCCCTGCCCGAAAGCTCCTCCAATATGTCAGAGATGAAGCCCACCGATTTGCCCAGCATTACCACCACATCCTGCGAACCAAAAAGGTTCTGAACAAAAAATCCTAACCCCCAGCCGCAAGAATCGCCCCAATGCCCCTCTTACTAAACCCGCTGATACGCAAATCCTTACCAAAACGCTTAATATCAACATATTGCAACCCTACAGCTTTAGCCAGTTCAGCCATCGCATCACTTATACCCACACAACCCTCATCTCCAAGCTTCTTTTGCGCAATATAAACACAGATTTCGTCAAAAATCCCCTCTTCAATAAAGGAATCTATCACATTCGCCCCGCCTTCCACGAGCAATTGCCCAATCCCGCGTTTACTCAACTCATCCAGCACAAACTCAAGATTGCTTCGCCCTTCCACCTCCGGATAGGTAACTATCTCTGCGCCCTTTTCAGTTATCTGCTTGCACTTTTGCGGTTCTGCCTCAGATGCTCCCTGATTTGTCAGTATCAGCACAGGCATTTCCCCAGCCGTTGCCAGTAGCTTACTGTCCAAAGGTATTCTCAGGCGACTATCTAACACAATCCTCGTTACCACTTCACCTTTGCTCGGTCTGGCTATCAATAACGGGTCATCTGCCAAAACTGTCCCGATACCTACAAGTATCCCCTGAACCCGCCGTCGCAGATTATGTGCATCCTCCCTACTTTGTTCTCCGGAAATCCATCTTCGTCCATCCGCTTGGCCAGTCCAAGCCATCTTGCCGTCAATACTCTGGGCCCATTTCAATATCACCCAGCTCTTTCCAGTAACAGCAAACTTAATAAAAGGCGCATTCAGCAGCTTCGCCTCAGTTTCACAAATTCCAAGTTCGACCTCAATCCCAGCTTTGCGTAACTGCTCAATACCTTTGCCTCCAGCATGGTTTGAAGGGTCAACCATCGCAATGACAACCTTCGCCAACCCGGCTTTTATAATCGCATCAGTACAAGGGCCCGTCTTGCCTTCGTGACAACACGGTTCCAGGTTGACATACATCGTGGCACCGGCAGCGTCAGTGCAATCTTCCAACGCATTTATCTCCGCATGAGGTTCCCCGAATTTCTTGTGCCACCCCCTTGCGATTACTTCACCACCTTTAACAATCACACAACCCACAGCCGGATTCGGCTCGACCGCACCTATACCCTGCCGGGCCAATTCCAATGCCATCTGCATATATTTATCGTTTTGCGAGGTCATGCTTTTACGCTTTACCTATCATCTCTAAGAACTGCTGCTCATCTATCACCGCTACGGCCAGACTCTGTGCCTTTTCAAGCTTACTACCCGATTCTTTACCCGCTAACACAAAATCTGTTTTTTTGCTCACACTCGAAGATGATTTACCCCCATTATCTTTTATCGCTTTTTGAATCTCCTGACGGCTGAAATTCTCCAGCGTACCCGTCACAACAATTGTTTTGCCAGCTAACTTATTCGAACGCCTCTTCTTCGGCGGTTCCGGCTTCATTCCACAAGCCAGCAATTTCTCGACGACCGTTTTATTGTCCTTATCTCTGAAATATTCATAGATACTGTCGGCCATCGTCGGGCCTATCTGGTCTATCGCCTCGAGCGTCTTTTTGTCGGCCGCTATAATCGCCTCAAGCGAACCAAAACGCTCTGCTAAAATCTGCGCCGATTGTCCCCCAACATGACGAATACCCAAACCGGCAACCAACCGCCACAACTGTTGTCGCTTGCTTTTGTCTATCGCATCAATCACATTGGCGGCACTTTTCTCGCCCATCCGCTGCAAATCAGCAAGCTGACCAAATTCCAATTTATAAAGGTCCGCGAAATTCTTCACCAATCCTGTCTCAATCAACTGCTCAATTAGGGCCTCTCCAAGATTTTCGATATCCATCTGCCCCCGACCGGCAAAATACTTCAACTGTTCTTTCAGCTGTCCCTTACAGTTCGGATTAATACAGCGGATATAAACCCCCTCTTTATCTTTCTCAACTTGACCTTCGCAAACCGGGCACTCCTTCGGCTCCTTAAATACTTTTGTATCAGCCGGCCTTAATTCCTTTTTAACCTCTATTACCTGCGGGATTATCTCGCCGGCTTTTTCAATTATAACCGTATCGCCCGCCCGAACGTCAAGCCGCTTGACCTGGTCAAAATTATGAATGCTGGCCCGCTTAACAACCGTACCCGCCAACTGCACTGGACTTAAATTCGCCACTGGTGTCAACGTCCCGCTTTTACCGACCTGAACATCAATCGATTCCACCTTTGTTTCTGCCTGCTCTGCCGGAAACTTATAAGACATGCTCCACCGAGGAGCTCTGCCCGTCGCACCAAGCATCTCCTGCTGACTAAATTTATTTATCTTTATCACCATCCCGTCTATCTGGTAATCAAGACTCTCACGTTTCTTGCTCCAGCCGAGACATATTTCTATCACCTCATCTATATTCTTCGCTTTCTTTATATGAGGATTAACAGGCAGACCAAGTTTTTTTAATTTTTGCAAACTGTCCCAATGCCCGCTCGCCAACGGTTCTGATACCTGTCCTGTAGCATAAGCAAAAAATGACAAATTCCTCCCGGCAGTAATCCGAGCATCAAGCAACTTCAATGCCCCAGCCGTAGCGTTTCGAGGATTCGCAAACGCCTCTTCCTCTCGCAGCCGATTCAACTCGGCAAATGATTTTATCGGCATATAAACTTCACCGCGGACCTCCAAAACATCAGGCACATTATCTCCCAAAAGCACAAGCGGTATCGCCTTTATTGTTTTCGCATTCGTAGTAACATCATCGCCAACTTCACCATCACCACGAGTGGCAGCCGTAACAAGTTTGCCTTTTTCGTAACGAAGACTTATCGCAACTCCATCAATCTTCAACTCAACAACATAATCATAGCCACTGTCGCCAAGACCCTTAGCCACTCGCTCATCAAACGCTCGCAGCTCATCTTCGCTATAAGTATTATCAAGACTCAACATCGGCACTTTATGCCGAACCTTCTCAAAACCTTCCCGCGGCTCGCCCGATACTCGCTGAGTTGGGGAATCAGCCGTCACTAACTGCGGATTCGCTTCTTCTACCTTTTTTAATTCCGCAAAAAGTTTGTCGTACTGCTGGTCGGTGATTTCCTGCCGATGGAGAACATAATAAAGGTGGTCGTGTCTGCGTATCTCATCACGCAATTGCTCTATTCGTTTTTTCGCATCCTCTGCCATATTCACCTATTTATACGCCCAAACACGGCATTTTGCAAGCGTCCTCAACGAACCTCTTCTATGATACTCACGGCCCGTTTCTTGAAAAACGCAACCACCGCCCCAAAAGCAAACCCACCTATATGAGCAAACCACGCCACATTTGACACATACGCGTCTTTGAATAAAAATGAGGCTGTCAGTTGCAGAAAAAACCACCCACCTAAATACATAACTACCGGCACTTCAATCGTTCTGTAAAAACACAGCAATGTAATATTCGCTTCAGGATAGAAAACAAGATAAGCACCCATAACCGCAGATATAAAACCACTGGCTCCCACTACTGGAACCACAGAGCCAGGGTTAAAAATACCGTGCAATATACTCGCACACAATCCACCGCAAAGACAGAAAATTACATATCCACGTCGGCTGAACCTGTCTTCTACATTGTCACCAAAAATCCACAAAAATAACATATTACCAAACAGGTGAAGAAAGCTTCCGTGCAAAAACATGGAACTCAAAAGACCAACCCCAAAAAATCTTGCCGGAACAAATCCGAAATTCTTCACAAAACTTTCAATATCTGTCACCAAAAATACCTGACCCAAAAAAGCTAACACACACAACGCAATTAGTGAAACAGTAGCAAATGGAAATCGTTCGTAAGGAATATCGTCCGAAAGAGGAATAACAAAACGCGGAAAAAACATAAAATAGCTCAATGCCGACTCATCAGAATCCGAAGCATCGAACGCCAGAGTCAACTCAGCTATGTTTCTGCCAACAGCCGTAGTTCTCGGATCCTCTTTAAGATAACCGGCCACATGCTGTACTTCCCCACCATCTGCCCAGATACCGCCGCAACCGGTACATTTATCCAAAATAATATTAGAATCAGATGCGTAATTAAATTTGCTAAGCTCCGTATTGCACTTTGGACAGACTCTAACCTTCTCATTAATTTTAAATAAAGACTTACCCTTTTTTTGCTCAAGTGACTTTCTACCACGAGCAGTTATCTTCTCGCTTTGAGATAAGGCATTGGCGAAATCTGCCAACTCGCCCGAATCGAACCATATCCCCCCGCAATCGGGACAGACATCTACCACAGCCGATTTGCTTTTGACCTGCTTCAATTGCTTTGAACAAAAGGGACATTTCATCACGAAAATGATAACCGAAACGGGGAGAATTTCAAATGGGGAAATAACACCAAAATGGATGGGAAACTATACAAGCTAAGAACAAAACCAGTGAGTTCAACTACTGTCCCGTGATTCTAAGCGCGGCTAAAATGGCTAAAAGACCGAGAGCAAGAAGACCCACTCTCAATAATCGCATGCACTGTGTTTTGGGCTCTATATACTGCCACACAAAAGCCCAGAAAGCCCCAATAAGAAATATCTTCAGAATAAAAGATGCCATACTTAGTAACATTTATTCATTATACCCTATTTTAACAAGCCAAGTCAAGCCGGAACTGTCCATCTTAACACTTAGGGCGAATAAAAGTTAAAAAGTAGGTTTCGAAAAAGCTCTTAACACCAACTATGGGCACTCACAAGCCCAACGCAAACAAAAGCTCTTGGTATTCTGGGTATAAATATTAAAGTAATCCAAAAAGATAAGCCGAAGAAAGTGCCAGTGTTTTTAGATATTTTATTTGGTCTTTCTATATTAATTTAGGAGGCTTTACTATGAAGTTTTTACAGGAAATCAAGAAGTGGTTAGGCGAAGTAACAGAAATTCTATTACTGTTAATCGCCGTCGGCATCGCGGTCGAGATTGTTTTTGGTGCAGCTGTCCCGTTCTTTGGCGGAGTTGTCACTAATCTGACCGCACTAATTGGCACCTTGGGAGAAAACGGACTTGTTGGTCTGATCGCGCTGAGCGTCATTCTCTACCTGTTCAACAGGAAAAAAGCCGTTGCATAGAATGATAATCATCCCCCCTTCCCAGAGGTTGACTAAAATAAGTCTTCTGGGGAGGGCGGATTCAGCGAGACCTACCACCCGACCCAAA
>JAGLSU010000102.1 GCA_023135935.1 Planctomycetota bacterium
TGATGGTCATAGATTAGAAATACACCCGCTGTAGCCTGTGAAGTCGGGTCTGCCAAGTGTTCTTCTGACAGACGATTTCGAATTAAATCACGAATAGCCTCGGAGCGATTCGCATAACCCTGTTTGGCAATTGACCGGTCAAACATAAGGAGCAGCTTTTTATCCAGTGATACTCCAACGCGCTCAGTTTTACTCATTTTAAAGTTCTCCTTAGAACTCTTGACTTTTCGGCATTTTCAAAAAATAACAATTTCTCTCAAATTTTAGCAAACTTTCCTTTAGCGTGATAGCACGAGTTTAATATTTTTATGCAGAGTAGTATGGATTTGCAATGTAAGCTTGTTTTCTAAACCAAAAAGGAGTGAATATGAACAAGAGAAGGATTCCTTTAGGTTTGGTGCTTTTGCTGTTGATAATAGATGTTTTTAGTGGCGGAAAAATTTGGAAAATTTTGCGCAAAATTAGGTGATTTTGCAATAAATTTAGCGTTATTACGTCCTAATAATAGAGGCTATTGCCTAATAATAGGGGTTATTGCCTCAGGGCGTCTTTGATATGTTGATATAATGCGGGTAATTTAGGGGTTTTATCGGAACTTTACGGTTAAAATTGGTTATTAATAGGTCAAACGCGGTTGTTTATGGGTTAAATACGGGCACTTTAGGGTTCGATTTTGCGTCTTTTTATGATATAATAAAGTGCTTAAGACTTATCGGTTAGGAAGAATATTTTATAGTGGGTGGGTTTAACGGAGAAGGGTATTTATGCGTTTTACTTTTCAGCCGTCGGCGCTGTTTTTGTACATATTGTGCGCTGTTTTTACATTCTGTATTTTAGGGTGCAATAGTCCTGAAGAATACAAGGTTGAGGCTGACAAAGAGGTGTATAAAATCATCGATAGCAAATGGCAGGAGGATTTCGGCCAAAAAGCCAATTATACAATCAGCGATGTAGAACCATCTGAAAATGATTTGCAGGTTGAAAAAGAAGTTCCGGAAGCCAGTGTTATAAGTTTAGCTGAAGCAGTTGCGATAGCTACGGCATATAACAGAGATTACCAAACCCAAAAGGAGGAGCTTTACGAAACAGCTTTGGCTTTGACGCTGGAGCGACACAATTTTGCACGACAGTGGTTCGGGACATTTGATAGTAAATATGCTAACGAAGCCGGTGAAGAAAGTTTGGAATACGACGCTGGCTTTGGATTTAACCAATTATTAGCAGGCGGCGCGGAAATCAGTGTTAATATTGGATTGGAATGGCTGCGATTTTTAGACGGCAGCCCGAGTACAACTTTGGGTTCGGTGTTGACAGCGAGTATACGTCAGCCGTTATTGCGCGGCAGCGGCCGTAGGATTGTTCAGGAAGATTTGAAGCAGTCCGAGCGAGATGTTTTGTATAAGATACGAAGTTTTAATCGGTTCCGGAAAAGATTTGTGGTTTCGACAGTGACGGCCTATTACGGTGTTTTGCAGCAGAGAGATAAAGTGACAAATGCTGAGAATAACTATAAGAGGCGAGTTGAATCGAAAGAGCGTCTTGAGATGGAGGCAAACGCAGGCAGAAGAAATAGATTCGAAGCTGACCAAGCAGAGACTGATGTTTTGAGGGCACGAGACAGTCATGTGAGGGCCCAACAGAGTTACGAGCAGAAACTCGATGAGTTTAAGCTGAAGTTGGCTTTGGCGACCGATGCGGAAATAGAGTTAGACCAGGATGAATTGAAGGCATTGGAAGAGATAGGAATAAGCGAGATAGATTATACATTGGATACGGCAGTTGAAACGGCATTACTTAGGCGGTTGGATTTAGCCAACAGTGCGGACAGTATTGATGACGCGGTTCGTAAGATAATATTGGCTGCCGATGACTTTGGGCCCAAATTGGATTTGGTTGGCAGGGCCGGTGTTCCGTCGAAGGGTAAAACTGATTTTGGCAAGTCGCAGTTCCATAGAGGTGCTTATGAGTTAGGGCTTGAAGCGGATTTGCCGTTTGACCGTAAGGCTGAGCGGAATTCATACCGTTCGGCATTGATAGATTTAGAGCAGCAGCAGAGGCAATATGCAGAAGACGAGGATGTGGTTAAGCTTCAGGTTCGCAATGCGTATCGTCAGTTAGAAGAGGCAGCGGAGCGGTACCGTATCCAGAAAAACAGTCTGGAATTAGCAGAGAAGCGAGTTGAGAGTACGAGTTTGTTGTTGCAGGCAGGTCGGCTGACTACGCGTGATTTGCTGGAATCTCAGGATGCTTTATTGGAGGCACAGGACAGCGTGACGGAAGCATTGGTGGGACATACGACAGCGAAATTGAGTTTTTTCCGTGATGTTGGTATTTTGGAAGTTAAACCTGATGGGATGTGGGAGCAATGATGAAAAAGGTTTTATCTAAGAGGATTTTGCTGGCATTGATTCTGGCAGCTGTTGTTATGGCTGTAGGTTTGTTCGTATATTCATGGTGGAAGTCCAGAGCCACCGGCGGTTCCAGAACAGATGCGGGTGTATATGTAGTAGGTTATGGAGATTTGACTATTAGTGTTCCGACGAGCGGTAATATCGAGGCACTTAATTCTGTGGATATCAAATCGAAAGTTAAAGGCCGGACCACGATAATCAGTATCGTAGATGAAGGCATCGACGTTACAGCCGAGGACGTGAATAACGGTAAGATTCTTGTGGAACTGGATTCTTCTCAGATAGAGCAAAAGCTGACGCAGCAGGAGATAGATTTCTTCAATGCCGAAGCTCGTTTTACAGAGGCGAAGGAAAACCTTGATATTCAAAAGAAGCAAAATGACAGTGACATTCAGAAGGGCCGGATGAAGGTCAGGTTCGGATTGATGGACTTTCAAAAATATCTTGGTGACGTTGTGTCAGAAAAGCTCGTATCGGCTGAAATGAATCCTGGCGAAGAGATTGCGTTACTTATAAATTCTCCCGAGCTTGGTGGTGAAGCATTGCAGAGACTTCGTGAGCTGGATGGTGATATTCATCTGAAAGAACAGGAGCTTGAGTTGGCTGGAAGTAAACTTGAATGGACGGAAAAGCTTTTTGAAAAAGAGTATGTATCTCTCAGGGACAAAGAGGCGGATAGATTAGATAAGGAACGAAAAGAGATTTCACGTGAGAGAACTATAACCGCGAAGGATTTGTTCGTGAAATATGAGTTCCCGAAGCAGGTTGAAAAGCTTTTAAGTGACTATGAAGAATTCAAACGTGAGTTAGAGCGGACGGAAGCCAGAGTGAGGTCGAAGCTGGCACAGGCAGAAGCAAATCTAAAAAGCAGGGAAGCTACGTATTTGCTGCAGAAAAAGCGATTGGAAGAGCAACGTGAGCAGCTTGAGGCATGTACGATAAGGGCTCCGGCGGTTGGACAGGTAGTTTATGGTTCGAGTACGGGCAGCCGGTGGCAGAGGCAGAACAGGGCGATAGAGGTTGGTGCTGAGATACGAGAGCGTCAAAAGATAATATCGATACCTGACCCCACGGAGATGAAGGTAAAAGTTAAGGTTCATGAGACATGGGTTGATAAGGTGGAAGTAGAACAAAAAGTGAAGATAAAAATAGCGGCATTTCCCGAAGAGGAATTTACCGGCAAGGTTTTGAAAAAGGCTCCGATGGCAGACCCAGAACATTGGCTGAATCCCGACCTTAAAGTTTATTCTACGGATGTTTGCATTGATGGTGAGCATGATTTTCTCAAGACTGGTATGACAGCGAAAGCTGAAATTATTGTGGATGAATTGAAGGACGTTCTTAGCGTTCCCATCCAGGCGGTGGTTAACAGGGAAGGTGCGAAGATATGTTACGTTGCGAGAGGAAATAATATAGAGCAGCGTGAAGTTGAGACTGGATTATTTAATTCTGATTTTGTTGAAATTAAAAGCGGTTTATCTGAGGGGGAAAGGGTATTGCTTAATCCGCCTCGAATAAGTGAGATGGATGCGGCTGGTGAAACAGATAAGTAAAAGATATGGCCGGTTTAGTAATACTTTTAAAGTCATCGAGGGTTTATTTTGGCAACAGTAGTTGACATCAAAAACTTAAGCAAGATATATCAGTTGGGTTCGGTTGAAGTTGCTGCATTAGATGATATTGACCTGGCGATAGAAGAGGGTGAATATATAGCTATTATGGGCCCGAGCGGTTCTGGTAAATCGACGCTGCTGAACCTGCTTGGTTGTCTGGACAGGCCCACAAGCGGGGAATACTGTCTTGGAGGTAAAGATGTTTCGAAGTTGGATGATGATGAACTGTCATTAATTCGTGGTATGCATATCGGTTTTATTTTTCAATCTTACAATCTTATAGGTCAGCTTAACGTTATCGAGAATATAGAACTTCCGATGTATTATCAGGGTTTTTCTGAGCATGAAAGTTCTGCAGCTGCCAAAAAACTAGCAACGATGGTTGGTCTTGGTGACAGAATTAAACATCGTCCCATGGAACTAAGTGGTGGTCAGCAACAGCGAGTGGCTATCGCGAGGGCTTTGGCCAATGACCCAGTGGTAATACTTGCCGATGAACCGACGGGCAATTTAGATTCGTCAAGCGGGGCGGATATTTTGAATATCCTTGACGGTTTACATCAGAAGGGTAAGACACTGATTGTTGTTACTCATGATGACAATATAGCAGCCCATGCACAGCGGGTAATACATTTGCTGGATGGCAAGATAGAAAAAGAGATTTATAATAAGGCATAAGTTATTATGTTATTGTTTCGATTAAAACGTACGCTTAAGTTAGGTGTAAAAAGCCTTTGGATGCATCGGCTTCGTTCGACGCTGACGACGCTTGGTATTGTTTTCGGCGTTTGTTCGGTGATAGCAATGCTCGCGATAGGCGAAGGTGCAAGTCAAGAAGCTCAGGAGGCGATAGCGAAACTTGGCAGCACAAATCTAATAATAGAGACAATCAGGCCGCCCGATGAACAGGCAGATAGCGGGAATGTAGAGACGGTTCGCAATTATGGTTTGACATACGCTGATGCCGAATCGATTCGTAATACGATAGCCAGTGTAGAAGTGGCTGTTCCAATTCGTGAGATAGAGCAGGAAGGGCGATATCGTAATCGCAAGACAGCGGTAAAGGTTATTGGTACTGTTCCGTGGTATACGGAGATTTCGCCGGTTCAGCTTCTTCGCGGAAGGTTTTTGAGCAGTACCGATATGCATTATCAGCAGGATGTATGTGTTATTGATGAGAATATAGTTAGGGAGCTATTTACGTTTGATGAGCCGATAGGTGAGGATGTTAGAATTCAGGGTAATTATTACAAGGTGGTAGGTGTTGTTGGGGTATTGGGAAAAATAGAAAGCAATGCCAATTTTGGTAATAATGATGTATCGATGGTGGCTTCGAAGGGTAGTGCTACGGGCAATGTTTATATTCCTTTGACAACCGCGAAAACTCGGTTCAGCGAGTTGAATTACACGTTTAGCGGAGGCAGCAGGCGAGCTGAGAAAGTAGAGCTGCAGAAGATAACTGTGAAAGTGGCATCGATAGAGCAAGTGTTGGCGATGCGTGACATTTTGGATGCGTTGTTGGACCGGATTCATGATAAAAAAGATTATCGAATAGTGGTTCCGTTGGAGTTGTTGCGGCAGGCAGCTAAGATGAGGCGGATTTTCAGTATTGTTTTGGGTTCGATAGCGGCGATATCGCTTTTGGTTGGCGGCATAGGAATTATGAACATTATGTTGGCAAGCGTCAGCGAGCGAACGCGGGAGATTGGGATTCGGCGTGCTTTGGGTGCGAAGCGGCGTGACATTATAATACAATTTCTTACTGAGACGTTACTTCTGACATTTGCAGGGGGTATTTTAGGGATTATCCTTGGTTCACTGGTGCCATTTCTTGTTACTTACTTTGGCAAAATGCCGACGGTGATAACGGCAGGGTCGCTTATTCTTTCGTTTGGGATTTCGGGGATTGTTGGTGTGACTTTTGGGTTGTATCCGGCGTATAGGGCTGCGAACATGGACCCGATTGAATCACTAAGGCATGAGTAAGTTGTTTGTCTGCTGGTAGTTGCATTCCTGATTGTCATATCAAAAAAAAGTTTAAAAAACTGTTGGCAGATAGGAATAACTACTATATTGTAGTAATTACGATGAAAGTAGTTGGCTGAGATATGAAGTTTAAGATTTTTTTCTATGAATATTAGTGCTTGTAAAGTTTGGCTGACGGATGCGGGCGGAGTGTCCTGACCAAAGAGAGAGGAAAAATGAGGACTAGCCGCCTGGTCTTATTTCTCAATCCTTAGAAGCCGTTCGGAGGAGGACGGCTTCTTTTTTTGTGCGCGATATAGAATTTTTCTATTCAATGATTGCGGAAGTCTATATAATCAATGCCGTATTTAGGGATTGAGAAAGGGCACAAGAAAAGCGAAGGAACGGCTTAGATGAGGTATACCGTGGCAAAAAGTAGCGAGGGAGAAAACCGAGGGGCAGCGAAAGACAAGTTGGATGCTTTCAAGGAGCATTGTCGTCGTGTGGGACTTAAAGTTACTCCTCAGCGTATAGCTGTGTATGAAGAGCTTGCCGGTTCCAAAGAACACCCATCTGCTGAGATGGTTTACCGTAAGGTTAGGAAAGTCCTTCCTAATATATCATTGGATACCGTGAACAGAACACTTTTGACACTGAATGATATGGGGGCAGCTTTTGTTGTGGAGGGTTCGGGCGATGCTAAAAGGTATGATGGCAACTTAGAGAATCATCAGCATTTTAAATGTGTGAGGTGCAAAAAGATTATCGATTTTCATTATAAGCCGTTTGATGACATTAAGGTTCCTTCAAGTATAAAGAAGAAATTTACTGTATTGAGGAAGACAGTGTATCTTGAGGGGATATGTGATTTATGTAAGAAGGCAAGTGGATAGAGGAGTTAAAGATGGAACTAAAAGGGACACAAACAGAGAAGAATTTGTTAGCTGCATTTGCGGGTGAGTCTCAAGCGAGAAATCGTTATACGTATTTTGCGAGTAAGGCAAGAAAAGAAGGTTACGAACAGATAGCGGCGATATTTACTGAGACAGCCGAGCAAGAAAGAGAGCATGCCAAACGCGAGTTTAAATTTTTGCAGGGTGGGGAGGTGGAAATTAAAGCAGCGTTTCCGGCAGGCGTTATAGGTAATACCGTTGAGAATTTGAAGGCGGCAGCGGCGGGAGAGCACTACGAGAATAGTGAAATGTATCCGGGGTTTGCTGAGGTAGCGGAAAAGGAAGGGTTCGGAGAGATAGCTGCTTTTTTCAGAAAGATATCGGTTGCGGAAAAACGTCACGAGGACAGGTATGTGGCTTTGGCTAAGAATATAACTGATGGGGTAGTGTTTAAGCGTGAGAAGTCAGTAAGATGGGTCTGCAGAAATTGCGGCTACGTGCATGAAGGTGAAGAGTCGCCGAATGAATGTCCGGTGTGCGCTCATCCGCAGGCGTATTTCGAGTTGGAAAAGGTTAACTATTAGGATTTGAGGGGAAAAAATGGCTGAGCAGAAAGGTGTGGTCTCTATGAATGGCAAGCCGTTGTCATTAGTGGGCAATAGGCTTGAAATTGGTGACACAGTGCCGGATTGTGAAGTTGTGGGTAAGGGGTTGGAGGTAGTTAAGCTTTCGAGTTTTGACGGTAAAGTGCGAATTATTTCGTCTTTGCCTTCGCTTGATACATCAGTGTGCGATATCATGACTCGCAGGTTCAATGAAGAGGCAGTGGCTTTAGGCGATGATGTAGTGGTTCTTGTTGTGAGTATGGATTTGCCTTTTGCACAGGACCGTTGGTGCATAGCAGCGGAAGTTAATAATGTTCATATTTTCTCTGACCATCGTCAGACGCTATTTGGTCATGCGTTCGGAGTGCTTATAAAGGATTTGCGACTGCTTGCCCGCGCGGTGTTTGTGGTGGACAGGGAAGGTGTTATTCGTTACATAGAAATTGTTGATGAATTGACTTATGAGCCGGATTATGAGTCAGTACTGGATGCGGCGAGAAAGCTGGTATGAGTTTATATCTATATGATAATAGGTGTTTTTCCTGATTAAAGAATAATAGCTAAAGCAGAACGGAAGGTAAGAATAGCATTTTAAGATAAGGCGGTAGTTAGTCGATATCAAGTTTTATGTGGGGAACAGTAGCTTAGGGGTACTGATGCTGTGAAGGGGTTAACGGGATGAGACAGCTAAAACCAGATGTATACTTTGTCGGAGCAATTGACTGGGACAGAAGGTTGTTCGATGAATTGATTCCCCTGCCTGATGGGACGAGCTATAACGCATATCTTGTAAAGGGAAGTGACAAGGTTGCCTTGCTGGATACGGTTGACCCAACAAAAACCGATGTGTTGATAGAAAACCTTATTAAAACGGGGGTTGAAAAAATAGATTATGTTATTGCTCACCATGCCGAACAGGACCATTCAGGAAGTATACCAGATGTATTGACATTGTATCCAGACGCGAAGGTGGTGACGAATCTGAAATGCAAGGGGATGCTTATAGATTTGTTGGAGATAAGCGAGGATAGATTTATTACAGTTGATGATGGCGAAGAACTGTCACTGGGTGATAAGACGTTGAAATTTGTATATACACCATGGGTTCATTGGCCTGAGACTATGGGGACATATCTGAAGGAGGATAAGATATTTTTTTCGTGTGATTTTTTTGGTTCTCATTTTGCGACGAGCGGTTTGTTTGTGGAAGATGAAAGTGTTGTGTATGAAGCAGCGAAGAGATATTACGCTGAGATAATGATGCCATTTAGGGGGCCGATAAAGAAAAATCTTGAGAAGTTGGAATCGCTTGACATTGAAATGATTGCGACAAGCCACGGTCCTATTTATGATAATCCAGGTTTTATTGTTGATGCGTATAAGGAATGGGTGAGTGATGAGGTTAAAAATGAAGTGGTGTTGGCATATGTGTCAATGCATAACAGCACAAGGAAAATGGTCGAACATTTTGTGGAAGGTTTGATTGAAAGAGGTATTGCCGTTAAGCAGTTCGATTTGCCGGTGACGGATATAGGTGAACTTGCGATGTCGCTCGTTGATGCAGCTACAATTGTGATAGGCGCTCCGACAGTTTTAGCAGGTGTGCATCCGGCGGCGGGTTATGCGGCAATGTTGGCAAATGCGCTTAGGCCCAAGACGAGATTTGCTTCAGTAATAAGTTCTTATGGATGGGCAAGCCGTGGTCCTGAGCAAATTACGAATTTGATACCACATCTGAAGGTAGAACTTTTATCTCCGGTGGTGGTCAAGGGTAGTCCCAAGAATGATGATTTTGCAGCTTTGGATAAATTGGCGGATAACATTCTTTGTAAACACAAAGAAATTGGAATTGTGGGTTGAACAGATTTTGAAAGGGGTGAATCGTGGCTAACAAGCTGGAAGTTTATAAATGTATGGCGTGTGGTAATATTGTCGAAGTGCTTCATGGTGGCGATGGTGAATTGGTTTGTTGCGGCGAGCCGATGAAGAATCTCGTGGCTAAAACATCGGATGAAGGTAAAGAAAAGCACGTTCCGGTGATAGAAAGAGTCAATGGTGGTATTAAGGTAAAAGTGGGTGCGGTTGCCCATCCGATGACGGAAGAACATCATATAGAGTGGATAGCATTAGTAGCTGACGGGAAGGTGCATCGACAATTCTTAAGTGCCGGAGATGCTCCCGAAGCATTTTTTGATGTTCGGGCAAATGTAGTGGCAGCGATGATACATTGTAATCTTCATGGATTGTGGAAGGGGCAATAGAGATGTTAGGCAAGAGAATGGAAGATGCTTTGAATGGTCAGGTTGTCGCGGAATTGTATTCGGCATATTTGTACCTTTCGATGGTTGCCTATTTTGAGTCGGCGAACTGTCCCGGTGCAGCTGGGTGGATGCGTGCACAGGTCCAGGAAGAGTTTGTACATGCGATGAAACTTTTCGATTTCGTAAACGAACAGGGCGGCAGAGTAATTTTGACTGTTATAGATGCACCACCAAGTGAGTGGGAGTCGCCGCTGGCAGCATTTGAGGCGGCATATAAGCATGAGCAGAAGGTGACGGGTTTAATTGGCGAGCTTGTGGAAATTGCAAAGCAAGAAAATGATGGAGTGACAGTTGATTTTCTGCAGTGGTTTGTTAATGAGCAGGTCGAGGAAGAAGAATCTACCAGCGAAGTGGTCGAGAAATTGAAAGGCGGGGAGCTTTCGGATGTCGATAAACAGTTAGGTCAGCGGGCACTTAAGTAAAGGGAGAAGAGCAATGGCTGGTACTTTTAATGCAGATGAAGTTTTTGAGATGGCAGAAGAGATAGAGCGTAACGGTATCAGGTTTTATCATGAGGCATCAACGAAGGCTGCGGATAAAGAGATGAAACAAATGTTGCAAGACATGGCTGTTATGGAAGAGGGGCATCTGAAGACTTTCGAAGGTATGAGGCGGGAACTTAGCGACGAAGAAAAGGGAGGTGTGGTTTTTGACCCTTACAATGAGGGGGCGGTATACCTTCAAATGATGGCTGGTCTTCGTGGTTCGGAAGGCAAGGTAAGCCCGTCGCAGAAGCTATCGGGCAATGAGACAATCAAAGAGATTCTGGAAATAGCGGTCGACGCGGAGAAAGAGTCAATAGTCTTTTATTCTGGTTTGAAAAATATGGTGCCGGTTACGGCTGGCAGAGATAAAGTAGAAGCAATTATCGCAGAAGAAATGGGCCATGTTAATAGTTTGCTTGAACAGCTAAAGAAATTCGAATAGATTTGATTAATAACTAAAGTGAATGGCGGAAATTATGGAAAAATACAAATGTTTAGCTTGCGGATATATTTATGACCCGGTTACGGGTGACCCTGGAAATGGTGTAGAGCCGGGAACGACTTTTGGAGACATTCCGGACAGCTGGGTTTGTCCCGAGTGCGGTGCCGACAAGAGTGAATTCGAGCCGGTCAAGGACTGAGTTTTTTTAACATGGAAGTTTAAGTTTTTTCCTGCCTGATAAAAGGGTAGGGGAGGAAAGCGTAATATGCATGAGATACGCCCATTTGTTATCCAGCAGGATATTGTATGTGCGGAGGTGCCGGCAAATCCGAACGGGTTGGTAGTTTTTGGTGCGTCTGGAGATTTGTCGCGCAGGAAATTGTTCGGGAGTATGTATCAGCTTTCGAAGCATAACTTGCTTGGTAAGCGATTTTATTTATTGGGGTTCGGTAGAAAAGAATTTACGGATGAGCAGTTCAGAGAATTTGCGTGGGAGGGTATACAGGAAGGTTCTTCAGATATATCAGCGGTAGATTTGGAGTCATTTATAAGCAGGTTTTACTATATAAGTGGTGACTATGATGATGTGTCGTTCTATGAGAAGGTAAAGAAGAGGCTGGGTGAACTGGATAAAAAATACGATGTTGATGGAACTCATATTTTTTACCTGGCAGTTCCGCCGTTTCTGTACAGCACGATAGTTAAACATCTTGGTTCAGCGGGTTTGTCATGTCCGGCTGATGCTGAGTTAAAGCAGAAGGTCAGGCTGGTAATAGAAAAGCCATTTGGCAGGGATTTGGCAAGTGCCGTTGAACTGAATGAGGTGGTACATCGGTGTTTTGACGAATCGCAGATATATCGGATAGACCATTATTTGGGGAAGGAAACCGTTCAAAATATTTTGATGTTTCGTTTTGCGAACGCGATTTTTGAGCCGGTTTGGAACCGTGATTATATTGATAATGTTCAAATTACGATATCTGAAACTCTTGGGATTGAACATCGTTCGGGTTATTACGACAAGGCAGGTGCTTTGCGTGACATTTTTCAAAATCACATGCTTCAGATGCTTGCTTTGGTAGCGATGGAATCACCGACATCATTTGAGGCGGACCATATTCGTGATGAGAAAGTTAAATTGCTTCGTTCGATTCGACCTTTTAAGCCGGAAAATCTGAAGGACGTTATAGTGCGAGGCCAATATTCGGCTGGTACTGTAGATGGTCAGAAGGTTGTTGGTTATTGTGAGGAGTCTGGGGTGGAAGGCGATTCCATGACCGAGACTTTTATTGCAGCTAAATTGTTTATGGATAATTTGCGGTGGAAGGATGTACCATTTTATCTGCGAACTGGCAAGAGGCTTGCTGCTAAGGATACCGAAATAGCAATTACTTTTAAGAAGGTTCCGCATTCTATGTTTGTTTCGGTTGGTCTTGAGGATATGCCAGCCAATGTTTTAGTGCTGCAGATACAGCCCGAAGAAGGTATTTCGCTGAGTTTTCAAGCGAAGCGTCCTGGGTCGAAGGTATGTATGAGTACGCTGAATATGAATTTTAGTTATGGAGAAATTTTTGGTACTGAGGTTCCGGAAGCATACCAAAGATTGCTGTTGGATTGTATGGTTGGTGACCAGACGCTTTTTACAAGACAAGATGATGTTGAGATGGCTTGGCAGTTGCTAAAGCCGGTGATGGAAGCGTGGGAAAGCGGGGGTAAGCCATTTGAATATGCTGCAGGAAGCGAGAGTTTTGCTGAGGCAGATGCGCTTATAGAATCCGATGGTAGAAAATGGCGCAAACTTTCAGGAATCTGATAGATTAAACGGTAGTAACGAACATATAGTTTGGTTGGTGGGGCAAAGATACTGATTTAGGAGAAAACGAGATGTTGCAGGACGGCGAAAAGGGCGTAATTATTCAGCGTGACAAAAAAACCTATGCAGTGGCACCGCACATACCTTGCGGGGTAGTGGCCCCTGAGACTTTGCGAAAGCTGGCGGATGTGGCAGAGAGGTATGGTGCGCAGGCGTTGAAGGTGACCAGTGCTTCGAGGATAGCGATAGTTGGTGTGGACGAGAAGGACGTTGATGCCATTTGGTCTGAATTGGGGATGTCGCCGGGTTTTGCAGTTGGTGTTTGCGTGCGTAGTGTTAAGGCATGTCCGGGGACAACGTTTTGCAAGCGAGGAATGCAGGATAGTCTCAGTTTGGGCATGAAGCTTGATGGTAAGTATCATGGTATGGAAATGCCGGGCAAGTTTAAGATGGGTGTTAGCGGTTGTCCGAACCAATGTGCGGAAACTTGCATAAAGGATATTGGTGTAGTGGGTTCGCCGAAAGGTTGGAGAGTATTGGTTGGCGGTAACGGCGGGGCGAAGGCGAGATTGTCACGTGAGTTGGCTAAGGAGTTGACCGAAGAACAGGTGCTGGATTTGATAGAGAAAATCATTGCGTACTATAAGGCCAATGCGAAGCCGCACCAAAGGCTTGGGGCTATGTTGGATAAGATGGAGTTTGATGAATTCAAATCAGCAATGCTTGGTGAGTGAGCGGCGGAAAAAAATAAAAGGTATCTTAGAAAAGCTATACGTTAAGTATAACCGCTGTGATTTAATAAAGCCGGACCCGCTTCAGTTCGTATATCAGTTTTCTAATCGGGGGGACATGGAATTGGTGGGTTTTTTGGCAGCAAGTCTTGCCTACGGTAGGGTGGAACAAACCGAAAAGAGTTTAAATGAGCTTTTTGTCTGTATGGGGAAAAGTCCATATGCGTTTGTCAAAGCGTTTGGTAAAGCTGACCGGGACAGGTTGAAAGATTTCAAGCATCGATTTACGACGGGTGAGGATATTGCGGATTTGCTTGAGGTGCTAAAGGAGGTTTTAGAGGGATACGGTAGTATAGAGGAGTATTTTTTGCGGGGTTATCATGCAAGTGACGAGAATATTATTCCGGCTTTATCGAGATTTTGTGATTCACTTTTGGAGATGTATGCGAAGCGTCATAATGGAAATGTCACAAAGGGGTTGGGTTATTTATTGCCTCGGCCTGCGAGGGGCAGTGCCTGTAAAAGGTTAAATCTTTTTCTTCGCTGGATGGTGCGGGATGATGAAGTTGATGCCGGATTGTGGAAGTCGGTCGATAAGGCTAAATTGGTTGTGCCAGTTGACGTGCATATGGGCAGGCTGTGTAAGATTTTGGGATTTTATGATAGAAAGACTGTGTCCCTGGCGGCTGCAATAGAGATTACTGATAGTTTCCGTGAGATTGAACCGACTGACCCGGTAAAGTATGATTTTGCCTTGAGTCGAATCGGGATATTGGAGAATTGCACAGGTCGGCACCATAGCGGGTGTGAATTTTGCGAGTTGTTTGAATTCTGCTGCGATAAATGATAGTATCGGTGCGGAGCAATTATGTGTAAAGACCACGAAAAGATAAAAGTGTTGTTTCTTTGTACGGGCAATTCGTGTCGAAGCCAGATTGCAGAGGGTTGGGCGAGACATTTAAAATCGGATGTTATAGAAGCGTATTCGGCAGGTGTCGAGCCGGGACAACTTAATACCAGAGCAGTGAAGATAATGGCGGAGGTGGGGATCGATATTTCAGGTCACAGGTCGAAGCATGTTGACGAGCTTATTGGTATCGATTTTGATTATGTTGTGACAGTTTGTGACCATGCCAGAGACACTTGTCCTGTTTTTGAAGGTCAAGCCAAACGCATTCATAAATTATTTACAGACCCATCTTTTATGGATGCAAGCGAAGAGGAAATTATGGCAGCTTTTCGGAAACTGCGAGAGGATATGAAGGCATTTGTGGACACATTACCTGAATCGCTTATTCCATAAATAAAAGGTTAAGACGTGGTAAATAATAATATGAAGAAAATCGACACCAAGAGTATGAGTATTTTTGAAAGATACTTAACCCTTTGGGTTGCCTTGTGTATCATTGGCGGAATTGCGCTCGGTAAACTTGCTCCGGGCTTTGCTGAATATCTGGATGGTATAGCTATATACGTCAAAGGTGCTCCGATTGTATCTGTCCCGATAGCGGTATGTCTGTTTTTTATGATGTATCC
>JAGLSU010000103.1 GCA_023135935.1 Planctomycetota bacterium
GAAATGCACTTTTTGCCGGATGTCTATGTAACCTGTGAACGCTGCAAAGGCAGCAGATATAATCAGGAGACGCTGCAGGTTACTTATAAAGGTAAAAATATTGCGGATGTTCTCGAAATGAGGATTGAAGAGGCGATTAAGTTTTTTGCTAATTTCCCAACAATAGTGCGTTTGTTACGGACACTCAGTGACGTTGGTATGGGTTATATGAAATTGGGTCAGCCTTCGACGACGCTTTCCGGTGGTGAAGCACAGCGTGTAAAACTTTCGGCGGAGTTGGGTAAGATATCTACGGGGCGAACGTTGTATTTATTGGATGAACCGACGACGGGGCTTCATTTTGCGGATATTCATAATTTACTGAATGTTTTGCAGCGACTTTGTGACATGGGCAACACGGTCGTGGTGATTGAACATAATCTCGATGTTATCAAGATTGCGGATTATATAATAGACCTTGGTCCTGAGGGTGGAGATGCCGGCGGTAAAGTTGTTGCATCGGGAGCACCAGAAGAGATAATCGAGAACAAAAAGAGCTATACAGCGAAGTATTTGAAAGCTAAACTTCAAGCAGAAAAGAAAACTAAAAGAAAGAAATCTTAAGGTATTTATGATTGCTCAAGCACTTAAATGGATTGGCGGGATAGATGGTAGTTTGGAGCTTATAGACCAGCGATTGTTGCCGGGTGAATTTGTTAAGTTACAGTGTGCCGATGTTAGCCAGGTTTATGATGCGATAAAGACTCTCGCTGTTCGTGGGGCGCCGGCTATAGGAGTTGCTGGAGCATATGGCTTGGTATTGGCTGTGCAGAAATCGACCGACACGGATTTGAAGCAAGGACTTTCGATATTGGCGGAGGCGAAAGACCATTTGGCATCTTCGCGTCCGACGGCAGTGAATTTATTCTGGGCGTTGGATAGAGTTAAAAAGATTGCGGAGAATTTTGTTTCGGCTAATCCTAATGCAAGTGTGCAATCGTTTCAGGAAAGAATTTTGGAAGAGGCGAACGCTATTTGTCAGGAAGACATTGATATGTGTCGGCGAATTGGCGAGAACGGTGAAAAGTTTATTAAGTCCGGAGCTGGGATTTTGACACATTGCAACGCTGGTGCATTGGCTACGGCGGGACAGGGAACGGCACTGTCTTTGATGTTTGAGGCACAGAAAAAAGGCAAAAAGTTTAAAGTTTATGCTGACGAGACTCGGCCTTTACTTCAAGGGTCGCGATTAACGGTTTGGGAGTTGAAACAGGCAGGTATTGATGTGACAGTTCTTTGTGACAATATGGCTGGTTGGCTGATGAAGCAGGGACGAATTGATGCGGTGATAACCGGAGCCGATAGAATTGCGGCAAACGGTGATGCGGCGAATAAGATAGGTACATATAGTTTAAGTATTCTTGCCAAAGAGAACGGAATACCTTTTTATATTGCGGCGCCGTCGAATACGTTTGATTTGAGCATAAAAAGCGGTGCAGAAATACCTATTGAGCAAAGAAATGCCGATGAAGTGACAACAGTTGGCAAAGTGCAAGTTGCTCCTGAAGGGGTTAACGTGTATAATCCAGCATTTGATATTACAGACGCACAGAATATCACCGCCATTATCACAGAGAAGGGCGTAGTTGAAAAACCGAACGTTGAAAATATCTCTAAACACTTAAAGGGTTAGGCGTATGGTTGAATCGAAGAGTCAAAACACGAATTCGTCCGAGGTAAATGATGAATCCTTGCTTCGTTGGCGCCGCAGCAATTCATATTACTACGATTGGATAAACAGAATTTACAAATTTGTTGTTCGTCCTAACAGCAAAGTGCTACATGTCGGTTGCGGGTATGGCGACCTTCTTGCGGCTGTAGAACCGAGTTATGGTGTTGGGATTGACTCGGATGAACAGGCTGTAGCCTTAGCAAAAAAACGGTTTGGCTATTTGGACTTTCATGTATCTGACCCGCACGAATTGAATCTCGATGAGAAGTTTGATTATGTTCTGGTGTGTAATTCACTTGGTCATTGGCATGATATTCAGCAGGTCTTCGAGCGTATTAAGCCAATGACAACTGAAAACACTCGTATTGTAGTGTCCTATTATAGTTATCTGTGGGAAAGTATTTTGCGGCTTGGGTCGGTTTTGGGGATGCGTCGTCCGCGTTCCTATCAGAACTGGCTTCCGCCATCAGACATTGAGAATTTACTGAACCTGAGTGGCTTTGAAGTTATCAGAACAAGCTCCTATATTATGATGCCGAAGGCGATACCTTTATTGTCGGGTTTCTGCAATTATTTTCTTTCATTACTGCCGGGATTTCGCCATTTGAATTTGACTAATCTTGTAATAGCGCGTCCGAAGCCGGTCGCTCTAAGCGATGAAGATTTATCTGTCTCTGTTATAGTTCCGTGTAGGAACGAACGAGGTAATATCGAAGATGCGATAAAGCGAATTCCTCAGATGGGTCGTGAAACGGAGATAATTTTCATTGACGGTAACAGTACCGATGGCACGGCTGAGGAGATACAGCGCCAAATTAAAAAGCATCCGAAGCGTAAGATTAGTTTGATACATCAAGGCGATGGTATTGGCAAGGGAGACGCCGTAAGGAAAGGTTTTGCCGCTGCGAATGGAGATGTGCTGGTTATTCAGGATGCGGATTTAACAGCTCCGCCGGAAGACTTGCCGAAATTCTTCCATGCATTGCGTGATGGCAAGGGTGAATATATCAACGGTTCGCGGCTTGTTTATCCGATGGAAAAACAGGCTATGCGATTTTTAAATCTTCTTGGAAATAAGTTTTTCGGTGCGTTGTTTAGTTGGTTATTGGGCCAAAGGTTCAGGGACACTCTTTGCGGTACGAAAATGATTCGCAAGAGAGACTATGAGTTAATAGCTGCTAACCGTTCGTATTTTGGCGACTTCGACCCGTTTGGCGACTTTGACCTTATTTTCGGTGCAGTAAAGCAAAATTTTAAAGTAGTCGAAGTGCCGGTGACTTACCGAGCGAGAACTTACGGTGTGACAAATATCAGCAGATTCAAGCATGGTTTACTGCTGCTTAAAATGAGCTGGGTAGCATTTAAGAAAATCAAGTGGCTTGGATTTGGTTAATGTGGCGTAGTAAAAAATTAATCTGGAGATGGGAATCAATAAAGATAACGATAAATCTGTTTTGGCAGCAGGAGGCAAGAAGAAGGTTTTAATCTTTGTTGTCTGCTATAAGGCGGAGAAATCGATTGAGTCTGTTCTTGAGCGGATTCCAAGGAACATATGGGAGAACGAGAATTTTTACACCGAAATTCTTGTTATAGATGACCAATCTCCGGACCAGACTTTCTATATAGCGGAGAATTTTTCCCGCTGCCATCCGGAATGGAACATTACTGTTTTATACAATCCCAAGAGTCAGGGTTATGGCGGCAACCAGAAGGTCGGCTACTGCTATGCTATTCAAAAGGGATTTGATGTAGTGGTTCTGTTGCATGGTGATGGTCAGTATGCTCCGGAGTATCTTGACCAGATGGTTCAGCCGATTCTCGATGACCAAGCCGATGTGGTTTTGGGTTCTCGAATGATTCGCCGGCTTGACGCACTGAAAAGCCAAATGCCTTTTTATAAGTGGCTTGGCAATGGGGTGCTCACATTTATTCAGAACCGTATTTTAAAATCGAAGTTATCGGAATTTCACAGCGGTTACCGTGCTTATAGCGTTTCGGCTTTGGCAGATATTCCTTATGAGCATAACTCTAACGATTTTGATTTTGATACGGATGTTATTATTCAACTTATCGGTATGGGCAGACGTATTAAAGAAATTCCTATTCCGGTTTTTTACGGCAGCGAGATTTCGAAGGTCAAGGGGATGAAATATGCTGTGTGCGTTGTTCGCTCCTGCCTGTTGTCGAGGGTGATGAGGCTTGGGATTTATTATCATCCAAAATTTGATTATGAACCGGAGTCGAACTATCACTATAAAGAGAAGTTCGGATATCCCAGTTCTCAACAATATGCTTTTGACCAGGTCAAGCCGGAATCTACAGCGCTGGATATTGGTTGCGGTCCGGGTTTTATGGCTAAGAAGTTGGCATCTAAAGGGGTGAAAACAACCTCTATTGATTTGCGAATACAGGAAGAAACGAAGAAAAATTCCTGGAAGTATATTGAGGTTGATGTCGACAAATACAATTTTGATGATGACTTTGGCAAGATTGATTATGTTTTGGCATTGGATATCATAGAGCATTTGAAATCGCCAGAGAGGTTGCTTCGGGTGCTGAGGGAGCGTTTTTCGCATGATGCTCCGAATGTAATTATAACTACGGCGAATATCGCCTTTTTCCCTTTGCGTATTGGTTTATTGTTTGACAGTTTCAACTACGGTAAACGTGGTATTCTTGATATGGACCATACTCGGTTGTTTACATTTTCGACATTGACCAGAACGCTGGAAATTAATGGTTATGAGATTATCGAGAAAAAAGGTGTGCCAGCCCCGTTTCCGTTGGCAGTTGGCGAAGGGTGGCTTGCGAGTTTTCTTTTATGGATTAATCGTGCTTTAATCTTTTGTTCCAAACGCTTGTTTTCCTATCAGATAGCCATTGTTGCCAAGCCGCTGCCTACACTGGAGCATTTATTAGAAAATGCTCACAATGCCAAAGAGCACAAACTCAGCGAAGGTGTCCAGGAGGGTAGCAGTGATTAAGAGGCAAAGCTTTTTCACTAAATTCCTTCTACCGTTGGCGGTTTTTTGTTGGCCGGTACTATATCTGTTCCGGCATGTCTTTTCGATAGACGGAAAGTATACCGCCATAGGTAACGATTTCATTTCTTTGTATTTCAAGTACAAAATATATCTCTTGGCTTGTCTTGCAGAGTTTCGATTTCCGCTTTGGTCCCCAGCGGAAGGAGCGGGTTTTCCGTTTTACATCAACCCGTTTACCCAGGCCTTTTACCCTTTGAATTTACTCTTGACTGTCTGGTATAAAATCTTAGGCGGGTACAGTCCTTTGGACCACCAGCTTTTTACTGTTCTTGGTATTTCGATTTTTGCGTTGGGCCTTTTTAAGTGGCTTCGGCAAATTAATGGTAACATCAGAGCGGTTCTCTTCGGCGTTCTTATTATGTCGGTTAGTTTCAAGATGACGGAGATAATGAGGTTTCCGAATGCGGTTCATACAGCGGCATGGTATCCGTGGATTCTTTATGCGATAACTAAAATCATGCTTGCTCGTTCACTGAGAAGCGCAGTGACTAACGCAGCTTTACTGATAGTTTTTTTGGTATGCTTATGTACGGCCGGTTATCCTTATTATATTTTCTACTCACCATTTCTCTTTGCCCCCTACATGCTGGTTTTTCTGATTAAACCATTACGCACACGATTTTTTGCCAGCCAAGTGATTAATTGGAAGCGGGCGATTGTGACATTAATAGCAGCTGGTGGTGTGGCGGTATTATTATGTGCGCCGTATTTATTGGGCGTCAAAGGGCTTATGGCACAGACGACAGACCGTACTGGAAAGGATTTTGAATATTCTGTTTCGCATGTGTTTAACTATGAAGATACCATTGGCTCTTTAGTTTATCCGCCTTTCTCGCAGACGGAAGGGTGGTACTTTTTTAGCATAACAGGGCTTTTGGTGGTTTTTTTGTATTTACTAATAGGTAAATCAGGCATTGGCCTTCAGGAAAAAAACACAGATGGAATAACGAAACAGGCGTGTTCCCGTGACCTTTGGGCTAAGCTGTTCCTTGTTATATGGATTGCTTTGATAAGTTATATCAGTTACGGCCGAAGCTCATATCTTTTTGCCTTTCTTTGGAAATATATGCCCGGTTTTTGCAGTTTGCGCGTCTGGGGACGATTGAATATTATTCTTGTGCCCATTTTAGCCTGGCTGTTGTCGTTGGCCTATGAGTCTTTCGAATCAATGATTTCCACCAAAAATGTTGCCAGCACCAAGAGACATCGGCAGGCGTTGTTTCCAATTATAACAGTAGCTGCTGTTTATTTGGTAATTCTTGGGACCCAGCTTTATCTTTACTTGAACAAGCATTATGATTTTTATTGGGTTGAATTTTTCAAGAATGTTGCATCGAAGGACATATATTTTGTTATCTATGGGGCGATAGCATTTGTTGCTTTGTTGTTTTTCCTGATTCTTGGTGGGGCGATTCAGTTAAAGTCCAACAAATCTTTAGCGATAGTTTTGTTGATTCTTGTGTTAATGGCTGCTGTTGAAATGCGAGGCGTTGGCGCTAACATGTGGACATACGGAGGACAAAAGCCGGATAAGCGTATTCGCATTGATGTATCGAAAACCAACGAAGCTTCATTCGCATTTCGGAGATATGATTCTGATAGCACTATTTCTCTGAGACCAAATTTTAGCGTCGGCATAGTACCGAACTGGTATTTCGATAGGTATATCAAGTTTCTGGATAAAACTAAGGGCGAGATTGGAGTGCGAAGAGTGCTGCTGGGGGTACAGGACGGGACGAAAATATTTTTTTCTGAATCTTTAATTCATGATACAGCCAAATCATTTTTGAATGATGCGATACGCTATCGTGGTCTGTGGCGTGTATCTTCGTATTCTGGTGACGAACTAAGCTGTCAGGTCGATACGCCGGTTGCCGGTTATTTAAGCTTTATCGATAACTGGGACCACGGCTGGAAAGTTTTTGTAGATGACAAACCTGTCGATATGGAGTTGCTTTTTGGGACATTTAAATCTGTTAAACTTGATGCCGGAAGACATCAGATTACATTCATTTATCAACCGGGTTGGCTGGGAAGGCGAGTTAGATAATTATGCGAATTTTTGAGTGGCTTAAGTTGCCTGAAACCAGAGGCGTCGAGAACCTTGACGACCCGTCGACTACATTACTGCACACAGAGATAATTCAGAAGAAACCTTTTCTTAAGAAATTATATATTGATTTTTATAAGCAATTTGAAAGGGCGATGCCGTCACCCGAAAACAAGGTTCTTGTGGAACTTGGTAGCGGCGGAGGTTTTATCAAGGAAGTGATAGGTAATGTGATTACCTCCGACATACTTGAACTGCCAAATGTTGACAAAGTTTTTTCGGCCTTTGAGATGCCTTTTGCCGATGGCAGCGTTGACGCGTTTTTTATGGTAGATGTTCTTCATCATATTACCGACGCAAAAGCATTTTTTACCGAGGCCTTGCGATGCCTTAAAGTTTCCGGCAAGATAGTTATGATTGAGCCGGCAAATACATTGTTGGGAAGGTTTATTTATGGTAACTTTCACCACGAACTTTTCGACCCGGAGGCAGGATGGAACTTGGAAGATATTGGTCCGCTTTCGCATGGCAATGGTGCGTTGCCGTGGATAATTTTTCGGCGCGACCGTAAAATGTTTGAGAATGAATTTCCGTCATTGAAGATTATCGGGATGCATAACCATACGCCATTGCGGTATCTGCTCAGCGGCGGTTTGAGATTGCGTCAGCTGATGCCGTCGTGTAGTTATCCGCTCATTAAGACTATAGAGTGGATACTGTATCCAATCAATGGTTTGGTGGGCATGTTTCAGACGATAGAGTTGGAAAAACTTGAGGTGTAACAGAGATACGATGGGCGTAAATAGAACCAAAAAACTCCAAGTCGAAGCAGAGGGGCTTGTCGAACGCGAAAAGCGTTTTGAGATTTTTATAATAGCGGCGCTTTTGCTATTCGGTATTTATCAATCGGTTCTATATTTCGGTCACAAGGTCATACCAATTTCAGATTTTCCAGCAGTTATAAGAGTTGGCCATAAACTTTTATCTTTCGAAGTTCCTTCAGACTTCAAAACAGCTCCCGTGGTTGGTTTGCTGCAGGCCAGTCTTTCATATTTGGTTGGCGGTCAGCATCCTGATTTGACAGCGGGGTGGTTGCTTAACGCTTTGCTCCATCCTTTTTGTGTGGTTTTGATTTGGCTGGTAGGCAAAAAGATTATTGGCAGGGCAGCATTGTGGCTGGCTGTGATTGTTGCTTTAAATCCCTGGGTGGTGTATATGCTCAGGGAACCAATCCTCGAAACAACGCTTTTATTTTTTACGCTTGTGACATTCTATCTCATCTTCAGGCGTTCCAAGTGGTGTTATGTTCTTGCCTCGATAGCAACGATGGTGCGATACGAGGCCGCGATGTTAATTGTAGCAGCATTTGTAATGGATATGATATACAGCAAAGACAAACGCGAGAGACTTTTTGCCTTGTTGTATTCAGCGGCAGCGTCGGTTCCCTTATTGATTTGGTTGGCGGGGACAGTTTTAAGTTGGGAAGGTGGTACGAGTCATTATTTCAACGTTTTATTTGCAAAAGAATATACGAAAGATTTAGCCGGGTCGGTCGAAAACAGAACGGGCTTACTGCTACACATGAAATTGATGTGGCGAGTTGGCTTTATGCCTTTATTGATGCCGTGGCTTGGGGTGAGTAAAGATTTTGGCCAGATGGTTTGGCAGTTGAGCAAATTTTTCGCGGTGATTAGCTTTTTCTTCGGTTGCATTTACGGTCTTTGCAAGCGACAGTGGAAGATACTTGCGTTGCTTATATTCTTTGTTCCGTATTTTTTACTTCACGCACGATATCCATATCCCCTCCAAAGATATCATATGAATATTTTTTGGATAGCATTGTTGATATGCTGGTATGGTTTTCAAAGCGCCGGTAAGCTTATGCATAAGAATGGGCGGGTGCCCAAGCAGATTATATTTGCGCTGCAGGCTTTGATATTGGTAATAGCCGGCATTTGGTTTTTTGCACTCGTTCCTTATTTGTCCAAGGCGGCTTCAATGAGCCCAAGGTCGGTATCTTTGCCTTATGTGGCTATGGTGCTGGTAGGGCTTATATTTATCGGGAGGATGTTTGTTTACAAGGGCGGGTACTTACTGCGCGAACTTTGCATATTAGCGTTGATATTTTTGGTTATTGCGTCGAATCAGTTTTCGCTTGTTCGTTTACTGGGACATGGACAGCAGGATAAAGAGTTTAAGGTTTTGGCGGACTGGTATGTTACCAATACCACGCCCGGCGAAAAGCTGGCTGTCTATATGGGTGGAGTTGTGAAAATATTTGCGCCGAAACGCACTGAAGATATAATTGGTTTTACCGAAGCCGAGAATCCGACAGAGCTTGTTAAAGCTCTTTATAAAAATGGGGTTACTTACGTTGTCTGGGCCAGCAGAGAAGGGTTGAATCCGGTTCATACAGGTTATCGAAAGTTGAAGCTTGATATCAATATAGCGGTTTTGCGCGAGCCGAAAGATGTTGGACCTTATCAATTTGTCACGCAGTTGGGTTCGAAGAGGGGTTATGTTAACGTTTTCCGTTTACGCAGGCACACTGGTATGATGGAGCAGGAATCGCCGAGCAACTAAACAGCAGTCTTTTGGACTGATTTAATCTACGGCAACAACTTCTTTTACTTCCGGAAGGTTTTCTTTCAAGAGACGCTCGACACCCATCTTCATTGTCATTTTTGCGCCGGGGCAGCCTTGACAGGCACCCTGGAGTTTGACCTTGATGGTTTTGTCTTCCTCAATACTTACCAATTCGATATCGCCGCCGTGACTTTGTAGATTCGGACGGATAGCTTCGATTATGTCTTTGACCTGTTCTTCGAAGGTCTTGTCTGTTTTACTGTCGCCGCAACCGCATGCATCACACATAAAAATTCTCCTAATTGCCTTGCTTTCCATACTATTATAGTGGTGATTTTGTTCTAATCCAGCTATTTTTACGTGATTATGAAGATAAAATAGGACTTTTTGGGGCAAGTGATGGCAAAGCGGGATAATGCCGAAAACAATTGACAGGTACCAATAGGTTTTATATAATTCTATTGTATTCGCGTGAAAACATGCGGATATAATCCTGAGACACAGGATTAGCTGTGATTACGGGATTATAGCGGGGCATTAAAACCTTGCGTAGTTCGGTCGGTTTTTTGGTTAAAATCGGCAGGCTACTCAAGACAGCCCAGCGGAGCTATAATTGACCGGGATAACTTAGTGCAGTTTATCAGGAAAGGATATGAGATGAAGTCCAAGTCTAAGTCTTCGGCTGCTTCAGCCGAAAATTCCTCTATCAAAACCGGAGCCCAGATAATTGTCGATACTCTTATCGAACAGGGTGTTGATACGATGTTTGGTTATCTTGGCGGTGTGTTACTGCCGTTGTTTGATAGATTGTATGATGCTCCGATTAACTTCATAATTCCGCGTCACGAACAGGGCGGTTGCCATATGGCGGATGCTTATGCGCGTGCCACCGGAAAAACAGGCGTTGTTATTGCTACGAGCGGTCCGGGTGCGTGTAATCTGGTTACTGGTCTTGCTACGGCGATGATGGACTCAGTGCCGATGGTTGCGCTGACGGGTCAGGTTCGTACCGAGCTTATTGGTAATGATGCGTTCCAGGAAGCAGACACCACCGGTATTACGCGTCCGGTTACCAAGCACAACTGCATCGTTAAAGATGTTAAAGACCTTGGCCGTACAATTCGAGAAGCATTTTATATCGCATCGACGGGAAGGCAAGGACCGGTGCTTATTGATTTACCGGTTGATGTTGAAGTCAGCAAGTGCAAAACAGATGGTTCCAAGAAGATGTCACTGCCTGGTTACCGGCTTCGTGCAGAAGGTAACGCTCGACAGATATCAGCAGCGGCGAAGATGATAAATAAATCGAACAAACCAGTGCTTTATGTCGGCGGTGGAGTTATTAGTGCTAACGCAAGCAAGGAGTTGAGAGCCTTTGCCGAGAAGGCACATCTGCCCGTAACGATGACGCTTTTAGGTCTGGGAAGTTATGACCAGAACAAACCTGAGTCATTGGATATGCTCGGAATGCACGGCTCGGCTTACGCTAATTATGCGGTACAGGAGTGTGATTTATTAATCGCGGTTGGCGCACGGTTTGATGACAGGGTTACGGGTAAGGTTAAGACATTTGCTGCTAACGCGAAGATAATACATATTGATGTTGACCCGGCGAGTATATCGAAAAATGTTAGCGTGGATATTCCCGTTGTTGGCGACGCGAAAGTTATTCTTGCGCAGCTGGCCAAGGAAGTTGAACACAAGGAAAGAAAAGAGTGGTTTAAGAAAATCGCCGATTGGAAGAAGAATTTTCCACTTCGCTATGACAAAAATTCGACGATAATTAAACCGCAATACGTCATAGAAGAACTTTACCATCAGACTAAGGGTCAGGCGATTATAGCAACGGGTGTCGGTCAACATCAGATGTGGGCGGCTCAGTTTTATAAGTACAGCAAGGCACGTCAATTTTTAACTTCCGGCGGTCTTGGAACGATGGGCTTTGGCCTTCCCGCAGCGATTGGTGCGCAAATAGCCAAGCCGAATGAAACTGTTATCGATATTGACGGAGATAGCAGTTTTAATATGACGATGACGGAACTTTCGACGGCTGTCGAACACAAACTGCCTATCAAGGTTTGTATTTTGAACAATGGCTATATGGGTATGGTTCGTCAATGGCAGGAGCTTTTCTACAACAAACGATACTCCAAGAGTTACTTGTCGAACCCTGATTACGCCACTGTAGCCAAGGCGCTTGGAGCAGTGGGTATGACGGTTGATAAAAAAGCAGACGTTCCCAAGACAATCAAGGCGATGCTTTCGGAAAAACGTCCTTGCGTTGTTGATTTCAAAATCGAGCGTGAGGAGAATGTTTGGCCGATGGTTCCCGCCGGCAAGAGCATAGACGAAATGGATGGTTTGGATATATTAGAAAGCATGGCGTAGCCTTACGCTGTTTGATATAGAAAGTGAGATTAAAAATGAAACATATAATAAGCGCATTAGTTGAAAATAAGCCAGGGGTTTTGGCACATGTTGCCGGTATGTTTGCGGCTCGGGCGTTTAATATCGATTCTCTTGTTGTCGGCAGAACGGAGGACCCGGAACTGAGCCGGATGACAATTGTTGTTATCGGTGACGATAGAGTTCTTGAGCAGGTACGCAAGCAGTTAGCCAAGATAGTTCCTGTTGTTAAGGTTCAGGATTTTGTGGGTCAGCCGGTAGTAGCACGGGATTTGATGCTGGTAACCATTTCAGCTCCGCCAGCGAAGCGGGCCGAACTTTTGTCACTAATAGAGATGTTTAAGGGCAAAGTTGTGGATATAGGGCTGAAGTTTATAATGGTAGAAATCAGCGGTCCGGAAGCCAAAATTGATGCTTTCATCAGTATGTGCAGGCCTTACGGCATTAAAAGCGTAGCTAGAACCGGTACAATCGCGATGTCCAGACAGGCATAAACCAAAAGCAAAAGTCATTTCGAACCCCAGTTGTTGGCTGGAAAGCTAAATTTCTTGCCTGATAGTTGGTTTTGACTATAATTGTGGACGGTAGCTTTTTGACAGCGGACAGTGCAAAACAGATATTAATCCTCATTTTAGAAAAGGAGGCTTTAGGCCATGGCGTTAACGATTTATTACGAAAAAGATGCGCCGATAGAGGTGTTACACGGTAAGAAGGTAGCGGTCATCGGTTATGGAAGTCAGGGACATGCTCACAGTCAGAATTTGAATGACAGTGGCGTGGAAATAGCAATAGCTGAACTGGAAGGTACGGACAATTTCAAGCTCGCGGTCGAGCACGGCTTTGTGCCCAGTGATATAAAAACGGCTATGGATGGTGCCTCTTTGATTATCGTGACTCTTCCCGATGAAATTCAGGCGAAGGTTTATGAAAGCCAGATAGCACCTAATTTGGTAGCGGAGCAAACGCTTGGTTTTTGTCATGGCTTTAATATTCATTTTAAGTACATCGTTCCGCCTAAAGACGTTAATGTCGTAATGATTGCTCCGAAGGGCCCGGGACATTTGGTTCGCAGTGAATTTGTAAAAGGCGGAGGAGTGCCTTGCCTCGTGGCTGTCGAACAGGATGCGACCGGTGAAGCTAAACAGATTGCTCTTGCCTGGGCGAACGGTATCGGTGGCGCCAGAGCTGGAATTATCGAAACCACATATAAGGAAGAAACCGAAACCGACCTTTTTGGTGAGCAGGTAGTTTTGTGCGGCGGTCTGACTGCGTTGATTAAAGCCGGCTTTGAAACATTAGTAGAAGCAGGCTATCAGCCGGAAATAGCTTACTTCGAGTGCATGCACGAAGTAAAACTGATAGTTGACCTTATGTATCAGGGCGGAATGAACTATATGAGGTACAGCGTCTCTAACACCGCGGAATATGGAGACCTCACACGCGGACCGAGAATTGTCAACGACCAGACCAAAGCAGAAATGAAAAAGATATTGTCAGAGATTAAGTCAGGCCAGTTCGCAAAGGAATGGGTTGACGAATATCGAAGCGGAGCTAAGAATTTCAAAGCGCTGTACGAAAAGGACCACGACTGTCAACTGGAAACAGTCGGTAAAAAACTACGCAAAATGATGATGTGGATTGATTCGAAAGAGGCCTGATACGGTTTTCCAAAAGAGCAAAATATAAAGGGGCAATACCGTGAGAATAGCAAAGATTTTAGTGCTGATTAGTTGCTTGAGTTTGTCCGGTTGTTGGACGGTAGATACAGCAGAGTTTTTGAGGCCTGAAAAAGCGCCTTCATATGACCAAATTTCCGAGGTTTACTCAAAGATAATACTAAAAGAAAGCACCGCTGCTGATGTGTTGAATGTTATTCACATGCCGGACCATGAATTGCTAAGTCAAAGTACAAGCGTTATTGCTTCACAGGGCGAAAAGAAGAAGGGCTACGAGATATGGTTTAATATGGTTTCGTTCAACGAGAATGAGCTGACGGCCCAGCGCAAGTACGTCTTTATTATAGACGAAAAGCCCAAGGTTTTGTTTAAGGACCCATGGACAGGTGTCAGCCTCAATTGTGCGATGGTCTTGGATGAAGATATACTTGAGCGACCCTATAGCAACGAAAACGCAAGGCGAATTACTATATTGAGACAGGTTCACGAGAATATCCGCGAGGACATAGACCAGGTCGGTCTCGATAATAAGCAGATTAAAATTTGCGGAATGATTATCAATCAAGCCATGGAAACGGTATTGGTTAAGCTGGATTCTATAACTGCATCACCTATATTGGCGACAAAGCTAAGCAGGCTGGATGCCCTTGAATTTGACCACATGAGTTTGGATAAAGGTAAAATTCAAATGGTTATTGTTGGCGATGTTGTTACCGTCAAGATAAGACTCGGCTCGTTTATGAAAGAATTTATAGGTGCCGAGAAGTATAAATGCATGAAGTGCGAATATATTTATGACCCATTTTTCGGTGACCCCGAAGGCGGAATAGAGCCGGGTGTCAGCTTTGAAAATTTGCCCGAAGATTGGGTCTGCCCGATATGCGGTGCCGGCAAACATGAAAAGATGGTACCTATACCCGAAACCGAGAGAAGAAAGAAAAAACTGAACCTGTTTGTCAAGCAGTTGTTTGGAAGAGAAAGATATCGATGTTTCAGGTGCGGATATGTATATGACCCCCTCACCGGTGACCTAAAAAACGGAATAGAACGCGGCACAAATTTTGAGAATTTACCCCACACCTGGTCATGTCCGGATTGTGGTGCCGGCAAAAACGAGAAAATGTAATTGGTTTTGAAGTTACGGGGGGATATCGGCTTAGACTAAAAAAAGAGCGGGTCTATAAGCCGAGTT
>JAGLSU010000104.1 GCA_023135935.1 Planctomycetota bacterium
CAGACCTCGACGATTCAGATTCGTGTGATGGAAAATAGTAAGCCGCCGATTCGTATAGTGGCACCGGGTAGGGTTTATCGGCCTGACACGGTTGACGCGACGCATATGTATATGTTTTATCAGCTTGAAGCGTTGGTTGTTGACGAAGGTGTGAGCATGGTTGATATGAAGACGACGATTAACCAATTCATGCATACGTTTTTTGGTTCTGAGATAAAATGGCGATTGCGGCCGAGCTTTTTCCCGTTCACGGAACCCAGTGCGGAAGTGGATTTGCTTTGGGTAGATAAGAATGGCAAAGAAGAGTGGATGGAAGTAGGCGGTTGCGGAATGGTTGACCCGAATGTTTTTGACGCTGTTGGAATAGATAGTGAAAAGTATACGGGTTGGGCATTTGGTTTTGGGATTGAACGGCTTGCGATGCGTAAGTATGGAATAAATGATATCAGGTTACTTTTTGAGAATGACCTTCGATTTTTGAAGCAGTTTTGAAAGGGACGTGATATGTCTTTGAAAGGTGTTATCCTTGCGGGCGGTACCGGGTCGCGGCTTATGCCATTAACCAAGGTTACGAATAAGCATTTGCTTGGTGTCGGCCAAAAGCCCATGATTTATTACCCAATCGAAAAACTAACCGGAATCGGTGTTGAAGAGATTTTGATAGTGACCGGTGTCGAGCATATGGGCGATGTGGTTAGTCTGCTTGGTTCCGGTAAAGATTTTGGCTGTCGGTTTACATATAAGGTTCAGGATGAGGCAGGCGGAATTGCTCAGGCCTTATTATTGACTGAGAATTTTGCGCATGGTGAGGCGATAGTGGTAATTCTCGGTGACAACATTTTTGAGGCCAGCTTGAAGGGATATGCGGAGAAGTTTATTGCCCAGGAGGCGGGGGCGAGAGTATTGCTTAGAGAGGTATCTGACCCGCAGCGATTCGGTGTTGCCGAGATATCGGATACTAAGGTTATTAGTATCGAGGAGAAACCTGAAAGTCCCAAGAGCAGCTACGCAGTTACCGGCGTATATTTTTACGATAATATGGTATTCGATATCATAAGAAATTTGAAACCATCGGCTCGCGGAGAGCTTGAAATTACTGATGTTAACAACGCATATATCGCGAAAGAGCAACTTGCTTTTGATATTCTTGACGGGTGGTGGACAGACGCCGGGACATTTGAGTCGCTCAACAGAGCTGGCGAATTGGTAGCGAAGGACCCGCCCAAGCAGTGAGGCACGCAAAAATGGCTGATGAAAGAGTAGTAATACTTGGCGGCAAAGGGATGCTGGGTTCTGATTTAGTTGGGGTGTGTCGGGCGAGGGGATTTGAAACGGTTGTATTTGACCTTCCTGAATTTGATATTACCAATGAGCAACAGTTGAAGGATGCTGTTAAAGATGTGGGTGTGATAATTAACTGTGCGGCTTATACGAATGTTGATGGTGCCGAAAGCGAATCTGAGTTGGCCCAGAAAGTTAACGCTGAGGCGGTGGGGCGTTTAGGTGCTTTGGCGGCGGAATCGGGTGCCTGGGTTTTGCATGTCAGTACCGATTTTGTTTTTGATGGTGAAAGTGACAGTCCTTACGTTGAGGCGGACAGTCCCAATCCAGTAAGTGCGTATGGTGCGAGTAAGTTGGCTGGCGAGAGGCTTTTAATTGAAAGCGGGTGCGGCTGTTGTATAATACGAGTGGAATGGACGTATGGTTTGGGTGGTAATAATTTTGTTGCCAAGCTGGTTTCATTGGCGAAGCAAGGCAAAGCTTTAAAGGTTATTGATGACCAGATAGGTTCGCCGACAGCTACGACGGAAGTTGCTAAAGTGATTGTGAAATTGTTAGAGATGCGAGTTGAGGGGATGTTTCATTTTGCAAGTTTCGGTTATGTCAGCCGTTTTGAGATGGCGAAATTTATTTTTGATAAGCTTGATATTCCGGTTGAATTGAGTAGTTGCAAGAGCAGTGAATATGTCACGGCGGCTAAAAGGCCTTTGAACAGTTGTTTTGATTGTAGTAAGATTGTGGGGTTGTTGGGTGAACCGATTAAACCGTGGCAGGAGCCGTTAGAGGAATTTTTGAGGCAATTATGAGAAGAATTTTAGTTACAGGCGGTGCAGGATTTATAGGCAGCAATTTTGTGCGGATGGTTCTATCTGAGCAGACGGATTGCTTTGTGGTTAATTTTGATAAGCTTACCTATGCCGGGAATCTCGAGAATCTTGCCGGCTTCGAAGAGCACGCGAATCACAAATTTATCAAGGGTGATATTTGTGATGGCGAGACGGTCGAAAAAATCATCGATGAGTACAAGATAGATTCGATAATCAATTTCGCGGCAGAAAGTCACGTGGACCGTTCAATTACCGAGCCGAAAGTTTTTATCGAGGCCAACGTTACGGGTACGTTGACTTTACTGGAAGCGGTGCGTGACAAGAAGTTAGAGCGGTTCGTTCAAATTTCGACGGACGAGGTATATGGTTCTCTCGGTACGGAAGGTAAATTTGTCGAGGATACACCATTGAGTCCGAACTCACCATACTCAGCGAGTAAGGCGGCTGCGGACCATCTTGTTAAGGCGTTCGGTCATACGTGGGGCGTTAATTATAACATTACCAGATGCTCGAACAATTATGGTCAGTACCAATTTCCTGAGAAGATGATACCGCTGATGATTAACAATGCTTTGAGTGACAAGGAATTGCCGATTTATGGTGATGGTTTGTATGTTCGTGACTGGCTTTATGTTTATGACCATTGTACGGCGATTTGGAAGGTGTTGACGGAGGCGCCGGCAGGTGAGATTTATAATATTGGCGGCTGTAACGAGAAAACGAATATGGAAGTGGTGAAGCTGATATTGGGTCGTCTTGAAAAACCGGAGTCGCTGGTTAAGCATGTCACTGACCGGCTTGGTCACGACAGGCGGTATGCTATTGATGCCAGTAAGATTATCAATGATTTGGGTTGGAAGCCATCGTTGAGTTTTGAGGTTGGAATTAATAAGACCATAGACTGGTATTTAGAAAATGAGAAGTGGTTGAGTAATGTTGTTTCCGGTGATTATCAGAAGTATTACGATTCTATGTATTTAAATCGCTAATTAACATCCCACGATAGCAATTCCGAGTTGGTCGGCAAGTTTTATCGTTTCTGGTTTGTCGATGATTATGGTTTTTTCGGCTTCTACGACGAGGCATTTTCCGCCGTTTTCCGAGAGGCCTTTAATTGTGTCAGGTCCTACGCAAGGCACATCGAATCGCATGTCCTGATTTGGCTTTGAGGTTTTTATTAGGGTCCATCCTCCTGCTTTACAGATTTCGCCTGTTCGGGTAATCATTTTTGCTGTGCCTTCTATTGCTTCGACGGAAATTACTTCTCTTTCTTTAACCGCGATTGCCTGACCGATATCGAGTTCGCCCAGTTTTTTGACTATCTGCCATCCGAATTCGATGTCATCTTTTACGGATTGAATTGGTTGTTGTTGAGTCATAGTGCCGAGTGTTGCGATATGTTCTTTGCAGTATGTAGTTGAATTTTCCAAAATTATTCCTCCACTTGCCAGTTCGTCGGCTATGGCATTTAAGAGTATGTCATTTTGTTTATTTTCTTTACGCAGCCGCCAGTACCATATTCTTATCGCTCGCCAGTCGGGCAGATACTTGAGGATTCGCCATGGTGTAAAGATTCGTCCTTTTGCGATTCGGCCGACCATGATGGTTTTAGTGACGCCGTGTTTTTTAAATTTTCTTATCCAGACCCCGGGTCGCGCGATTGGCACTTCGTAGAAGACATCGACAATGTCCGCGAGTTTCGGTTCCGCGTTTTCGGCTAACCCTGCGCAAATTACTTTCAGTCCCGCTTTTTTTGCACCCTTTGCGACAAGAAACGGTAATCGTCCCTGTCCCGCAATTAAGCCAAGAGTATTTTCATCTGGTATCACAATTAATCGTCCGAGGATTTTTCTATTTTTGCGAGGCGTTTTTCGACGTTCTTGATACTTCTTCGCATATCAGGTAGATATTCGAATAAGCTGTAAGCACGTCTTGCTTTACTTGCATCAATGGCAGGTGCCCCGAAAATAACTTTTCCGTCCGGTACGTCGTTTATGACACCGGCTTGTGCGGCGATAGTGACGTTGTTTCCGATGTTTATGTGTCCTACAATTCCAACTTGTCCGCCTATTACGCAGTAATTTCCGATGGTAGTTGAGCCGGCGATACCTACCTGAGCAACGATGAGGCAATGGCGGCCGATTTTTGTACCGTGACCGACTGCGATAAGGTCACCCATTTTTGTTCCCTGGCCTATAACGGTGTCGCCGAGAGTTCCCCGTTCGACAGCACAACAAGCTCCGATTTCTACATCGTCTTCTATGACTACGATTCCGACTTGTGGTATTTTGTGATGTTTGCCCTCATGAGTAGCGTATCCGAAGCCGTCTTCACCGATTGAAGAATTTGCATTTATGATGACGCGATTACCTATTTCGCAACCATCATAGATTGTAACGTTCGGATATATTATGCAGTCATTTCCGATTTGTGTGCCTTGTCCAATGTGTGTGCCGGGATAGATTATACAGTTGTCCCCAATTCTTGCATTGTCATCTATTGTGACGAAGTTATGGATGTGACAATCTATTCCGATTTTTGCTTTATCCGAGATATGAGTTCGAGAGTGGATGCCTACTTTTTTGTGTTTTCTGTGGCCGTGCAGCAGAACCATGATTTGCATAAACGCATAGTATGGGTCTTCGGCTACCAAAAGCGGTGCTGAGATGCCATCGATTTCTTTGCCTACAATTACCGCAGATGCCTTAGTTGTGTGCAAATGTTTTTCATATTTGCTGTTGGCTAAAAAGCTGATGTCGCCTTTACCCGCTCGTCCGAGAGTTGAGGCTGAGGTTATTTCGATGTTTATGTCACCGATTACTCGGCCATCCACGTATTCAGCTAATTGGCCTAATGTCTTTGTTTGCATATAATTGTCTCGCAAATACTATTTTGTGCTTATTATACCTAAAAGGCCGGTGTGGTCAATGTTGCATATTTACTTTCTCATTAGAGGGTAACAGGTGTAACAGGCATAACAGCAAAAGATTAATCCTGAGGATAGATGATTATTCGGTCATGGATGACGGTAATCAAATCGGCTTTGCCATCACCGGAGACGTCGGCGATTTTCAGCTCTTTAGGCTCGACGTTTGCTTTGCTGCGTTTTTTGTTACGGTAGCTTTTATCCTCGAATATTTTGAATCGCATCGCAGGCATTGGTTCGTTTTCCTGGTCGAGGGTGAGTATTTCGATGTGATTTCGTTTAAATTCTACCATGATGATGTCGAGTTGGCCGTCGGAGTTGATGTCTCCCAAAGTGAGATTGCCATAGGTTCCGTCTTTTATTTTTGTTTCATAACTGAATTGTTGTTCCAATTGTTGTGGGGCATTTTCTCCGTTTGGAGGTGTAATGAGTGCAAACTTTTCACTGTCAAATAACAGGATGCTTTTTTCTTCGGTTCCGGTGAGCGGTGCGAAGAACATTTTGAGATGGTTAGCAGCATTCCATTTGCCGACATCGAGTTCTTTTTCGAAGCGATAAATTTTATCGGCGCCGGCATTTAATATTTGAAGTTGCCCTTTTTGTCCGTCCAGCAGAAGGATAGAAGGTTTAGTTTTTTGGCTGGCGTTGTTAATATTGAATGCGGCGATAGCAGATATTTGATTTTCTGTGCTTTTAGCATTGTATTGGTCGAGGATATTCCAGCTCTGATTTTTTGACAGTACCAGACTTCTGGCGAAATTATTCTGTGCGAGTAACAATTCCTGACCGGCATGGCTATCGACATTGGCAGCAAAGGTCGAATGGGGGTTTGCATTTTTGATTAAGCTGGCTTTTGTTTTCGGTGAATCGACTAATTCGAATTTTCTTTTCTGTGTTTGCCGAACTAATACAGGTAATTCATATTTGACAAATATCAAGACATCCAGCAGGCCATCGTGGTCGAAGTCGAGGATTTTCAGGCCGCTGGGATTGGTGTTGAGTTTTTCGAGTTCCAGAGCCGGTTCGACTTCACCGAATTTTTTTCTGGTTTTACGTTTTTTTTCCTTGGTTGCGTCTATTTTATCGAGTGCGGAAAGATTATAAATTACTTTCATGGACCTGATGTCATTTACATCTTTGGATATATACAGGCAATCTATGTTTCCATCGCGGTCGAGGTCGGCAAGTTCCATAGCTACGGGTTCACCAGTTAGGTCGATAGGTTTTGGGAAAGATAATCTGCCGTTTTCAAATTTACTTAATCCGATTACATTTTCGTTAACACTTAAGACACCTATTTCCGGTTTATTGTCCCGGTCTATGTCTGCGACGGATATATTTGTGATGTCTGAAAGAGCAGGGAATCTTAGAGGTTCGGCTAATCCGAGTTGCTTTATTTGCTTATAGAATATAAATTCGGCAGCGGCAGGGTCGCTTATGACGACATCATCGAGTCCGTCACCATCAAAATCGGCAACAGCTAGGTCTCGAGTTGCTTTTCCTTCGCCCGAGGCAAGTGGATAGAACAGTATTGGCCAATCGGAGTCCTGATTTTTTTCGGTTGCGAATTTATAGCAGATTAATCTTCCACTTTTGTTATCTATGGTTAGTATTTCGTTTCCGGGAGTTTTATCAGTATCGGCCAGTTCGAGTATCCAAGGTTTTTCTATGAAGAATTG
>JAGLSU010000105.1 GCA_023135935.1 Planctomycetota bacterium
CGAATCTGACGTGTATAGGTTTTTCCTTGTCATTTACCGATAGGATGAGGTCGTTTATGTTATCGCCGTTGAGGTCCTTTGCATAGATAGCGCGAGTTAGTGCGGTAGTCGGATATTTTAGGGGTTCTGCCATTGAGCCGTCAGTTTTTTGTAAGATGATGTAAATGGTTTTTCGGCCTGCGAGTACGAGGTCATCGGCACCGTCATTATTCAGGTCGGCACACAGTAGTGCGTTAGGTGTTAAAAGGCCATCGTCGATTTTGATTTTCTTTCTTGTTTGCCAGCTCAGAGTTTTTGTTTTTTCATTTTCTGTGTCGGCAGGTTTTTGCAGTTCTATATAGAGTCCCTTCGGTTCGCCGTAGAAAGCCAAGTCTGTCATACCATCTGAATTTAAATCGCCAGAGACGAGACTGAATATTTTTTGTGAAACGGCCATGCTTTGTTTTTCGAATCGCGTGGGAGGGTTGATTAAATTTACATCTATATCATCGGCGTTAACAATTACATCGGTTTCTCCGGGTCCGATAGATTCTTTTTGAATCAGCAGTTGGATTTTGGCTTTTATGTTATTTGCGATGGCGATATCGTTTCGTTTGTCACCGTCGAAATCGGCAATTATTAATCCCTTTATGCCCCAGTCTAATTTAATTATTTCCATCTCACCAAATCCGTAGTATTGCGAGATGTCGTCGGGGTTGGCTTGGGTGATGGTGTTGGTGAGAATTATGCTTACGAAAAGAGTAATGATTATCGTTTTAATTGAGCGCACAATAATATCCTCCGTACAAAATCCATTATAGAGGGTTTCAATATACACTCTTGCAGCAGTAACATCAATAGTAAAAGGAGGATGGGGGAGAGGTGTGGATTAGCTTACGGTAGATTATCTTCAATGGCGTCGAGGAGGTTTTTGTCGATTTCAACGCCTAAGTTTTCCGCTATTTTTATATGTTTCCATGCCATATCATAATTTTTCAGGTTGTAATATGCAAAGCCGAGCCTGTTGTGGGCATCAGCCATTTGGGGGTCGATATCGATAGCTATCAGATATTGTTCCACGGCCTGTTTATAGTCTGCTTTATTGAAGTATGCAGAGGCGAGATTGTAGTATATTGCATTATCATCCGGAGTTGTCAGGACAGCTTTTTTGTACAGTTCAATGGCTTGGTCATACTTTTGCTGGTTGAAATAGAGATTGCCCAAATTTGTCAATGCGGTTGTCATATCTGGTTTTATATTCAAAGCTGTTTCGAACGCTCTAATACTTTCTTCAACCATGCCTTGTTTGCTATAACAGATAGCAAGGCCGTGGTGCGCCTCAGCGAAGTCGGGTTTAAGTTTCAAGGCTTTTTCATATTGAGAAAAGGCTTTGTCGTAATATTCTATTTCGTAGTAGATGTTTCCTAATTGGTTGTAGAAGTCGGGGTTTTTCGAGTCGAGGGAGATTGCATGTCTTAAGGTTGAGATAGCTCGTGTTGATTTTCCTTGTTTGTGATAAGTTATTGCCAGGTTTTTGTAAACTTCGATGTAATCGGGGTCGAGATTAAGTGCCTGGTTGTATTCTCTGACGGCAAAATTTAGTTTTTCCTGTTTTGTGTATGCGTTGGCGAGATTGTTGTGTGTTTTGGCATCGGCAGGGTTAATTCGCAGGGCGATTTGGTATTGGTATATTGCATCATCGACTTGATTTTTTTTGAAGTAGATGTTGCCTAAGTTGGTGTGAGATTCGGCTAAAGTGGGATTTATTTCAACAGCTCTTTCGAGAGCGAGCATCGCGAGTTCGGTGTTACCGATATCAAGGTAGCTGTTGCCGAGATTATTAAAGAAGCATCCGAGGGTCTGCAGGTTATTGAGGTTGTTGAGATAGATAGTGTCGCTATCAGGTACGTTGAATTTATTTATGTAATGGTTATCGTCGGCATATCCGCCCTTGCTTGTTGTTTCAATGTTGAATCTTGTTTTTCCATCATCGTACCTGATAAAGAAGTGGCCCGGTACGACGACACCATACAATGGCAGTCCCAGTCGTTCGCCGATTGAGAGATAGAGAATTGACAGGCTTAGGCAATATCCCTGTTTGTTGTCCAACACCGTATGAAGAAGTAAGTCATCGGGGTTGTCTGCTGTCGGGATTGTTTTGAATCCCATTTCATCGAATAGATATTTGTTTATGACGGGGATAGCCTTCGGACTTTTTTGAAGATTTTTATCTTCAAGTTTGGTGCGTATTTCCAGTGCCATATCGTCGAGTTTTGATAAGTAATTTCGGCCGTGTACGAGGTCGCTCCAGTATTCCGAGATAATCAATGCGGCGGTGGCTATATCAATTTCTTCAGGTTCTAATCTTAAGACCTGGTCGATTGATTTTACATATAGGCCCTGTTTGTCCTCATTTGCAAGCGGCTGATAGGCGGCTAGAGGTGTCGCAGCGAGAATGAAGATACAGGTTGTTATAAGAATGATTTTTTTCATATTATTTTTATATATCGGTATTATTCGGCTGCGACTTCTATTTCGGCAGACGCACCAATTGGTTTACGTTTAAACAGGTCTATTTGTTTCCATTTATTGCTTTTGAATCTCCAGCGATTTGCCATTCCGACGACGATAATGCTGAATGTCGCGGTGAGCCATGGTCCGAGTGAGCCGAGTTGCGGGAAGAGTTTAATTGTGGCCAATCCGCCCAGTCCCAGCACTACTATCGCTCCTAACGCTGAAACTATTGCCAGCCACAAGGTGTCACCAGCTCCGCGTAAGGCGCCGCTATAGATGGTTCTTGTTGCGTGGAAGACCTGGTAGATGGCTGCACAGATTAAAATGTTAGTGCCGGTCTCGATTACTTTGTTATCGGAGGACCAGAATGCCATTATTGGATGTCTGAATATGAAGAAAAGTATTCCTACCAGCCCCATGTAGGCGAGTGCTATTTTCAGGCATAGTTGAGTTTGCTTGATAGCGACGTTTTTTTTGCCAGCACCGATAGCTTTTCCCACGGCTACTCCGAGGGCCATTTTAATTCCTACGATAGGCATGATGGATAGATGTGTGCAGGAAAGTACGGCACTGGTTGCGGCTTGGTCCTGTTTGCCAAATTTTCCGACGAGCCAGAAGAGGATTGTGCCCCAGAGGGCGACGTTTAGCATGAGTTCGAAACCTGCGGGCAGTCCTACTTTTAGCAGGTCGAGCATTTTTCTAAAGTCAACTCGGAGATTTTTTCTGGTTTTGAATTCTGCATTTATACCTGGTGACAGGAACATGGTCATTCTTATTGCGGCACCGACTGTTATGCCGATTAAGCTTCCCCATCCCGCACCGGCTATTCCCATTTCGGGGAATCCGAATTTTCCGAAAATCAATGTGTAGTTTGCGAGGACGTTTACGGCTTGAGCACAGATGGCGGCGTACATTGTGATGACGGGGCGGTGGATGCCCATGAAGAATTGGGTACTTGTCCATATGAAAACGGCTACCAGATTTGCGTAGAGCATAATTCTGAGGTATACGACTTCCATTTTGGCGACTTCGGGGGCGTGTCCCATGAGTTTGAAGATGGCTGGTGCGGCGGGCCACATAATAACGACGACGAATACAGAATAAATCAGACCAATGTATATACTTTGCCAGCAGTAATTGGAGCAGTTGTTTTTTTCGTTTCTGCCGAGAGATTGGCTGACGAAGGTTGCGACGCTTGCAAACAGTCCGACGGCGAAACCGGCAGGTATGAAGCTGATAAGTCCTGCGGGCAGGATGGCTGCGAGTGCGTCAGTTCCGAGTCTGGAGACCATGAACCTGTCGACGAATTGCATGATGGTAAAGGAGATGTTTGTGATAATCATTGGCGCGGCGAGTTTGAGCATATATTTCATTGAGGTATCGTCTGTGGAGTGTGAGAGTAAGGTTGATTGTTCGGTCATTACAGCAAGCCCTATTTATTCAGGTCCAATTTTTTTAGTAATGTTTCATCGGATATTCCCAAGACCTGTATGCTTTTTACAGGATTGGTTTGCCCCGAGATTATAGTGACGGTATTTTTTTTGACACCGAGTTTTTTGGCTAAGAAATCGACGAGGTTTTTATTGGCTTTGCCTTTTTCCGGAGGTGCTGAGATTTTGACCTTTAGCATTCCGTCGAGCAGGCCAGCTATGACGGTTTTGCTGCTGGCGGGTACGATTTTCGCGGTGAAGATTACGCCGTTATCGATATTGTCGATTTTTAAATCAGCCATAGGAATGGTATTGTAGCTTTTTAGAGTGATTTAAGCAGGTAAAAAATTTTATGAAGTGTTTAATCGGAAAATTCTCTCAAATTAGTGCCGATGGCGAGTTGTACATATTTTTCAATTTGTTCGGCGAGTTCGCCTAATACGGCGAGTTGAAAATCTTCATAGTGGCCCGGGATAAAGTCTCCGTTTATGGCTTTTTTGAAGATTCTGAGGCGGATTAAGGATGGTTCGGCATCGGTTTTGCTGAAGTCACTATCTTTGTGTTCGGTGAGTTCGACTCGCCAGTCTTCGCTGATGAAGACGAGACACTTGCCGGTGAAGACGGCCATGGGGAAGTAATCGCGTAGTGATTTCAACGTTTCCATTTTTTAGTTTGCCTCGAGTGAACCGATTAGCTCTTTGATGTTTGTTATTTTATTTTGTTGGCAATATTTTTCAATGCCTTCGACGATTTTTGCGGTGCAATCGGGTTCGACGAAGTTGGCGGTTCCGACGGCTACCGCGGAAGCGCCGGCGATGATAAATTCGATGGCGTCGGAGGCGTTTCTGATTCCGCCGAGACCAAGAATTGGTACGTTGGTGTTTTTAGTGACTTCGTTATAGACTTTGTTTACAAGGTAGAGTGCGATAGGTTTTATAGCAGGCCCGGAGAGTCCGCCGGTTCTGTTTGCCAAGATGGGCTTACGTGTTTCGATATCTATGGCCATTGCGGTGAAAGTATTTATTAAGCTTAGGGCATCGGCACCGGAGTCGACGGCTGCTTTGGCGATTATGCTGATATCAGTGACGCAAGGTGAGAGTTTAACCATTAAGATTTTTTGTCCGGAAGCTTTTTTGACTGCAGAAGTAATTTCCGTTACCTGGTCCGGGTCGGTGCCAAAGGTTATTCCGCCTTTTGCGACATTGGGGCAACTGATGTTAAGTTCGAAGCCGGCTATAGCCTCTTCGTTGGATAGTCTTTCTGTTACGGTGACATAATCGTCGATGGTTTGACCCGCGACATTTACGAATACAGCGGGGGAGAGTTTTTCGAGAATGGGAAGTTTTTCTTCGATGAAGGCGTCGAGGCCCAAGTTGGCGAGGCCGATGGCATTGAGCATTCCGGAATCGGTTTCGACGATTCTCGGTGCGGGATTGCCTTTTCTGGGTTTAGATGTGATGCTTTTAGTTATGAAACCGCCAATGGAGTTGAGATTGGTGAAGTCGGCGAGTTCGTCGGCATATCCGCAAGTCCCGGAAGCTGTGAAGACCGGATTGGTCAGGCGGAGCCCGGCGAAATCGACTGAGATATCAATATTTTCGTTCATAGATTGAAGACCACTAGTTGGCTATCAAAGACAGGGCCGTCTTTGCAGCACATTTTATAAACGGTTTCATTTGAGTTATCGAGTTTACATTCTACAGCACAACTTTGACAAAGTCCAATGCCGCATGCCATTTGTCTTTCCATGCTGAGTTGGGCGTCGATTTTATGGTTCTGCGCGATTTGTGTCAATTTTGCGAGCATTGGTTCTGGGCCGCAACTGTAGATGATAGTTTCCGCGGGTGAGGGGTTATTTTTATTTAGCCAATCTTCCAGAGAATCGGTGACAAATCCGGTGAAGCCAGCGGAGCCATCATCGGTTGCTACGAATGATTCTATGGCGTAGGTCGCGAATTCCGGTATTGAGAATCCTAAGTTTTGTGAGATATTATCTAACTGGCCCTTGAAGGGCAGGTCTTCGGCGGTTTTTGCGCCGGCGAATGCAGTTACTATTATACTTGGGAAATCAGTTGTCAGGAATTTTGCCAGGTGCAACAGTGGGCCGGCACCCATTCCGCCAGTTACCAGAAGGGCGGTTTTTTTATTTTCGGGAACTGAAAAGCCGTTTCCGAGGGGGCCGATTACTCTGATGGTGTTGCCGGCTGATAGTGTTGTCATTCGTAAAGTAGCGGGGCCGAGGACACAGTAAAGGATTTCCGCGGAGGTTTTATTGTTTTTGGTGGTGAGGTTGCAGAAACTGAAGGGTCTACGCAGTAGTATCTGTCGGTCGGCTTTGTCGGATAGTTCGGCGGGGATTTTTTCAGCAGGTGGCAGTGCGACGTTTGACAGGTCCAATTGTGCGAACTGACCGGGGATTGTTTTGGCAAAGGCTTGTGCACCGATGTCGGTAAATTCCAATGTGAGGCGATAGAATGTTTTGCCTATCTGCCTGTTGGCAGAGACGGTAGCCAGAAAGTCGCCTTTTTGTTGAGTAGATGTTGTCATAGTAATCTGCTGTAAGAGTATATAAAAACTCGGCCGGTGTTTTCAAGAACAAACCGGCCGAGATTTCATTTTTCTATTCTGCGATTGTTAATCGTCATATTTTCTCAATTACAGAATCTTACCAGAACCTAACATAGAGAAGTATTGTGATAATTACTATTGCGATACCCATCCAAACGATGGCAGGTGTCGGTTTCATATCGTAACCTTCTCTTACAGGCATAACCTTTGGTTTTGGTAATGGTTTCAGGAATGTGATTATTCCCATAATCAGAATTATCGCTGCGAAGGTAATTGCCATTCTGTTAAGGAAAGCAATATTTTCATACCGCCAGTGCATGAATCCATAGATAGGAACGCAGGCAAGCAGGGCAGTAACACCGGCTGAACCCGGAGCCTTTTTGAATATCATGCCGAAGACGAAGGCAGCGAGAATACCTGGTGAGATGTAGCCCTGGAATTCCTGAATATAGTTGAAGATGCCTTTGAATCTTTCATCGCCAAGTTTCGGTGCAATGACACATCCGATGACCACGAAAACAAGTGTCATAATACGGCCGATTTTGACGAGTGATTTCTGATCGGCATTTCTCTTGAAGTAACGCTGGTAGAGGTCCATTGTGAAGATAGTCGAAGCTGAGTTTAGCATTGAGGCCAATGAACTGATGACAGCGCCCGAGATAGCGGCAAATATAAAGGCTCTAAGGCCCGGACCGACAAGATTTTTAATCAGCAGCGGGTAAGCAGCATCGGCAGTAGCGTTTGGTCCCGTGAGTTGGTCCGTGTAAAGCTGGTATGCCATAATTCCCGGAAAGATGATTACGAACGGGATAATGAGTTTTAGTCCAGCGGCAAAGAGGATACCGAGTTGGCCTTGCCTAAGTGTCTTTGCAGCCAAAGTTCTTTGTACGATAAACTGGTTCAGTCCCCAGTAATAGAAGTTTGGAA
>JAGLSU010000106.1 GCA_023135935.1 Planctomycetota bacterium
GGAAACTTTATCGGGACAACCGGGATTCTGATGCATGGAAGAAGCCTTGTCGGGAAACCATTTCGGCACCGAAAACACTCTCTGAAAACGCTTTTTGTAATCTTCACTGACCTGCCGATTATCGGTTGCAAGAAAAATAGATGCATCAGGCGCGCTTTCGGTAAACTCTCGCAACGGCTTTTCATATTGGGCAAGATTCGTTTTCATGTCTGTATGGCGAATATGGACACCGATAACAGGTTTTTTCCAGTTTTCAGCTTTGAAATCGGCAATTTTTCGGCGACTTTCATCATTAAGAATCATCTGTTCACGCAGCACTTTACGAATTATCTGCGCAGTGGATAGACCCGCAAAACCATTCACGGTCTTACCAAGGCTCTTGCGCAGTGAGTTGATACGCTGTGTGTAGTACCAGAAAACGATAATATCCTCATCGTAGTCAACCTTACTGACATCAATCGAATATTTACGATGGATAAGAATACTCTTATGTTTATTGGGATCATATTCGTGCAACATTTTACTCATTGATTTATTCAATTGGTTCTTCCAGAGAGCGGGGCAAACCGTGGCGTCTTCGGGAAGAACGGTTTCAGAATATACTGCAGGGCAGGTGAAAAACCTGTCGAATACATTAAGTCCGTCATTGGAGTATGATCCATCACGCCAGTCGACAATGGTTTTTCGACCCGTGATTTGGCCATAGATGATACCGGTAACTGCGCAAAGCATACGGTTGCCCATTCCGCCCTTAGCTTTTATTACCAGATACTTATCTCTGTTTGTACTACTACCGTCTATCATTGAATTTCTTCTTAAAGGATTTGAACCATCGATAGCTTTCAAATTAGATTTTTTTGAACGAACAGATAGTTATCTTTTTTAAAATGTACAAGCTCAAAGCCCATCGTGCCAAGAGTACGGATTACCCATCTCACGCGAGCCAGTGACGTGGGTGAATCGAGCTCTATGCAAAGTATCGAGATGTAAATATTTTCATCGACGATATTCTGGACTACCTTTCGCCAGGCCCCCTCGATATCAAGTTTCAGTAAATCAAGATGCGTGTGTCCCGATTCCTTCATAATAGATGATAGTTTTTTGCATTTTCCAACGAAATATTTTCCTGTGCCGTGCAGATCGAAAACAGAGTGTGAAGTTTGCTCGGTATTTGCCGGCGAGAAGAAACGAAGTTCCGTATCTTCATCCCACACGCCGATTGGTAGAAAACTCAGCCGGTCACGATCATACCCGGCATCCTGCATATAAGCGATTGCCTTCGGCGTAGGATCAAAAGAAAACACTCTGCACCCAAATCGTTCAGCCAATGCAAAGTCAAAACTTGCATCGATCCCGACACCGGCACAATAACAAATCGAGTCTTTCCCCAAAAGATTAACCGGCACCACCCATCCTCCATAATTTGTTCCAAGACGTACCAGCTTGAGTGAGCCGCGTTTGAGTTTTACCAGAAAAGGCAATAGGGTATGTACTATCACCTTGTCGCACTTGCGACGAATACGCCATAATATTGCACCTATACGACGTGATTTTGCTAAGATAAATTTTTTAACCATAATCAGTTTCTTTCAAGCTGGGGCTTGTTTTAACTTAGATGTTTGAAATTTCGCAGTTAAAATGAGTTGCATTTTTAGCTTTAATTGAATTTAGCATTAGAGAATCTATTCCGTAGTTAGTTCCAACCATAGCAAAAGTAAAATAAACAAATATCATAATATGGCCGAAGTAAGCGACACCCCAAAAGGCGATACAGTGCCCGAGTATAGAAACACAGATGCTCCACGCCAACCATTGTTGCTGGCGTGAAACGCTCTTCAGGGAGCATCTCCAGGTGGTCCTAACAGCCATGCCCACAACCGCGATGAATAAAATCATAGTCACAAGACCGCCACGTACCCCTTCGAGTATATACTGATTGCAGATATCCGTAAATGCACGATATGAGGGGATAACCCAGTTCTCTGTACTGCGGGTGCCAAGCAATGCCCATTGTGCAAAGTGCTTAATTGCCTGGTCAATAAGGTGGTAACGGTACCATCCTGTTGAGCCAACCACAACATCAACCCTTGCCATTAGGTGCCAAACAGGAGGCGTCATAATTATATGGAGGGCGATAACTGATCCACATAGAGCCATCACCGCCTGTTTGCCATATTTGCGGTAGTGAAACATTGGCAGCAATAAGATGACCAGCATAAGCGTGACAATAGGAGTACTTGATGCCGTTGCAAAAACAATAAAGACACTTGCTGCTGCTGCTGCCCAGTAAATATACTTGCGGCGCTCGGTAAGGGCTAAAGCCACAAAAAAAGGCAAAATCCCTACCCAAAACAAACCGAATAGGATTGGAGTTCCAAACGAAGCGTTGCAACGATAATGCCCACTACGAACATACGTTGTTGCCTTCCCAAGAATGTCGAAGGGATTCCTGCCTGTTACCCACTCGTAGGCAACGAATGGTAAAAGGACAAAACTGCAAACAGCCAAAACTTTGAAGACAAACAGAATATCAGGCCATCCTCGAATAGCTTGTCGAAACAAAAAATACATACCAATGATATCGAATAAAGTACCACACTTATAAATGAAGGATTGAGTATCTCCCCATTGGATAATGTAAACAACAGCGCCCACAAACGCCCATGATAACAGGAGTTTGTCAAATCTGTTCCATTTGATGATCCTTACTTCTCCTTGCAGCCAAAGCCTCAACGCACCGGCAACAACCAATATACGCGAGGCACTGAAATCCAAACCCACCAAGGTGATTCGCTGATCGCTGGGAAGAAAGCACATCACAATCAGAAAAGGAACGATAAAAAACTTACGGGGTGATATAAAAAGTGTAATCACCAGGATAGTCACAATTGATGCTGTTAATTGATTCATTATTTTAAATAAATCCAACTCAAAAGAAGCGTATCAGTTCGCTGTCTTTATTTTGCGTATTATGCGTGCCGGCACACCGCCGACAATTGTAAATGGTGGGACATCCTTAGTTACCACCGCGTTTGCTCCTACCACAGCTCGCTGTCCGACAGTAACCCCTTTTAGAATTACACAGCCTTCATGCAAAACAGCACCATCTTCTATTACGACTGGATCTGCGAGTAATTTAGATGTTCTGATACAAGACGTTTCGTGTTCATCGAATACGTGATCATGGTCTGTTATAAGTACTCTGGCACCGATTCCAACATTCTTACCAATAGTCACTGACAATGCCGCGCCACAGTGGAAGTAGAACTGAATACCACAGCCGTCACCGATGGTTATCTTGGGGTGCCTACCATCCCAGCTACCAACCACCTCAAGGCGTGCTCCTTTTCGAATATTGACTTTTCTCCCAATACTGATAGCCTTTGCACACGCCAGTGTGTCGGGACGTCCAAGCCGGGACCTCCATTCAAATCTGCGAAAACGCCATCGCCACCTCAATTGGTTCATTAACGCAACCACAAGATTCCAGGCCCTTTGCAACAATCGACTAAAACCTTTTCGTTTATTGCTGTAAGTTTTCACCTTAATATCTTTGTGCTTATCGATTGATTCTGTTTCGCTCATCTTTTACTTCCTATTGTACTGTTGCTTTTTTTAAAGTGAGTTTCATATATCAAATAAAGTAGCTTCTCAAGCTTTTCAGCTGCGTTGGACCATGAATATTGCTGAACCGTTTTCATGGCATTGTCACATATTCTTTTTCGCAACTGCTCATCTTTATAAAGAAGGGTTATTTTATGCGCCATAGCCTGTGTGTTGCCTACATCTACCAGAAAACCGTTTTCTCCATCTTTTATGATGTCCTCCGGCCCTCCACAGACTGTACTAACCACTGCACAACCACATGCCATCGCCTCGAGAATTGGATTGCCGAAACCTTCTGAAATACTTGATAAAAACCATACTTTGCAGCTTGAATATATACTTCTGGCCCGGGCTAATGACGGCAATCTCTGGAAATCTATCCCTCTTGTACCGCTCGGCCTTCTCCCACTGCTGAATAGATATCGGGGCACATCAGGCAGCCTCTTGCCAATAATCTGCATGGTTTCAAGCATACTCGTTGGGTCCTTGGCCTTGCCCCATCCGAACAACGAACCAATTCCTCTTCTTTCTGATTCCGGTATGCAAGGAAAATACTCCTTTGTATCCACTCCGTTGGGCGCAACACCTACAACTGATTGCTGAACTTCTTTTTGAAATGTTTTAACCAGTTTTGTTGAACTTACTATTTTTGGAACCGGCAAGTTCCATGTTTCCAGCATGCCCTGCCAATCCAGAACATCCACCCCACGGCAATGAAAAATTTTCATTCCAACATTTGCAGGTAAAGTCAACATATCCTCGGTCGTTTTCTGGCAAATTGAAATAACTAACTCATCTGCTGAAAACTCATATCGGTCAAGTCTGTCGTAGACAAATGCTTGACCTTTGAATTCTGATAAGCAATCAGGTCCTGGCCTATATCTGAGCTTAACGTAAGTCTTTTGGAGTTTTCTTCGAAGTCTGAGCGGATCATTTCTATAAAGTATGCGGACTTCATGTCCGCGCGCTAAAAGTTCATTACTAATCCTGATAGTGGAACGAACCCCGCCAGCTACACCTCTCATGGGAAGTAAATATGAAATTTTAAGATTATTATTTTCCAAAAGAAGGTACTTTCCTCAAAACCTTTAACATTGGAATTTTTTTCTCTACAAGTGACAACAGCATTTTAATGTCTTTAGCAACAGTAACAAAGCCAGCCCGTGAAGAGATAAATGCAAATATACACAGATAGATTATTACGAATCCTGCTGTTGTTCCTACAAATGCAGCAATAAGATAAACGCCCTCGGTATTATTGAGGCCTAGCAGGTATACCACTCCATAAACCAAGAATGCTGTTACAACGGCAGCAGCAAAGGTGGGAAATGTTTGCAGCAGAACCTCCTTTGTGCTCATAAGGCAAACTTTTTTAACCCCCATGCAAAATGGAAACAGCATTGCCAGAGAACTGATTACTACCGCACTCGATGCCCCCGAAAGACCAAAGAGCCTAATCAATGGGTAAAGAAGAGCCACCATTAAGCTTGCACGAATAAGTTGTAGATAAAATTCATATTTTGGTTTGCCGGCCCCCAGAAACAGCGCGCTGCCGGTAGATGCCAATGATTTGAATGCCTGGGCGACCATTAATAACTGCAAAGGGTATACAGCCTTGATCCATTTTTCACCCAAAACAAGTTTGAAAAACTGAGGAGCGACAACCGCTGCACCAATGCAAATCGGCACAACAACAAAAACAGTTAACTGAGAAATTCTGTTGAAACCGCTACGAACCCGTTCGGTACTCTCCTGAAGTTTCGAATAGCTCGGAAGGGCGATTCTGGATATCATTGTTGTCATTTCACGTGCCGGCAATACCGACAGCCTGTAGGCAAACGCATAAAGTCCGAGCACCTCAACTCCCAACAACCTTCCGACCATCAAGCTATCCAGCTGCATACCTACACATGTGATTATAGAACTTGCGAAAAGCCACTTGCCGTATGACAACAGTTCTCCGGCTCGTATCGCGTGAAAAATAAAACGTGGTCGATACGGATGGAGAATATATGACATTGGCACCCGTATTGCCGCTTCAACCAAAGCTGCAAATACCATTGCCCATACCGAACGAGTGACATAAGCGAAAAACACCGCTGTAATTACTCCGATTAACGATGGCACAAAGCGGTAAAGGAATTCTTTATCAAACTTCAAATCTTTCTGGAAATATATTATGCCGACATTATTTATCCCTTCAAGCAGAACAGCTATACTCATAACCTGCAGCAGACCGATTGCCTTTGGTACATCGAAAAACCTGGCTACTAAAGGCGCCGAGATAAAAATTATGGCCGCCAGAACCACCGCCCGGATTATCCGAATCATCCATGCTGTATTAAGATGCTCACTGATATCACCTTTACGCTGAACCAATGCGGTATTAATGCCGATTTCTGAAAAGGTGTTCAGCGTTGCAATCACTATAGTTGTAATGCCAAATAAACCGAAGTCCTCCGGCAATAGCAGCTTGGCAAGAACCAGGGTTTTAACAATACCCATAAGCCGTCCGGCAACCCGGGCGATTGTTATCCAGGCTGTACCACGAACTATAGCTTTAGAAAGAGAGCTGGCTTGCGGGCTTGCTGTTTTTACCGTTTCGGAAAAATCTGTCGGCTGAGAATTTGGTCCTGGCATACTCCGTCCCTGTGGGTTACACTCAAAAAAACAATGTAACTTACTGTAAATAACAACCTTATGTTTCTAATCGCCAGCTTTTGCCGGTACTGTATCAATTTTTCTCGGAAATACTGTCTTCGTACCTGAATTCAGCGGCTCTGACTTTGCCATTCTGGTCGGGGAAATAGCACAGAACTAACTCTGTTATATCCTTAGCTACCGCTCGAATCGAATTCTCCAGAACCGAGCTTATTTGTACCTGTGCCACATAACGGGCAGTATTGCCTGTTATATTTGGGGTTCGCCAACCAACTCCAGAGAAGCCGCTTTCATCATTGGTCAATTGCCCGTTAACAATGTAAAAGTTCAAAACTACTCTCTCTTCGTAGCTTGGAGCAGGCATGCGAAAACGATGGACAAGGCATGGAATTGCTCTGCCGGAATTAGAAATAACCTCAGACTGTTCGGTACTGTCGTGAATCCAGCCGCCACCAACGTAACAAACTTGGGGTCTATGCCCCAGCATAGTTCTGGGTCTGGCTGAATAAGCAATGTAAATATTGGCCCACTGGTTGGCTGATTTGTTTACATACAAGCGGTTCAAAAAATCATCGTTCCCTGTTACACGCTGTATATTTTCGGAAATTGGTACATCTTTACCTACCCAGTCGCCGATTTGAACAGGGAAGGCACTTAGTGGTACAGGCAATTCGATAGGAGTTTCAACGACAAGTTTTAAGCGGGAAGCCGAAACCCGATATGCTATGCCAGACAGTATCAACAAAACAAGCGAAAGGCTCAATACCAACAATGTCGAGACTTTAGCAGGTCTTGTTGAGATAATGTGATACATTGACAATTTCTTTTTCCCCAAAATTACCCCTTGCTGTATAGTCCTATAATAATAGTCGTATCGAATAGGATTTAATGTATAACCCAAAAGTAGCACTCAAAAGACAAAAAAAATACCTCACATTATACAGAAGCTTTTCCCATAATAAATTCATGGCTCAAGCTACGATACAACGGTAGCCCCGCCACAAAACCATCCAATCCCTTGGGAAACTAAGACGTGGCCCCTCCCATCCTTTAGAGGTATACCAAAAAGCATACAAAACCACCGTTGATTTTATCAGTTGTGTAGTTATTGTCAAGCTATTTTTTAGAAACCTCCAAAAAAAATCTGAAAAATTATCACAAATCTTAAAATTAACAGAAAAACAGTCTAATGATGGCATGTGGTTATGTATAAAGTGGTGATAATGCTTAGGATAGGTTATTTGTTGCATTTGGAAAAACATATTTTTTTCGTTACAGAGCGGAAATCAATGAAAAACGTGTGTTTTTCCCTATTTCTTGGCTCTCAACAAGTGTTTTTTTATTAATCTGTCGAAAAAGCCGATATATTCGTAAATTTGGCATAAAGCATAGCATATTTGCTTTTACGGGGATTTATTCTTATCTTTTATTGAGGGAAGAGTGTGACAAAGCATTTTTCTTGGAAAAATGAATTATAATACAGAAAATTCGGTAAGTACATTTCGCTCAATGAGCAGACGGCATCATATGCCTACACAGGCGCGTTTTATCTTCTGTCTGTTGATGACCGGCTTATTTTCACTTGCTGCTACCACCCCAGCAACCGCAGCAACTTATTACTGTGACCCCGTAAATGGCAATGATGCTAACAATGGTTCCAGCGGTAGTTCATGGAAAACTATAGCTCGTGCCTATCTGGGTAGTGGTGGAAGTCCAGAAGTGGTCGCCGGAGACACGGTTATACTGAGAAGCGGCAGTTATGGAAACTTCGAGAATGTAGTTGAGAATACGACAGACTGGATTACATACGAAAAGGACACTGGCGCAACCGTTGTGTTTGATAATATAAAACTGAAATCTAATACACAGGTACAATTGTATTTAAAGTTTGATGGTATTAGGGTGATTTGTAGTGAATACGGTACGTTTTCAGCAGCAGGCGATTATGGCGTTGCTCTCCAGGCAGTTACGCATGTAATCCTTGACAATTTGTACATCGAAGGGGCTGGTGCTCCTGAGAACGAGGCGTATGGCAGTGGTATAATAGTATTCGCTCAATCCGGCACAGAGTTCCCGGAGAACATCACCATACAGAATACCGAGATAACAAACGTGAGGACTGGCATAGGATTTGGTTCAGCAAACAATTTAACGATAGATAACGTCTACATACATGACGTTTTTGAAGATTGTCTAAGTGGTGCAAATTTAGATGATTCGACAATCACGAATTGCAATCTTGCCGGTGGGGCGCCTTGGTATAGAGTGTGGATTTTGGACACAAGCGACACTGTCGTAGGAACTTTCCAGATCGGAGAAACTGTTACACAGGACAGAAGTGGATCAAGCGCAGCCCTGACCTTGGCTTCAACGAGGTCTGGACATTTGAAACTGTATCTGGACGATTCCGGGGACAGTTACACGGCATTTTTGAATAGGGATGTTGCCGACCCAGTTTTCACGGGTTCGGGGCTGAATGACCTAACTCACGGAGACCTCATCTGGCTTTACAATTATCCACACAAAGTAGAAATAGACGGAACTGGTTCGCCCGATACCTTTAAGTGGTACTGGTACACAGGTGGGGAGTGGGTTGAAAAAGGTGCCAACATTGAGATTACTGGTGAAGCCCAGGAATTAGCGAATGATTTGACTGTAACCTTCAATGCTACAACAGGCCACACCATAGGCGACTATTGGGAAATGGAGCCAAACACCACTTATTATTTGCCTGTGCGCGGCCAGAATAGCAACGCATATTTCTCACCTAAATCTGTTAATGGGGCGGGTCATGGTGACCTAATACAGATATATACGCAAACTGGTTGGATAAAACCATCTACAAACGTTACGATCAGCAATAATAAACTCCATTACGACGGGCCTGAGCTTGGGGGTCAAGCGATATTCCTTAAACAAATGAAGAATGTCATCATTGAGAACAATTTGGTTTATGGTGTTCCACGTGTTCATGGGTGTACGCTCCACGTCAGTAGTGTCAGTGGGACAATCAGGAACAACACATTCAGCTTTGATAACGAAACGGCAAATATGACTTTCTACAATAACTGGTTCAATTGGGCCGAAGGGACCAGTTACAACGTATATACCAATGTAATTGTCGATGCAAATTCCAGCACCATATACGGGATAAAAGCAAGCCATACGGCAAGTTCAGATAACAAGCCGGGTTCAGGAGCCAATTGGACAGACTACTGGGAAGATATAACCAGTGATATGGTCTTTAATGTTTACAATAATGTTTTTTGTGAAATTATCACCATGGACGATGAGTCTTACAAAACCCTGAACATAACCAACAACATCATAGGTAATACTTTCGGTACGGGTATACCTAATAATATTGGGAGCAATAACCATGTTTACGCCAGCAACCTGTCCGAAGAAGAAGAGGCAGCCCTGTTCAGCGCCCCCGGTAGCAACGATTATACCTTGTCCGAGAACTCCAACGCAATTGATTTTGCCAATCCTGACTATGCACCTGCAACAGATATCCTTGGCAATTCACGCGATGCCAACCCTGATGCTGGTTGCTATGAGTATATTTCCTCGGAGTCTGGTAATTCAGCGCCGGTATTAGGCTCAATAGGTAACAAATCAGTAAGCGAAAACAGTGCTTTGAGTTTTTCGGTAAGCGCAACCGATGCCGATAGTGATACGATAACGTATTCAGCTACGGGCTTACCGACTGGGGCTACGTTTACCGGCCAAAGCTTTAGCTGGACGCCTGACCACACACAAGCGGGCACCTATCAGGTTGTATTTACAGCGAGCGACAGTAGTGACTCGGATTCTGAAACTATCACCATTACGGTAAGCAACGCTAACCGGGCACCGGTATTAGCTTCAATCGGCGATAAATCAGTCGGCGAGAACAGTAGTTTGAGTTTTTCGGTAAGTGCAACCGATGCCGATGGTGAGACCATTATATATTCGGCTACTGGTTTACCAACTGGGGCCACGTTTACCAGCCAAAGCTTTAGCTGGACACCTGGTTACACACAATCAGACAGCTATCAGGTAACGTTTGTAGCAAGCGATGGCAATGACTCGGATTCTGAAACTATTACCATAACAGTAAGCAACACTAATCGACCGCCGGTATTAGCCTCAATCAGTAATAAATCAGTCAGCGAGAACAGTGCTTTGAGTTTTTCGGTAAGTGCAACCGATTCCGATAGTGACACCATTACATACTCGGTCCAAAGCCTGCCAAGTGGAGCCGTATTTGTCAGCCAGACCTTTACATGGACACCGGGCTACACACAATCTGGTACCCATCAGGTAAGCTTTACAGCAAGTGACGGTACAGATTCGGATTCTGAGACTATTAACATTACAGTAAACAATGTTAACCGTGTCCCTGTATTAAGTTCTATTGGCGATAAGTCAATTTTTACAGAAAACTCTTTGACCTTTACCATCAGCGCAACCGATGCCGACAGTGATACAATGACCTATTCAGCTACTAATTTACCAAGCGGCGCAACTTTTTCCGGCCAGAACTTTAGCTGGACGCCAGATAGTAGCCAAGAGGGCAGCTATAATGTTACTTTTACCGCAAGTGACAGTACTGACCAGGATTCTGAGGTGATTACGATAACTGTTACCGCTGATTCGTCAGTACCCACAGTTACTAATCTTTCACCGGCTGATGACTCAATACAGGCACCGCTAAATTCTCTGATTTATCTGAGTGTTGCCGACTCCGGCAAAGGGATTAATGCTTCTACAGTTACCATTGAAGTTAATAACAACCTCGTATACACAGGAGATACAAGCAACTACAACAGTTCATACGGTAGTTGCCAACGCATAGGCACCAACGCAGCTTATAAATACATCTACCAGGCAGGTGAAAAGTTTGATGATGGTCAAACGATAACGGTCACAGTAAATGCCACAGACTTAGCTGCAAATTCAATGGACGAGTATTCATATTCATTTAAGACCGAAATGCGTTCATTCGGCGAAAACAAAAAAGTCAACTCCAGCTCTGATACCTTAAATGAGAGCGGCTCTGCAACAGTTTCAGACAGCAGTGGTAATATCTGGGCAGTCTGGCACACGGGCCAGACAGGCAGTAGAGATATTTATATCAGTAAGCTCACGGCTGGAGCGGATAGTTTTAGCAATAGTGTTCGAGTTACAAATGACGATACTGACCAGTGCAATCCTATTATTGAAATAGACAGTGCTGATAAACTATACGTTGCATGGCAGGACAGTCGAAATGGAGAGTGGGATGTCTATGTATCAACTTCGACGGATGGAGCAAGCTTTTCTACTGAAAGAAAAATCACCGACCCCAACAGCGACCAGATTAACCCTGCTATCGTCATTGACAGTTCTAATAAAGCATATATTGTCTGGGAGGACGACCGTAATAATAACCAGGATATCTATATAGCTTCCTCAAGTAATAGCTTTGTCAATTATACAACTTCACAAATAACGTCCAATACTTCTGGCCAGACTGCACCAGCTATTGCTGTAGATTCCGGCGATATCGTTTACGTTGTGTGGGTAGATGCCAGAGGCAGCACGAATGATATATATGGAGCAGACTCAGCTAATGGACCATGGACAAATGTGGCAGTGGTAAGCAATGTAAATAATCAATCAAGTCCTGTGATTGCTACTGAAGCTTCTGGTACAATTTTACATTTGTTGTGGGTGGACAATACGTCCGGCGATAATGACATATATTATGCATCGTCAGATGGTCTGTCGGGTAGTTCTTTGACTGGAAGCAGCATTATCGACGACAACTCCGGTGCAAGCCAGTCGGTACCTGTTATTACCGTTACGGGTAGTACGGGAAATAGCTTAAAAGTTTTTGCCTGTTGGAAAGACGAGAGGAATGTTTCCAGCGGCAATGGCGATACAGATATATATTTTGTCGAGGCAAATTCTGATTCGGAAACTAATGTGCTGGTAGGTGACGATAGTACTAATTCGGCTCAAAGTTATCCAGCGTTGGGCATCGATGGATATGAGTATCCGTACTTGGTATGGACAGACAGCAGGAGTACGAGCACTGACATTTATTATGCAGGAAGCACTTTTGTGGAGTCTACAGTTTTGGAGTCAGAAGACGTTACTGTATCTTCGGGAGTAACTGTAGGGACTGAACTTGCAAACATAAACAGTACAACGGATGTTTCGGTAATTATACCTGTCGGAGCGAGCTTGCATGATGCAACAATTACAATCTCAAGAGTAAAGAATCCACAAAAACTCACTCTGGACCGTTTCAGCATACCGTATGAATTTGGGCCAAGTGGGATAGAATTTGACCAGCCGGTTACGATAATTATACCATATGACGTTTCAGCCGGAGGCCATTCTCCTTCGGCATATTGGTACGACCCCCTTACCGACCTACTCAGTCAGCAGGGAATAACAGATGTTGAGATAATTGAAATATCTTCGACTCTATATGCTCTGCGTTTTAAGACTACGCACTTTACGCAATTCTTAGTTGGTGATACTCTCGATGCTGTGGTTGGCGGCGGCGGAGGAGGTGGCGGTGGCTGTTCAATGTCTCCTAATGGCCAGGGCAGCATAGTCGAATTCCTGTTGCCTTATATCGGATTGGCTGTGGTAATGACAATATTAAAACTGCAGGATAAACGTAAAAAGAAAATGCATGATTGCAAAAATTGAGTGAAAGAAAATGGGCCTTCTATCCAGTCAGTTAAGTGCTGCCAATTCAGTACCGACCATTGAGTCGGTACCGTTTTTTGGCAACCGATTAAAACATCTCGATATGCGGTTACTGACAGAAACTGCTCTGATAACGATTGCTGCAGTTTTGGCAATTAAGATATTCAGTGATAGTTGGTTCATGACTCCATGTATTCTGGTATCTGCTGCACTTATCCCAACGGTCATAAAAAAAAGCACGTTGTCTGAGATTGGTTTGTCTTTTGGACAAACTAAGCATTCGCTTGTTGTGCTTGGTTGGACCTGTTTGGTGGTGTTCCCTGTTATGTTTTGCAGTTTATGGTTGCTGAAATCCTATGGATTAAATTTGCCTTTGCGACCTGTACTGCCACAAAATCAAGAGTGGATTAGCTGGATATTTTACCAGTTTATGTATGTTGCTGTAGCTGAAGAAGTGTTTTTTAGAGGTTTCCTGCAAGGTAATATCCTGAGGTTAATGAAAACGATGATGGCAAGGTGGCCTACGCAGCAATGCTGGGTAAGCATAGTAATATCAGCTGCTTGTTTTGCAGCTGCTCACATGATAGTGCAAGGCCAGATAATATCGGTCCTTACATTTCTGCCTGGTTTGGTTTTTGGCTGGTTGTTTATCCGGACCAAATCGCTGTTAACGCCAATTTTGTTTCACGGACTGGCTAATATGAGCTACTATGTAATGGCGGGGGTGTTTGCTGCCTGAAGCTGTAGCTTAGGCGATTATCACTACGGCAAGCCACTTATTGCAACCTACACATAAACCTGTAAAAAACTACCCTCAAAGCCCCTATGCCAGCTTAAGTGCGGATAGTAACGAGACGATAGATTATTAGGTGGTAAAAGTGTGTCTAAAGAAAATAGCGGTGATAGAATGAATACTCGTAACGCCTTATTTACAAGTAAGTTAGCACTTATCATAGTGCTCTTGTTTGTGGTTGTCAAAGTGGTACTACCACTTGGAGACATAGATAATGGGCTGGCTCCGGCCTTGGCGCAGGGCAAAAGCAATGCGCAAGCGATAGAATCGACACGTTTGCCGGATTTATCGCTCGAAGATTATGCTCAAATTGCCCTGAGAGACCCATTTGGCACTTCAAGCCAAACAGCAGGTTCGGATGAATGGTCGTTAACGGCTGATTCTTCCCATTTTGGCCTCTCGGTTTCTGAGGAGTTGGGATTAGCATTATTTGGCACTATATCCGGCAGTCCTTCGGTTGCGAGAGCCATTATCAAGGACCTTAAAACTGGTGCGTTTGACTTCTACAAAGTAGGTCAGATGGTTAGTAATGTTCGCATAGAGAGCATAGAGGAAAATGCGGTAATTTTAATTCATGATGGACAAAGAAAAAAATTGGGAATCACTGCATGGCAGTCTGACAGCAGTGGTAATAATCATGTACCCTCGCTCAGGATTGATAATGAGAGAAGTACAACCCCGGAAACTGATTTGCCAAGGGAAAAAACCGACACTAACACCCAAACAAAAATCGAACAGATAGAGGAAGTACTAACAAAAGCTGTTATTGAGCCCTATGTTGTTAATGGCCGAACAGAAGGACTTAAAATAACGGGCTTAGAAAATATAAAGTGTGCAAAAGAATTTGGCTTAAAAAATGGTGATGTTATCCGTACAGTTAACGGGCATCTATTAACCAGTAAGCAGAAAACCTATCAAATTTTCAAAAAAGCAAGATTACAAGAAACTATGACTTTCGAACTCTTACGAAGTAATAGAACTAAAAAAATCTCACTTGCTTTGTAATAAATAGTTATGGGATTTAAGAGCGGATAAAACAAATGGTATTAAAGAATTTAAACGTGAACAGGCAAAAAGTACAAAGGCTGTTGGGAAGTTTTCTTTGTCCCATATTCCTAATTTGCATAATCTTTGCCGGCAGTTCTGCCATTGCGACAGAGCAATCAAATGCTGAAGTAATAGTAAATCTGCCTGTGCTTGATAAACCGGGTATGATAGAGGAACCCCAATCCCAATTTGTTGGGATTGACAATCCTGATGAGCTTATATCGGTAAACTTTGACCAGGTTGATATTCGGATTATGCTCAAAACTATTGGTGACATAATTGGCATCAACTTTGTTGTAGATGACAGTATCAAGGGTACCGTTACGGTGATGTCCCCTACAAAGATACGCCTTGGTGATATTTACAAAGTTTTAGAATCCGTTCTGGAGGTAAAAGGATACGCTGCTGTTCCCGCCGGGGATCTTGTGAAAATTATTCCAAAAGCAAAGGCGGTCAAACATAATTTACAGGTTCGCATTGGCAGTAACCCTTTGGAAATTCCTCAGAGTGATTCTTTTGTTACCCAGATTATTCCTCTGAAGTACGCTGACGTCACAGAAGTGAGTCAGATTATTGGGCCTCTTTTAGCCACGGGCTCACATATGGCAACTTACCACAGAACAAATTCAATTTTGATTACAGACACATCTTCGAATATACATCATATTGCCAAAATTATTCAAACACTCGATGTGGCAGGTTCGAAAGAGCAGGTTAGTGTAATTGGATTGAGTTATGCTTCCGCACAGGCGCTTAGCGAGCAACTAACACGTATAATGCAGAAGAGCAAAGCCTCCTCCTCACAGGCTGGACGCAACAGAAGTGCATCGCAAATTCAGACAGACATGAAAATCCTCCCTGACGTAAGAACGAATTCCCTTATCGTTGTTGCCAACGCTCAGGATACCGAGGCGATTGTTAGATTAGCAAAACAGCTTGACGTTGAGCGACCAATCGGAGCAAACAATGTTCATGTAATATATCTCAAAAACGCGATGGCTAAAGAAACTGCCGAATCACTTACCGCAGCTCTTATAAATTTACGGATTACCGGCACACTCGAAACTACTCAGAGTGTTAATGTTACTGCCGATGAAGGTACAAACGCACTGATAATTACTGCTTCGCCTCAGGACTACAAACTTATCGCTGAGATTACGGAAAAGTTGGATATAATCAGGGAGCAGGTTTTAGTTGAGATGCTGATTATGGAGGTCAGTGAGGAGAGTCTGGAAGAGATAGGTGTCGACTGGGCCACTGTTGACGAAGCTGTCTCAGGAAGTGTCCGATTTTTTGCCGCAACGAATTTTGGTCCACGGGTGGATTTTGCCAGCGGAGATCTTGAGGGTCTTAGTATAGGAGCATGGAAAAAAACCGGCTCAACTACGAGTATCGGTTCAATGATAACCGCTTTGAAAAAAGAAACCGGTGTTAATATTCTTTCGACCCCGCATATCATGACCTCGAATCATCAAAAGGCCAGCATAATTGTGGGAGAAAACAGGCCATTTGTCACCGAATCAAGAATTACCGAAACCACCGACTTACTTACCCCCACCGTGATAAAAACATTCGAATATAGAGATGTTGGAATCAGTCTGGAGATAGTGCCGCATATCAGTCAGGGCGGCCTGGTCAGGCTCGAAATTGATAGCGAGTTCACAAAGCTTGTTGAAAGCACCGCTAGCTCCGATACTCCGACAACAGCTAAAAGACGAGCACAGACCGTTGTTTCTATGAATTCCGGTTCGACCATTGTTATTGGTGGTCTGATTCGGGATGACAAAACTACTGTTGAAAGGAAAGTACCTCTTCTTGGCGACCTTCCTTTACTTGGCGGTCTGTTCAGGTATGAGAAAGATGAATTACAGAAAACGAATCTGCTCATATTCATAACGCCGCATGTTATGACCGGACAGCAGGACTTAGAGGACATAACTGAGAGAAAGAAAGATGAGATGAAACCCGAAATCGAAAAACTACAGAACAATACTACTGAGAAGAAAAACTCGGACAGCTTAAATGGTTCTGAGGAGACCAACCGGTGACGACAGAATCTAATGCACAAACAGCAGAACAGTATCTGGAAACTATACTGCCGGAACAATTGGACCCGCAGCTTGTAAGAAAAGTGCCGCTGGAGTTTCTTAAGGAGCAAT
>JAGLSU010000107.1 GCA_023135935.1 Planctomycetota bacterium
GCCGATGAAACTATTTTTTGCATCAAACCGTAAGGACGATGCATCGTACTTATCGCCTCCATCGAAGCCGAAATACCATCCCTACTATGAGTAATAAATTTGGCTGCTTCAAAAACGTCGGTATCGAAAAGCTCCACCTCGTCGCAGCGAAGCTTCTGAACGTGCTGACCGCGAACACTTGTTGCCGATTGCGTCAATACCTCCACTGCCGAACCATTAACAAAACTGCATTTACTCTTGCGCATGGCCCCTGCCAGAAACCCCTCGAAACCGTTATGTAAAAAACGAGTCAGATATTCGTACATTCTGCCCGCCTGCTCACCGGAACCGCCCAAAATACGCACCTGGCATTGCGGCTTGAAAACGCAGTCCAGTAGTGTTGCAATCGCCGCCAACTCCGTCTTGCCGCCCGTACGGTTGGCCCAGACCACCGCGTCGCAATCCCCCTGAGATTCACCGCCAAAATCAACGGAAAAACTATGCCATAAATAATCCATCGGACTGTTGTGGTCGGAACATATCCTTTTGTCCGGTATGTCAATGCCCAAAAAAACCTTAACATAATTCTTAAGGTCCATTCTTGTCACCGGCCGACACCCCCGAAGAGCCGAGTAAACTAAGCTGACTTTTTCAATGCGGTTATTGTTGTTAACCAATGTTGATTGTGACATCGCTGTTCCCCTTGCTTATGAACTGTTAAGTGACACACTAAAAAAAATATCAGAATTATTTTATTTTCTTCCGTCACGCCGATAAAACTGTTGTATATTTTATATAGAAACTTTTAGAACAAGCAACATGGCTTCGCGAGGGTGAAAAGAAGTAAGAAATATTTATGAGTGAATAAGGGAGACTGGGCCGAGAAAAAGACAACTATATCGGGAGGCCACAGCCTCCCTGTTTGCGCTCTTCCTGAAAACACCTCTTTCCATAACATCACGCCATTTTCATTTTATGTTTTTCCTTCTTCTAAAGTTTTATTTTTTTTCTTTGGCTAAAACTTCCAATAATTTACTGATAGTCCCAGCTGAAAATTGCCCCGCCGGTTGAGAAGTTACACCTTCTTGTTTTTCTAACTGCCCTTTTTTGTCACTCGAAGGAGCAGATAGAGAAATAATATCCAGACAGGCCTTCCGTGCCGTCTCTTCCTTCCCGGATTCGGTCAGCTGAACGAGCTTTACAGCGGCCAATGACGAATAACTTGCTATCAGAGCCCTGCTTTGATGATAAGCCAAAGTCACCCGAATATTAAACTCCTCAATGAAGTTGTCATTAGTGAGCCACTTTTTATAAGTGTCCCTGCTTATCTTGTGCTTATCCAAAATGGCCTGCTCATCGCCCTGCCCGCTAAACAAATCGGCTAATACCGAAAGTTGTTTTTTACTCAATTGTCCCCTTTTAGTCATTGCAAGCCCCCAAAGAACTAATTTTCGAATGATTAAAGAAATATTCCGCCATGTGAACCAATCTCGTCGCTCGCATCACAGCTGTGCTCATTTTGACCTTCGGCTCATCCACAAGCGACAACGCTTTTTCAATAATTTTCCGTTGCGAATCATCTACAAAAAATATCAGCGGACTTAAATCTAACCCCCCATCTGTTTTCGCGGCAATGCTCGGCATCTTTAGATTTGTTAATCGTTCAATTTGTTTTGTCGTTTGCGGTATCAATTTCGAAAGCTCAATACCGTTTAACTTGCGACTCAACCGTTTTAACAACACAAGTTTCCTGCTCAACTCGTCCGAACCACCAAGACGATTCAGTGTAACAAGAAGCATGTCCGTCTGTTCATCGTCCACATCCCACACTATTACATCAACGCTCTTGTAACCAAGCTCAGCCAAAGCATCAAGCCGATGATGACCGTTAATTATTTGAAAAAAACCCTCCTTATATGGCGCGGGCCTGACTATCAAAGGTTCATATCTGCCCGTCATCTCAATGTTGCGAACCAACTTTAAAAAATTACTCCGACTCATTTTGTTGGGATTGTCAGGATGAGCAACGAGACTTTCCACAGCAACCGCCAGAACTGTATTTTCCATTTTAATTTCCCCTCTTAAGTTATTAACCGCGGATGCTCAGGATTGAACCAGATATAATAGCTCGGCCGGCCGGTAAGCTTGCCAGATATAAATTCCATCCGCTCAATACCGATTGGCATGCTCCGCCTTTTACCGTAACTGCCTAAAAAACGTTTTATTTGACCCTCGATAAATCCGAACTCCCCGTGATTCAACTCATCGATTTTACGCTGAACTTTTTGAGGATAAAAAAGCTCACCCCTGTCTATACCGACCACGCTGAATGCCTCGAACATTTGGACGCACTGAACTGACATCCCCGCAGTATAACCTGTCATGCCAGCCGTCTCGAAAAACGGATTCACCAAACCCATCACCGCCATTGCCTCTATCAAAGGAACTTCCAATTCACCCATCGTTTCACGAACCAACCGACTAGCCAAACCAAGCGAACGAAATCTCGGCTCGATAATAACCCTGCTGATACAACGAATGTTTTTATTAATAAGTTCCAAACGTGTAGCCCTGTCGAAACCCGCAAAAAAATTACCCGTTGCGACATTTCGTAGTTCCGCCCCCGTACTCGGCATCACATAAACAATAACACCAACCGCACGGCCACCTAAACGCCTTGCCAAACCACCGATTGCCTTGATAGAAAAAATCGCCGCGAATGGCCCCAACTGGCTGTCACGATAATGATAACGCGCAAGCTTCCTGTAATCGTCGAGACACCCTCGAACAATGCGCAATTCCCTGATGATACTGCAGCTTCGCATATTTGAAAAATAAATTTTAATGCCCCTTGTAAACCACTTCAGTTGGACCAGCCAAATCCTTGGTGATTAAAACGTCCGGTGCCAGGTCAATCAATATATCATCCTGACTTGCCGCCAAAATAAATGTCACGCCCTCCCTTTTCGCAAACCTGCCTATGTTATAAGCAATCACCGCGGCGCTGACACGGTCCAGCTCGGAACAAAATTCGTCCGCGAATATAAACTTCTTCCCCGAAGCTATCGCCATCGCTAAACGAAATCGCCACTTCTGACCGTCACTTAAATTCACTGGCCGATTCAGAATGCAAAGACAATCGTTTAAACCAGCCGTACTGAGCAATTTCAATCCGCCTAAAAGCTCACCTTCGATACAATCTATTACCGCCCTGTCTTCGGCCAGCGCAATCTCGTTAAGATTTATTTTGCTCTCATCCGGAACGGACTTTTCCAGCTCTCTTAGCAAAACACTCTTACCCGAACCGGAAGGCCCCGTGATGTATACGATGTCACCATCATTAATCCTGACGGTACAATTGTGACTAACCGATTTTTTACTGACCTGCTCAGCCGTTAGCCCGAACAACCGCATTACCGCTGCAACCTTGTCACTGATTGTAACCTGCCACGGAAAAACTTTCGAAACACTGTATGTCGGCATGATGACCCCGTCCCCTGATGACCTGCTAACACCTAAGCATCGTCACTGATTTTCACAAGCTGCTGGATTTTTTTCAGAATTTTGCGAATGTGATAAAGACTATAATTGCGCTTTGTAGAGATTTTCCTTTGCGACAAACCCAAAAGGAAATAATCTTTGGCGACCCCCATTTCCGCACGAGTAAATCTATCGCGGTTCCTAAGGCACGTTATGTATTCGCCATCTATAAGCCGCTTCGTTAGTTTGTATATCCGACGGGCGATGTTCGCCTCATTGACCCCCGCCAAACGAGCCATCTGACGAAAACTATTACCGTTCTTCAAATACATCGTCATCAAAAGCCGGTCCGTACCGCGCAAAAGACTGACCCTGCTCTGCAACAAATCGATTCTGTCACGATAGACATTCCTACTGGTTAAAGTATTCTGCGAAACATTTCTGTGGATTGCTTGCATTACTTCCCCCTTCCTTGGGTTAAATTATCCTTATGTTAGCCCGAAATTGTATGATTGACCGCCCCGATTCAGGTTCTTCTGTCCTTCATGTTGCTTTATCGCCAGGATACCTGCAAAATACTACCTCGCTTGAGATGTTTTCAATACCGACAACTGAGTCTTAATTAAATTAATTGCTTGTTCTGACTTTCCGCCCCAAATTTAATTAGATATTTACTTAATACGAGGGGGATTTTAACAAATTACAAAATAAAGTCAAGACTTTTGTACCAATTTTCATAAACATTTCCTCAGAATCGCCCCTCAATCACCGAATTCGACCTTCCAACTTCGACCACAACACCAACCAAAAAAAACTTTGCATTTTGTCGACGGCAAACTATACTAAATCCCTGAAAGGATTAAAAATGACAGGAAGGATTCCTAAGGTAGCTGTCGTCGGAGGCACCTATGTTGACATGGCAATAAGGTGCAGCCAAATCCCATCTCCGGGCCAGAATGTCGATGGCTCAGCTGTCGTATACACCTCCGCGGGGCCGGGACCAAATCAAGCCGTAGAAGCTGCTCTATGTGGATGCGAGGTCTACCTCATCAGCAAAGTCGGCGGCGACCCGTTCGGCCAAATGGTAAAAGCAAATCTGGCAGAATCAAAGGTAAATGCCGGATTCGTCTACAATGCCAATGCCAAAAACACCGGCGCCTTAGTGACATTAGTTAATGCCGAAGGCGAAAATGCAACCTGTGTATACTGCGGAGCCAATAGCGCCCTAACACAACAGGATATCGAAGACGCCGAACAAATTATTGCCGAAGCCGATGTCTGCCTCATTCATGCCAGATTACCCCAGGAAGCTGTCGTCTCCGCGATTAAATGTGCAAAATTACACGGCACTAAAGTCATACTTAACCCCGCAAGGCCCATGGAATTGCCGGGCCAACAAAATGACGACCTCCCCGACGAGTATTTTTCCGCCGATATACTTATTCCGAATCTCTACGAAGCTGCCGATATCACGGACCAATCCGATGCCAGCGTTCATACCGCTAAACTCATCGCCTCGGATTTGGTCGCGCGCGGAGCAACTTCAGCTATAATAACCATGGGAAAACGCGGCTGCATGGTCGTCGATAGAACCGGTGCCGACCACATCCCAGCCTTCGAAGTCGAACTCGTCGACCAGACCGGAAGGGGCGATGCCTTCGCGGGAGCGTTAGCCGCCTGTTGCACCGTGGAAGATGACCTCAGAAAAGCAGCCAAATTCGCTTCCGCAGCCGGAGCCTTGGCCTGTACCAAATTTGGCTCAATCGAAGTACTGCCGACAAAAGCTGAAATTATTGAACTCTTACAAAAAGAAGATACCGAATAATTTAAAAAGCAGCCAATGACATTTCAAAGAGAAAAACAAGACGTATCCGCAAACCAACTGCTCCAGGCCCTTGTCGATGGGGACACTATCCAACTGAACCAGTGCACCGTCACGGGTGTACTTGATATAAACCGGCTGTTCGACCCCACCGAAAAATTTCAAACAGAAAAACTCTCACTCAAACAAACCGAAGACTGCAAAACATTGGTATTGTCTCAATCAATAGTTTTCGACAAATGTGTATTCGAAGAGAACGTCGTATTTGCCTGCCCGTGGCTCGAACCGGAGTCCTCCGCTGTAGAATTCGAAGCCGATGTTGTCTTTAACAGCTCAATATTCAAAGGACAGGCAAGATTTAGAAATACCATATTCTTCGGCGGTGCCGGATTCGATGGATGTAGGTTCGAAGGTGTCACAACCTTTAAAAATGTTGTCTTCACCAAAGATGCCAAGTTTAGAACCGCTACTTTCGCTGGCTATACTTTGTTCGGTGGCGCGACATTTAAAGATTCCGCGAGATTTACAAATACACATTTCGTCAAGGGCGTAAACTTTTCACAAGCCAAATTTATAGGACAAATCGATTTCAGCGGAGTCTATTCCTCCACCAGAGCTGTCCCCATCTATGACTCGATTTCTTTCAGCCGCCGACGCTATGGCGACGACGAAAGCTTCTGGAGATTCGTAAAACAGTCCGCCCAGGAAGCCGGATATTATCAGTTGGCCGGAGAATGTTTCTATAATGAACGATGCGCAAGGTTATGGCAAAAACTAAAAGGAACCGCCTACGACACCCTCTCGCCGGCAAAAAAGCTGATGAGAACAATATCTTCCATAAGATTGCTGCCGGAACTCATCTTCGGAAGATTGCTCTTCGGTTATGGCGAAAGACCGGCAAGAGTTTTAGCCGCGAGTGCACTTATCATTCTCTTCTGTGCCTTTATATTTTCACAACCAGCCGCACTCATACATCGAGACGGCGTCACAGAAACATCATTCCTGCAAGGACTGTATTTCAGCACCATAACCTTTACTACACTTGGCTATGGTGACCTCTATCCCGCGAAGGATAATTTTTATAGAACGGTAGCAATGCTTGAAGCTGTTGCCGGGGGATGCCTCATGGCACTGTTCGTGGTCTGTCTGGCGAAAAGATTTTCACGCGGCTGAACGCCTATTTGTTTTGGCCTTGCATTTTAACCTTAAACCCACCAAAACCGGTAGCCGCGTCGGCCTTTGTCCATAACCCTACCTTGCCGGCACAACTAAATGTTGTGTCTTCCACTTCTATGTACTTTTTTTCATCAACCCTGGCTATGATTTTTTTGCCAATATGTTTGATATTGAGCCTGTGCCATTTCTGCGGGTCCAACTTCATATATGCCGATGCCAACTGCTTGCGATTGCCGTCCTTTACGAAATAAACCCGAAAATTATTCTCCAGCGGGTTCCAGCGGGCAATATAATAATTGTCGCTGTCTTGCGCTCGCCAGATAACTCCACCGCCCTGGTCCTGCATCCCGCTGATGGCCTTGACCATAACCATAACATTAACATTTTTGAAGTTTGTATGTTCCGCTATCAGCAGATTGTATGTGTGCCCACTGTTCTCGTTGCTTGTTATCGCAACGATATTCGGCTTGCTCGGTGCTGAATCGTCACCGATAACCTGCCATGTGGCCGGCTTGCCCTTACTATTGGTTTCAGATACACCCCATCCTTTGGGAACGGACTTGCTCTCGTCCCTGTCAAATAACCACACTATTTCCTTCTTAATTAATGTCCCGTCTTCAGCAACCTCAGATTTGTATTTTATGTTACCAGCCAGCAAAGTAATGTTGTAAATTTTCCGCCCGCCCTTCTTTGTTACAAATTCTATTTTTTCAGTGTCAATTGTTGTAAGGGTCAGCAACTGTCGTCGTAAAGTTTTTCGCACTACCCGTGGCAATTCAATAAAGGCAACGTGTTTTTCCTCACAGAAACCATTCGCCCCCGGCTCACACGAAGTAATAAAAGGAACAACTGCGGAAATGACTATTACAAAACCAACTGTCTTTAAAAAAGACTTATGCCCCATTCTCTTAAAACCTCCTTATCTGCATTTAGAGGGTTTACCCTAGGTTCTAAATTACTCAACTACTCAAACCCCTTATGCTATTAACTCGAAACAAACATGTCAACCATAAATCGTAAACAGTATGCCCTTATGTTTAGCCCCCTGCACTGCAGGGGGTTGCCGTTTGCTTTTTTTATCATTTGCAATCACACACAAATCAGGGGTATAATCTATTAAATAAAATCAAAGGAATGAACTTTGTAGGATGGGCAAAAATTGCCCATCCTACTGACTATGGCAAGGTACGATATATGGATAAGACGAGAGGAAAAGCTTACACGCTTAATGAGCTGTTAGTAACAGTATTAATTATAGTCCTGATTATTTGGGTTGCCCCCATGTTTGTGAGTAAACTCAAAAGTCGGATTCCTTTAGCCGTTTGCCAAAAGAATATGAAAAGTATAGGCGTCGCTATGCATAAATATGCTGCGGATAATAATGGGATGTATCCTACTCCCACAAAATGGTGTGATTTGCTTGTTGAAAAACTGGACATGAATAAACGTATGTTTACTTGCATGTCAGTTGGCGACACACTCCGTACCACCGGTATTCCGGTGAACAAGACGGAATATCCTGTAGAGGTGAAATTATTAGATGACTATAACGACGAGAGCGGGCATAAGAAGTACATATACGAGATTAAATGGTCTCATTATGGATTGAATCCAAACGCTGAGCCAAACTCTGCCCCCGATGTAGTTTTATTGTTTGAAACATCTAATGGATGGAATCAATATGGTGGTCCTGATTTAGTCAGTGTAAAAAATCACTTGAAAATTTACAGAAAGGAAGGGTGCAATATTCTTTTTAACGATGGAAGTGTGAAATTCATCAAGCCGAAAGATGTTGAGAAGTTAAAGTGGAAGGATTAACAGGTAGAATGGGCAATTTTTGTACCATGCGGATTTCTTTTTTGTCTTACTTCTTTTTGCTATGAAACCCAAACGGCTTTTTAGGTTTCGCATTGGACGGCGGCATAAGCAAACGTATAGCTTGAACCAAAGTAACAATTTGTTTATCATGTGTTTGCAGTTTCTTCTCGAGTTGTTCGAGTTTTTTTGTCAGTTCCTTGTATGGAGCCAATATTTGACGAAGTCTTACAAAAGTTCGAACCACATATATACTAACTGCAACTGCCCGCTCTGAATTCAAAACACTGGCAGCCATAATAGCCCCATGCTCTGTAAAGGCATACGGCAATTTACGTCTTCCGCCCCAGCCTGAACTTGATGTCGCAAATTGCGATTTCAAGTTTGCAAACTCATCTTTGTTAAGCTGGAACATAAAATCAGTAGGAAAACGTTGTATATTGCGTTTCACCTGCTCATTAAGGCGACTGGTTGTAACTCCGTATAGCCGGGCAAGGTCAGAATCTACAATAACTTTTTGCCTTCGTAACAAAAAAATCACATTTTCAACTCGTTCAATTGGAATAATTTCAGATG
>JAGLSU010000108.1 GCA_023135935.1 Planctomycetota bacterium
GATGCCTACGAAAGATACTATGCGATGGCTGAACCGGATTTCGACTGGAAAAAAGGACCAGGAAAATCCTCGCCAAAATTCAGGCTCAACTTTCGCTGCACAACCGAATTTATGGCAGACATAGCAGAGGGAGCTTATTATAGAATTCACGAAATATATCTACGGCTGCTCACGGACAGGCGAGGCTGTCAGCTTTTGATTGGTTTGAGGCGACATAAAAATAAAACCGGTGATTGGCCGGAAAGTCTCGATGAGATTAAAGCTTTTGTACCAGCGGAAACTTTTATCGACCCGACAAATGAAGGGGTCTTTGTCTATAAGCTGACAGACGACAGCTTCACTCTTTACAGCAAGGGCCTAAATGGTATCGATGAAGACGGTAAGCGAGAAGATGAACAGGATGACTGGCAAATCTGGCCCAGACTGAAAAGAAAGAGCAGTTGCAACAACGAAGAGGAAAGTGCCGATGCCGAATAAAATATCCGAATTAAAAAACAACGTAGACCAGGAGGTAACGCTTGCCGGATGGCTTTATAAAGGCCGCTCGAGCGGTAAGGTACAATTCTTAATAGTCCGCGACGGCACAGGGTTGTGTCAGTGCATCGTTGAAAAGGGCAAAGTTTCCGACGAACTTTTCGAACAATTAAAACACCTGGGGCAGGAATCATCGCTTACAGTAACGGGAGTCGTCCGAACCGAAGAAAGAAGCGTCGGCGGACATGAGTTAGCTGTAACCGCCGCGGAAATAATTTCACCGGCAACGGATTATCCCATCACGCCAAAATCACACGGGACAGATTTTCTTCTGAAAAACCGTCATCTGCATTTGCGTTCGCAGGGACAATGGTGTATCGGCAAGATTCGCCACACCGTAATTGATGCCATAAGAAGATTTTTCAACGACAACGGTTTCACACTGATTGATACGCCTATTTTTACAGCCATGGTGGGTGAAGATAAGCAATCGCTTTTCGAGGTGGATTATTTCGGAGAACCGTTGCACCTAACACAGACCGGCCAACTGCATTTGGAATCGGCAGCGATGAGTTTCGGCAAGGTTTATTGCTTCGGGCCAACATTCAGAGCGGAAAAAAGTAAGACCCGCAGACATCTAACGGAATTCTGGATGGTCGAACCGGAAGTAGCTTTCACCGATTTGGATGAGCTTCTCGAATTGGCCGAAAATTTCGTCTCTTTTATCGTTGCTCGTGTTTTAGGAGACAATAAAAGTCAACTCGAAACACTCGGTGCGGATATTGCAGCATTGGAAAAAATCAAACCGCCCTTCTATCGATTAACTTATACCGAAGCGGTGGATATATTAACAGGCGAAAAGACAAAGCAATTTATGGCTTCGCAGCTGGAGCAATTACAAAATACAAAACAGCAAGCCGAATCGAAAATCACCGAATTAGAGCAGCAGCAAAAGGGTCAAATAAAACAATGGCAGAAGGACAAAATCGCAGCAGAGCTAATCGAATTGCGAGGCGTTTTAGCTGAGACCGATACGAAGATTGAAAATAATCCGAAACATGCTAAGTTAGCTGCGGAATTTCGATGGGGAAAGGACCTCGGCGGCTCCGATGAAACCATCATTTCGCAAATGCACGATAAGCCGATTTTTGTCACGCACTATCCGAAAGATGCGAAGGCGTTTTATATGAAGACAGACAGAGATGATGAGAAAGTCGTTTTAAATTTCGATTTGCTTGCACCAGCAGGATTTGGTGAAATCATCGGCGGCTCCGTCAGAGAAGATGATTACGAAAAGCTGACGGCAAAAATCGAAAAACAGGGCCTGGAAATTAAAAATTACGAATGGTATCTGGATTTACGGAAATACGGTTCGGTACCACACGGAGGATTCGGTTTGGGGGTTGAGCGAACGGTGGCGTGGCTGACCGGCGAAAAACATATCCGACAATGCATTGCTTTTCCGAGAATGATGGACAAGGTATATATCTAAGTTCATGGCTGAGTGGACAATACAGAAACTGTTAAACTGGACTACTGAACACTTTACCGAAAAGGGTATAGATTCGCCCCGATTGAGCGCTGAACTTTTGCTCAGTCACATCTTGGAACTAAAACGAATTGAGCTATATACACAATACGATAAATCCGTTGCCAAACCACAGTTGGACAAATTACATGATTTGGTAAAGCGTGCCGGACAAAGTGAACCTGTTGCATACCTGGTTGGTAAAACGGAATTTTATTCTTTGGAACTGGATATCACACAAGATTGCCTTATACCTCGACCGGAAACGGAACTATTAGTTGAACGTGCAATCGAATTTTTGCGAACTCGCAGCGACAAGCAATTCGTCTGCGACTTATGTACCGGCAGCGGATGTATCGCGGTGGCGATTGCTAAAAATTATCCCGCCGCAAACATAATCGCAACGGACATCTGTGATGCCGCATTAAGTGTTGCCGAGTGCAATGTTGAGAAGCACCAGCTAAAGGAAAGAATAAAACTTCTATGCGGCGATTTATTCGACCCCGTTATCCCCCAGTTAGATGTTGGTAAATTTGATTTAATCATTTGCAACCCACCTTACGTCAGTGCCGTTGAATTCGAAAAGCTCGATAAGAATGTAAAAGACTATGAACCGAAGTCGGCTCTTTATGCGGGAACTGACGGCTTAGATATCTACCGGCGGATTTGTAAAAAGGCGGGTGACTTTTTAAAACCCGGCGCAGCATTGATGCTGGAAATTGGCTATGCTCAAGGCCAAGCTGTCAAAGAATTACTCGAAGAAGCCCAATGCTTCGAAAAAATTATCATCGAAAAGGATTTCCACAACAATGACCGAGTCGTGACAGCAAAGACCAGCAAATAAAGCTCAAAAAACGGCATTTCCAACAAAGAAGATAAAAAATCCTTGACAAATAGGAATCATTCCTATATAGTTGGGTAGTATGTGTAGAGGCTTCTCCGTTCTATGGGGGTAGTTCGGAGTGCGAAGCGAGGAGGAAACGATGAAGGGGATAGGTTTTGTAGGGGTATTTTGTTTGTGTTTGTTATTTAGCACAAGCAATGTTGTAGCGGGTGTCACATATTTTTCACCTACCGATATAGCCGGCGATAGTAATACCATTACTGCTTCAGCACAGGCAAGCATTACCAGCGGTGCAGGCTATATAGATATTCTTCTTACCAACACATCTCCATTAGGTCTTGACATTTCACCTGACGGAAGAGCCAATCCATTTATTATGGAAATTGAATTCAAGTATGTCACCGGTTACACCCTGGACGAAAGTGCCGGTGCAAGCTATGTACGTTCATTATCGGATACACTGTTTGCACAAGGTGCAGGTAACACAGCAGTAAATTATGCCGCCAGAGATTTGTATTACAACCTGGTTGCTCCAGACAGTTCCGGCATGGATAAATGTTTCATGACTGCCAATGCGGATAATATAAGAAACGACAACACTATTGGAAGCGTAAACCTCCTGGATGGTTCTGATATTCCGCAGGAAGGTTGGGCCCAGGGATTTTTAAATACTCAACCGGACCAATACAGCGGAACTGTTTTCGATACAGTGTTGTTCCATCTTGCCTTTAATGAATCAGGGACACCTGATGCAGATTTTTATCTTACACCCGATACTATTATTGTCAAATATGTAGGCGGAGGCGACTACAGCATGCATGTAGCTAATGTTCCGGAACCAATCACAATTGCACTGTTTGGTTTAGGTGCCTTGGCTATTTCGAGAAAACGAAAAAAATAAGAAAGCTTTATAGCTTTATTAAAACGAGAGTGATGTAAAGAAGGCTCAGGTTATTAACCTGAGCCTTTTGTTTTTTATCAATAAGAAATAACCGTTTTAATTTTATAATCACCGAGTTTTCCTCGCCCGGCAAGTTCGGTAAGCTCAATAAGAAAAGTTATTCCCACAACTTTTCCACCTACTTTTTCAATAAGCTCACAGGCGGCAGCCATTGTCCCGCCGGTCGCTAACAAATCATCAACCATCAGAACCTTGGAACCCTTTTTTACAGCATCATTATGTATTTCCAAGGTATCAGTACCATACTCCAAATCATAAGTAACACTCTCGGTCTCCGAAGGCAGTTTGCCTTTTTTGCGAATAGGAACAAAACCGGCTTGGAGCTTTTCCGCAACTGATGCTCCGAATATGAATCCTCTGGCTTCAACAGCAGCAACATAACCAATTCCGGTATTTACAAAATCGACACATAGAGCATCTATGGCAGCAGCAAAAGCTTCCGGGTTGGCTAACAAGGGTGTGATGTCACGAAATAGAATCCCCTCTTTGGGCCAATCTGGTATACCACGAATGTGTTTTTCTAAATCAACTGTTTGATTTGACATTTGTCTTTGCTCCCCGATATTTATCTTAAATCGGCCAAATGCACAATCCATTCGGTTATCAGGGACTATTATTGAGGTAATTCAAAGAAATGCAAGCCTTAATAGCTTATTGTTTGCCGTTATCTTCGTTCATATATTCGTAGAGCTTTGTGATTGCGGCATGTTGAATCTGACGAATTCGCTCGCGAGTCAGCCCTAACTTTTTACCGATTTCTTTCAATGTCATCGATTTGCGCCCATCCAAACCGTAATGCAATCTCAAAATATCGGCTTCCCTCGGTTCAATTTCTTCCAGCAATCGTAGAAGCTTTGTTTTCTCTTCGTCTTCAGCCAATTCGTCTCCCGGCCTGGGAGTGTGGTTGTCAGCCAACATTGCCTCGAGCGTTCGGTCTTCATCCGAATCACCACTAACAGAAGTATTTTTGATTGAACTAAGAATTTCGACTATATGACGTATGATTTTTGCTTTTCGCAGCGGAAGCTGCATTACATTTGCCATCTCTTCGACATCCGGCATTCTGCCGAGTTTGTTGTTAAGCTCAGCAGCGGTACGCCGCCATTGATTTATCAAAGCAACCATATACGTAGGAATGTGTACGGGCTGAATATTCTCCAGCAATGCACGCTTGATACCCTGTTTTATCCACCAAGCGGCATAGGTACTAAAACGAGTTCCTCGGTCGGGGTCGAAATAATCGACGGCTTTTATAAGACCGAGGTTTCCCTCTTCTATCAAATCGCCGAGGCTCATCCCGCGATTGCCGTATTTCTTTGCTATACTAACAACCAACCTCAGATTACTCCGCACCATTTGCTCTCTGGCTACGGGGTCGTTTTCCTCGACAATCAGTTTACCCAATAGATGCTCCTGCTCAACAGTAAGCAGTGGCGCCTCGTCAATTTCTCTTAAGTAATCCTTTATGGTAATGTCGAATGCTATAGCTTACTCCCGCCCAATCAAGAAACCTTTCGGCTCAAGACATAAGGGCAAATCTATTTCCGATTTCACGGCGTTATAGGACGATTAATCCCTAACAAAGCAAACCTCTGCTTCTGGTATCGGTCAAATGTGCCCGTGGGTTTAGTCAGCAAACCGTGGGGAATCGATGCCAACGGTTAAGCTTGGATGTGGACATTTCACGGTATTTTGCCCGTTTCCAGATAAACTTATTGAGAACAAGGCTCTATCGCTCAAAAATGCTTTATCTCATTAAGTTGGGATTCGGGTCAATTATCAGTTTCGACCTTCTCCTCCGTATCGCTATCGCTATTATCCTGCTCGTCTGCCTCAGTTGTTTGCTCAACCTGCTCAACCTCGGCTTTTTCAG
>JAGLSU010000109.1 GCA_023135935.1 Planctomycetota bacterium
CCGCAACCTCACTATCCTGAGTTTCGTCTTGTTCGGTTTGCTCAACCTGTTTGATTTCCTCAGTTGGTTCTGTGCTATCGTCTGCAGTTTCGTCAGTTTGGTCTTTAGGCTCTTCGAACTTGTCCATGTCACTGTCAGAAAGAACTGTATGCTCAGCCACAGGAGCTTCTACCTGTTCCTCCGCAGGTTCAACTACTTTTCCTTCAGCAGCTTCTTCGGCAGCCCATTGAGCTCTTCTTAAACTCAAACCAATTTTTCGCGACTCGGTATCGACCCTTAAAATCTTGACCTCAACTTCGTCACCCAACTTAACTATATCCTGAGGTTTTTCAATCTTGTGGTCGGCGAGTTCAGAAATATGCAACAACCCTTCCAGGTCAGATTCAAGTTCAACAAATGCCCCGAAATTGGTCAGTTTTGTGATGGTACCCTTGATGATTTGGCCGGGAATATATTTTTCCGGAATAGCATGAATCCACGGGTCCTCGGTCATTTGCTTTATTCCCACTGATACCCGCTGCTTTTCCTCATCAACTTCAATGACAATACACTTAACTTCCTGCCCCTTCTGCAACACTTCGCTGGGGTGATTGTATTTCTTTGTCCAACTTAAATCGGAAATGTGCACCATACCATCAACTCCGGGCTCTATTTCTACAAACGCACCGAAATTGGTCAGGCTTCGTACTCTCGTGGTAACAATTGTTCCCTGCGGATATTTCTGTGAAGCTACCGTCCATGGATTGATTTCTGTTTGCTTTAAACCAAGAGATATCTCCTGCTTTTCCCTGTTAACATTTAAAACAACCACTTCGATTTCATCACCAAGATTGAGCATCTCGCTGGGATGTGCCAAACGCTTGGTCCAACTCATTTCGCTAATATGCACCAAACCTTCAATTCCCTCTTCGAGCTGAACAAAAACACCATAATTCATCACATTTACAACTTTGCCCGTCACTCTTTCTCCGATAGGATAACGCTTATCAACATCATCCCAGGGGCTGGTAGTCTTCTGCTTTAAGCCAAGAGAAATCTTTTCAGTTTCTTTATCTACACCAACAACCATGCATTCAATTTCATCGTTCAGATTAACCACCTCTGAAGGATGTGAAATTCTGCCCCAACTCAAATCGGATATATGCAACAGACCGTCCACACCTCCCAAGTCTACGAATACACCAAAGTCAGCAATATTTTTGACAACACCTTTTCGCAATTGGCCAACTTCGATTTCGGCCATGATTTTTTCTTTGCTGCTGTGGCGTTCCTCTTCAATAAGTTTTCGTCTTGATATGACGATGTTTCGCCCTTCGATATCAATCTTGAGTATTTTACACTCGACTTCTTTACCGATAAATCTGCTAATGTCACCCGGCCTTCTGATATCGACCTGCGAAGCGGGTAAAAACACGGGCACGCTAATATCAACAAGCAAACCGCCCTTAATGCGCCTTATAACTTTACCCTTAACAATATCGCCCTCTTTCTTCGTATTGATAATTGTTTCCCAACCTCTGATGCGGTCGGCTTTGCGTTTACTCAAAAGAACAAGGCCGCCCTCAGAGTCTGTGTCCTCAAGAAGCACTTCAATTTCTTTACCAGGCACTACCTCATCGGAACTATCAAATTCGCTGGCATCAACAACACCTTCGCTTTTCAGTCCAACCTCAACAATAACATCATTGCCTATCTGTGATACGATTGTTCCCTTAAGAATAATCCCAGGTAAATGAGTATCGACTTTTGAAGATAAAACTTCTTCCAAAAATTCGTTCTCTTTTTCTCCAAACATCTCGTTGACCTGACGCTCAAGTTCTTCCTTCGACAAACCTAATTTGTTAACTATATTTCTATCTACCATAAACCTAAATTCCTTTGTGGAGTCTGTTCTTCTCGACCATATTGGCGCCCCACATTTACGCCAACAGGCCTCTGTGCAACACTGCACAAAAATAAAGTTTTCCTGTTTACCATTTATAAAAACGCATTGGCCCACACAGCCAATGCAAAAATGACATCCTTATTCTATTTTGCGATGGGTCTCATCAAAACCCGCTACCATCGAAATTTCCCAGGTTTTTAACGAATTCTTCTATTATCCACTCGGGCGTCGAAGCTCCTGCCGTAACACCCGCTGTACCCTTGCCAAAGAGTATATTTTTATCAAATTCATCCCAATTTTGCAAATGAAACGTTTGTTTATTATATTTTTTGCAAAGTTCGGCCAATTTACGGGTATTTGCGCTCTCTAAACTGCCTAAAACAAACATGATATCGACTTTCTTGCATAATTCGACCGCCGATTGCTGCCTATTCATCGCCTCCTTACACAACGTGTTAATTACCTTCAACTCGCCAAATCCGTATTGCCCTATAGCACCAAGCATCCTGCCAAAATGCTCGGGACTCTGTGTGGTCTGGCAGACAATTCCCAATTTGCCGCTTTTAGGAAGCTTATGTAAATCCGCTTCATCAGCAATAACAACAACATCGCTGGCACAGCCGACAACCGCCCGGACTTCAGGATGGTTCTCGTCACCGATAACCACTACCTTATATCCAGCAGCGTCAAGCTCGCTTGCTATTTGCTGCAACCTCTTAACCAACACGCAGGTGGCATCGACAATTTTAATGCCCTTATCCTTTAGCTTGGCTATGTCTTTGGGGACCGCTCCGTGAGAACGAATCAGCACTGTTCCCGATTCGACTTCTTCGACACTATCAACTGTTTTCAGCCCTGTCTTTGCTAATCGCTCCACAACATCTTTATTGTGAATAATAGGACCGAGACTATAGACGTCGTTCTCCCGGGCCAGTATTTCTTCTGCAATACTGATAGCGTTTTTAACACCGGGACAAAATCCGCATTTTTCTGCAACAATTACTTTCATAATCAATCAATAATCATAAGGTTTCTTACCTTGCTTTATCCTGCAATCGCTTTGCATTTTACGCAAGGTAGCAGTTAAATTTTCCGCCAGTTCCTTATCGTTCATCTGCTCTACCTGCTCAGCTGTTATACACTCACCATAGGAAATTGTAATTTCACTTCCGGGCGAAAAAAACTTTTTATGTCTGGGCCAACATTCGAAGGCACCGTCAATCACTACCGGCATTACTGCGGCTTTACCTCGTCTACATAAAAGACCAAAACCAGGTTTGAACGGTGATATTTTGCCATCACTGCTGCGAGTCGCCTCCGGAAAAAGACAAACTCCATTGCCTTCCTTGAGCTTTTTAATAATAGTTTTCATTGCAGATAAATCTGCCTCGCCACGCCTGACCGGTATAGTATTGACCGAAGATATAATCCAACCGAAAAAACGATTTTTCCAAAGTGTATTACGGGCAAGAAAATACAATGGCCTTTTTAAGTATATCCCACAAAACACAGGGTCAAAAAAACTTTGGTGATTACTGATAAGCAGAAGAGGTCCTTCTTCAGGAACATTTTCTTTACCGTAGATATGCAATCGAAAGAACAACTCGCAGAAAATCTTGCAAAGCATTCGAGCAAAGCGAAACCATATCATCTTAGGTTTTTTTTTAGACATTTTCCTCTACGCAACTAAGAAGTTTTTCCACAACCTCTTCTATACTCAAATCGGTAGTATCAACGACAATGGCATCGTCAGCAGGTTTCAAAGGTCCGACTCTTCTTGCCTGGTCGCTTTTATCTCTTTGTTCGATAGCATCTTGTATTTGCTCAAGATTCTCTTCGACACCTTTATCCTGCAGTTCAGCTTGCCTTCTCCTGGCTCTTTCTGCTACGTCAGCTACAAGGAAAAACTTAATATCAGCATTCGCAAACGCTACCGTACCCTGGTCTCTTCCTTCAGTAACGATTTTTTCTTCGTCGGCTGCAAACTGCCTTTGCATTTCAACTAATCTGTCCCGCAATTTCGGCGCAGAAGCAATATATTTAGAATTGGCGGTAATTTCTGGCTCGCGTATACGCTCGGTCACATCTTTACCATCAATATAAACTATCATCCGGTCTTCTTCCGCTACGAATTTAAACTCGGTAGCATCTAAAGTATCAAACAGCTCATCTTCATCATTCATGTCTGCCTCAGCCTGCATAGCCGCCAAAGTAACAGCTCGATACATCGCACCAGTATCGAGAAAAATAGCCTTTAATTCTTTGGCCAGCAATCGGGCTGCTGTGCTTTTGCCGCTTGCGGCAGGACCATCAATTGTAATAACAAGATTCGCCATTTTTGATTTTAAAGTTACGGCTTTGCCGCTTTATCAACCTTGATAGCAACAATACTGGTATCATCAACTTGGCTGGTTAGACCAACAAAACGCCTTCTGTAGCCAAGTATATTCTTAATCATCTGCTCGGCAGAACCGGCAACAAATTTCTTCGCGGTTTCAAGAAAGTTTTCCCTGCCCCATAGCTGACCTTCAAAGTTGGCCGCATCTGTCAGACCATCGGTGTAAAATAATAAGCAGTCACTTTCTTTAAGTTCCAATGTCCCAATTTCATATTCGGTTTGTGACTCGATTCCAAGAACCAATCCGCCCTTCTCTAATTCTATAATTTGTCCATCTCTTATAAGCACCGGTGGTTCGTGACCGCAATTGCAATAAGTTACAGCCCTCGTTGTAACATCGAAAGCCGCATAAACCAACGAAACAAATTCACCATCTCTACATTCCAGACACGCTGTTTTATTGAGCTTGTTTATAATATTCTCGATGGCATTCTTATTGTCTTCGCAATCAGCATAGGCCCGCAATGCACCACGGAAAGAACTGGTCATAATCGCGGCAGGAATTCCCTTGCCTATCACATCAGCAATGACTACAGCAAAGCAAGAGTCTGTCAGGGGAACGAAATCATAAAAATCACCACCAACATCAAAACATGGGATGTAAGTAGCGGCTATATCCAAACCGGACATATGTGGAGCTTCTTGCGGAATCATCCTTCGCTGAATAACCCCTGCCAATCGCATCTGCTCTGCAATGCGGGCGCCCTCAATTGCCTTTGCATATAATCTGGCATTGGTTATCGCTACCGCACATTGCGAAGCAACCACTCTTGCAAGGGCAATCTCATCTTCTTCGAAATGTTTCGGTTGTGGGCTGTATAGCCGAAGTACGCCGATTGCCTTATCTCTGAATTGCATCGCAACTGTAAGCTGGCTGACGAGGCCTTCCTTAATCGTCGCCTCTTTATACTTCACACGACCGTCAACCCGCATATCGTCCAGCACAACCGCTTCGCCCGTAAAAGCAGCCTTAACTACAGGGTCGTTCTTCGATACGACTCCCTTATTGCGATATTCTTCGCTAAGACCATAGGTACTTCGCATTTTTAACTCGCTTGCCCCTTCGTCCAGCAACCGAATTGAACAGGCCTTAACTTCGGTAACCTTCACAGCTGCCTCGGCAAGTTTGTCGAGCACTTCCTGAAGCGAAAATGCACCAGCCACCAGCGTGCTGAGGTCATAAATCTGCTCGTCTCTTTCAATTTGTTTCTTTGTCTTCTTTGCCATAATCAATACCAACTATCCTAAATCCGATGGATTATACAGTAATTTAACCCTTTGGTGAACCTTAATTTAATCCATTATTACCACCTTGCGTAAAATAGATATTTAGATTAGATTGATATAGAGTTTTTCTATTAACAAAAAATATAGGGGTCTAAATGAGCCAAACTGCCAAAAAAATAATCTTCATCGGCAGGGTGCAGGGTGTTGGCTTCCGATTTATGGCTTTTAGTATAGCCAATCGGCACCAGCTAACCGGGCAAGTTCGCAACCTTCCAAACAATACCGTCGAAATGATTATCCAGGGCAACACCGATGACATAGACAATTGCATCCAGGATATCCGAGAATCTTTTGAAGATTACGTAACTGAAACTGAAATCGAAGAAATCCCCTTAAATCCCCAATACAAAGACTTCAAAATCACTTTTTAAT
>JAGLSU010000011.1 GCA_023135935.1 Planctomycetota bacterium
CTCTACCATTGAGCTACGTTGGCAAAACCTAATTTGACGCATACTTTACAATTAATCGGCTAATTTTGCAAGAAGATTAACTACGGGCGATGGTTACCCTCGGGTGTGTATATTTTTGCGGTTTGACTTGTCACACTTCTACTTTACTGATGGTACTGTTACCTCTTCCAAAGAGAGAAACACTCCCAGATTTTCTACCGCAGCCATAAACTTATTATAATCTGTCGGCTTGACCATATAAAAACTGCAACCCATCTCATAGCATCGGTCAATCTCATCTCTGTCATCCGTAGTTGTCAGCATGATAACAGGTATCTTTCTTAATCTCTCATCCTCTTTCATTCGACGAAGTATCTCCCGACCATCGACTTTGGGCATCCGAATATCAAGAAGCAAAACGTAACTATGGTTTTTTTCACGTTTTATTCTGTCACCGTTCATGAATAAAAAATCTAATGTTTCCTGTCCGTCTTTGAAATGAAGCATCTCATGTTCAATGCAGCTGCGCCACAGGTTCCTCTTTACGAGCTCAAAATGTCCCGCATCATCTTCGGCGATAAGAATTACTGTGTCCTTATTCATTTTACTGCCTTATTCAAGATAGCTTATTAATTTGAGGAACCTCAACAGACAAAAGAAATGCCCCTGCCTTTTGGATGACTTCTATAAAACGGTCCTCCTCTGATGGCTTGATGATATAGATACTGCAACCTAAATCGTGACATTGCCCAATTGTCTTGTAGTCTTCCGTATCAGCCAACATAATTACCGGCATTTTTTTTAACGTGGTATCGGCTTTGACTGCCTTGAGAACTTCTATCCCGCTCACCTTTGGCATATCGATATTCAACAGCAAAATATATCTTTCTGCATACTCCCATTCACCGGCTTGTCTTTTTAATAAAAAATCGAGTACCTGTTGACCATCAGTGAATCGGACAATTTCATTACGCAGGCTGGTACGCTGTAGATTTTTGCTTATCAGCGAAAAGTGTTCATCATTGTTTTCAGCGACAAGAATAACAGCGTCCCTTCTCATCTCTTATTTCTCCTTTAATATTAAACTTGTCACTCAAACAGCCGGCAGAGATACAAAAAATTTACTGCCTAATCCCAATTCTGATTCCACCCACACCTCTCCATTATGCCTGTCGAGAATACGCCTGACGATAGTCAGTCCCAGGCCTTCTCCGCTTCCCTTTTCAGGCTCAAGCCGATGGAATATCTCAAATATCTTTTCCTGATGGGCAGGCGCGATACCAACTCCGTTATCTTCTACGCAATAAATACTAATGTTGTTTTCGGTTCTGCCGGAAACACGTATCAACCCCGCTCGGTGCTCATCGAGATACTTCAACACATTATCCAGCAAATTTGAGAAAACCTGACTTATCTGAGAAGCATCGCCAAGGCAAGGCGGCAATTGCTCAATATCCAACGTTACCCCTGCCTCTTTTACCTGGTATTCCATATTGCTTACGACACCGGCAATTGTCGAGTTCATATTCAATCGCTCAATTTTCAAAGCTGCCTGTCCTAATCGCGAAATTCGCAGCAGTCCCGACAAAACCGCATCCATACGGGTCGCACTGGTCAAAATAAAGCCCAATGCCTCTGGAACGCTGTTCTTCAAAGCCAGGCATGCTTCTTTGCCTATCTCTGAAACTGCTCTTCCGTCACCCATGGCCGACTTTACCAACTCGCAATCATGTGACAACTCATGACCAAAGCCCTGAATATTTACCAGCGGTGTTCGTAAATCGTGCGACGCGACGTACAGAATCGACTCAAGCTCTTTATTCTTCAAATTCAGTGTCCGCACAAGCTGTTCGCGCTCTTCTTCAACCTGCTTACGGCGGGTGATGTCCACGGATGTAGCGATGATATACTCGATTTGCCCCTTATCATTACGAGCGGGCACAAAAGTCGTATGGTACCACACTTCACCACCTTCCGTGTCATGCGCAAGAGCTTCTACACTGGTAATTTCCCCTGCTTTGGCTCGTTCCAGATGTTCGGTTAACAGGGCTCGCATCGACTTGGAAAAGAGCGAGGGAGGATAGACCTTCCCGTAATAACGCTTAATATCGGGAATCTTGAGACGCTTTACGCCCGCGGCACTCATGTACAGCAACCGGAAATCAAGGCCAATAATCTTATTGCAGACCGGAGAACCCTCAAGCAAGGTGAGACTTTTCGTCTCAGAGGCCCGCAATTCTTCCTCTGCCCGTTTTCGCTCGGTGATATCAAGAGCATAAATATTAACGTAATCGGCCTTGGGAATAGGCGCAAATGTAAGAGAAAATATCCGACCATTACATTTGATTTCCGTTTCGCTCGGTTTGCCAGAGGCGAGGGTTTTTGAAATATGCTTTTGCCAGGAATCAGGCAATACCTCACCTGCTGACCGACGCCAAACTTTTAGCAAACAGCTACTGGCCTTGTTAACATAAAGAATGGTTCCGTCTTGCGAAATACGAACTACTGGATTTGGATTTTCATCAGGAAACTTAGCCAAGTTCGAAATCTCTTCTTCAGCTTTTTTGCGCTCGGTAATGTCTATTGTGTATTCAATCACTTGCTTCAACTTGCTCTCTTCATCAAAAATTGGAAAACTACGAATCTCATAAATCAAAGGATTTCCATCTTTATCGTAATGTGTATGCTCTGCTGTGGCGGGTTTTTTAGTTCTCTTTATTTCTTCCAAAGGACAAATGTGGCCCTCGCCTCCACAGGGCAAATCTCTATCGTGGGTAAGTGCGTAGCATGTTATTTGCTTATTGATATCTCCTAACTTACGCGTTGCGGCATTCGCCATCGCAATTGTGTAATCCTCAACGTTAATCACATAAAAGGGATGACGCAGCGATTCTATCACAGTAGTTAAAAACTGACTCTTCTGACGGACAGACTCTTCGGCTTGATTACGCTCATCTATTTCCAATACCAGGCTATCGTGTGCTTTTGCGAGTTTGCGTTCTATCCGACCAATGTAAAAATAGAAAAATCCGAGCAATGCTGCACCAACAGGAACACAAATCGCAATCAATGTTATCAATAATGCTCGCAGTGCCGCCTGGTCTTCTGTGACGTCGTTCATGACAATAATCTCACCGACGTTATGACCAGCCGCATCAAGCAGGGGAACAAAACCGCAGTGATACTTTCGATTGTCTATCGATATCTCGAAGATGAATTTTTCGTGTTCTATATAATGACGTTCTATCTGACTGCCGAGAGCAAGCGGGATTTTCTTTATCGTCTTGTCGATAACAACGCCTTGGGAAAACTGTTCCCAGTCCTCTACTCGCCCCATCAGTTTCATACCCTCTTCCCAATCGGTACGGTTGAGATAGGATTTATCGATGAAGAAAATTAGCTCACCGCCCAAAATCCTTTTCATCTCCGGCATAATGTATTCGATTTCTTTTCCTAACTCAATGTAGCCAATTAATTTATCGTCGATTCGCCCGGGATGTACTACGCGAAGTGTGAATGTACCAAGGGGCCCAAGTTCCATTCCGTGAGCAGGTTTGCCCTCACGCACCGCTTTATCGAGTGTAAACCGCTCTATACGGTCTCCGTAAAACTCCGGCTTATGAATACGAAGAAGACAAACTTTGTCTAAACCGTGAAAATAAAAGTGGGTAACATCATATTTTGAATGAAGCTCTTCAAATAAGGGCTGGCTATAACTGAGTAACTTGGCCCGGTCCCTTGTAATACAGGCCTCTCGCATAGTTTCATCATGTTCGAGGCAATCAATCAGTCCACTTAATAGCTTGGCATCCTCCTCCAATTCCATCCGAAACAATTCCTGCATACTGGCAATGTGTGCACGGGCGTTTTCGTTGATATGCCAACTCTGAAGCCGATAGATAGTGATAACCGAAACCATCAGAAGCGCTAAAAGTGCCAGTCCAAGTGGAACAATAATAGAAACTCTGATTCTTTCGCCCCATATTTTCATTGTTTGAGCCTCCAAACTACGAAAATAAATACTGTTGCCCCATTTTAGTCTGCGGAAGTACCGTTCAGGACTTCCTTAATGGAAAATTTCGGCATACAAAGCACCCTTCCTTAAAGAATTCCTCGAAATTCATGCTCCCAACGGGAAAACCTCAACCAGGATGCTTACAAGCCGTTGGGTTGCTGATTCGACCTCAACAGATACACCTTCGCCGAATCTCACCTGTGCAGACTGAATCCCAACAAAGTATACATTAATATCTATCTCTTGGCCTATCATGTCAATAAAAATACGAGGTGAAAGTGTATGCGTTGATATAATCAGCGAATTCAGCTGCTCGGGCTTAAAAACCTTTATTTCACCCACTAAGCCCCCAAAGTCAATAGCGTCAATTATCACCAGATTCTGCGGACGCTTTTTAATGATGGGCTGAATGTAGTTTTCAGGTACGGTACCGACGTCCATTACCTCGGCACAAACCTTACCGCTAAGCCCTTCGCATACCAGCGGACCGGCACCGTCGTCGCCTTTTAACGTGTTACCAATACCGAGAATGACTGTTTTAGAACCGCGCAGCTTCTCCAACTGCTCTAAAAGTGATTTGTTGTCGGACCCCATAGCGTTTTTATAGCTGAATATTTAATTCGCATTTACACTTAGGACACAAAATGCGCATGAAATCTTTCGCTTCAATATTCTCACCCGATGGCTGATGGGCAGCAACTTCTGGTTTCATGGTCAGCTCATTGCTCTTGGCTATCAAAAGCGATGGATTGGCATAGGCCTTCGGACCGAGCTTCTCGTAAAGCCACAGAAGATGCTTCTTGGTACCTATTACGGCCCCACATTTTTCGCACAATTGAAGTTCAAATTCGTGAGTTTCAGACAAACTGTCTTTATCAAGAGTGGCCAAGTCCCATGTGGTTGAAAGTTTTATACCATCTTCGGTCGTGCAGTTCTCTTCGCAGTGGCCGCAGAAAATACATGTATCGCACCGCAGAGTGATTTTTCGTACCGGCGGGTCGGCTTGGAGGTCGTCGACCATAGTCAATGCTTCAGTCGGACAAACATTCACACAAGCACCGCAACCGATGCACGAATCGAGGTCAAATTCCGGCTTGCCTCTAAAGTTGTCCGGTACCACGCACGGTTCAGCAGGAAATCGTGTAGTAAACCGCGGTGAAAATACCGCGATAACCGCTTCTTTTAATTCTCTTAACTTTGGCAAACGCAATTTAAAGCTCCTACAAAAATTCCCTATTGCTTATTGGCAATATCTTCACCGTATTTATCGACGACGCTGCCTTCCCACATCTTGACACCAGAGGAATAAGCGCCCTTGGCAATCGCGTGAGCAGCAGTAGGCGAAGTTATCATTATGAACACGGCACATATTATCGCCTTGGCGGCTGTAGCGCCCGAGCCGCTGAGAATCGCAACGCCGACTAATAACAGAGTAGTTCCAAGCGTTACGCATTTCGTCGAGGCCTGCAGACGGTTATAAATATCGGGAAAACGAACCAGCCCTATACAACCGAATACATTAAACAAGACACCAATAATTATCAGTATGTAGCCTGTAATATCAATCATCGAAACTTCGGCCCTCCAAAAACTTCGCAAGTGCTATGGTTCCAATGAAGCTGAGCAATGCCCAAGCAAGTGCTATGTTAAGATAGAAATCTTCTTTAGTAACCAATCCAAGGATACCACAGAATCCCACAACAACTGTTCCAAGTATATCAATAGCTACCGTTCTATCCGGAGCTGTGGGGCCGCGTCCTATTCGGTATAGGCACAAAAAACAACATATAAACAAGCCGATATAAAATGACGTTATCATAGCTACCTCTTAACTATCCAAAAATTTTCTGCAGGAACCACTCGAACCTTTTAGCGATAAGTTTGGTTGCCTGTTCTACATCGTCTGACTTAACATTTATCCAGTGAATATACATATAACCGTCATCCGTTAAATCCACGGTCAAAGTACCCGGAGTAAGCGTAATCGAATTTGCCAAAGCCGTTATCCCTGCCGCTGTTTTTAAATTCGTCTTTATCTTTACAATACCTGGATGTATCGGCATCGCAGGGTGCAGGGCACGGTAAACAACGTCTAAGTTAGCTTTCACAATGTACCAGAAAAATACCGGCACATAAACCAGTATCCAGAATGCACGCACAGGAGAGACAAACATGCCCTTCTCTTCGGGCAGCAGCTCCTGAAACAAAACCGATGCGACAGCGGAAACTATCGCTCCCAAAACTAACATCGGAATACCAAATGACCACGTTAGTAAAAGCCAGATAACAAACGCCGAAATAAAATGCATTAATCGTCTCATAGTATTATACCTTACATCCCAATTATGTTAGACGAGTACAAAAGTCCGTCAGTTAATACCTTTACTGCTGGGTCAAGCACGATGGCCTTCAGACCAGGTACTATCACAAGTAAACCCATAAATACACACAGCAAAGTTAAAGATAACATCGCAAATGCCATAGAACCTCGATGCTCTTTTATGTCTTGTAAGTTTTCCGGCAACTCGCCAAGGAAAACATATCTTTGAACCTTCAAGTACATAATCAAAGTACACAAACTTACGAAAACAATTACCGCTGCTATCCAGTAGTAGCCGGAAAGAATCGCTGCGATTACCAGAATCAACTTGCTCCAGAATCCGCTAAATGGCGGTATGCCGGCGATTGATGCCGATGCAATTGTGCAGGCAATACGAGTCACGGGCAACTTCTCTGCCAGACCGCCCATTTCTTTCAATTGCCTTGTCCCTGTTGACATCGCTACCGAACCGCTCGTCAAAAACAACAGTGACTTATAAACGGCATGGTTAACCAGATGGAACAAGCCGCCGAGGATAGCCAAAGATGCCCATGCTAAATCACCGCCCTTAGCGAGAATTAAACCACCAAGCCCTATTCCAAGAACCATGTATCCTATCTGGCTGATACTCGAATAAGCCATCAATCGTTTCAAATCCCACTGGCCCATCGCCAAAAACGCACCCGATACCATACTTAACATACCAAGCACAATTAATATCCAGCCAAGCGATACGGATATTCCGAAGATATTGAAAAGAACTCTCGCCATTGCATAAATACCGAGTGTCTTTATCAACACACCGGAAAGCATTGCCGAAATCGGTGCCGGTGCCGATGGATGTGCATCGGGTAGCCACGCATGGAAAGGCACCAAAGCAGCCTTCAAACCGAAGCCGGTAATGAATAATGCCAAAGCAAAACCGAGACCGGCATTTAACCCATTGGCTTGAATAGCTTTCGAAATATAAGCCATATTAAGCATTCCGGTATTACCGTAAACCAAAGCTATTCCGAAGAGAATAAACGTCGAACCAATACTGCCGAGCACCATATACTTAAACGATGCCTCAAGTTCCTCGTTCTCACAGCCGAAACCAACCAATGCATAAGATGCCAGCGACGCGATTTCCAAAAATACGAACAAATTAAAGAGGTCGCCAGACAATACCACGCCATTCATCCCCGCTACCATAAGCATGAACAAACTCAGGTATCTGGACTTGGCGGTATATTGCTCCATATATTTTGTGCTGAAAAGCATCGCCGCTGCGGCAACAACACTTATAGCCAAAAGCACAAGCGAACTTAAACCGTCCAGAACAAGATTAATTCCCAGCGGGATGGACCATTTGCCAATTTCATAAACAGCAGACTTACCGATAGAGGCAACCGCCAACACCAGCAATGAAATAGTTGCCAGGTTAGCAAATAATGTCGCGGCAGCTTTGCCCTTTTTGCCGAAAAGCGGAAGCAAAAACGCCGTCATTAAAGGAATAATAACAAAAACAGGCAGCGGTATGCTCATCCTTTTAGCCTCCTAATCTGGGTAATGTCGAAGGTGCCGTATTTCTCGTAGGTCCTGACACATATCGAAATTATAAGTGCCAAAGAACCAAGACTGATAACAATTGCTGTAAGCACCAATGCTTGCGGTAACGGGTCAACAGAGCTGTCAACAAAGTTTCCCAGGACGTGCCCTTCTACAACTATCGGTGCTACGCCGCCAATGCGGTAGCCCAGCATTATCAAAAACAAATTAACGGCGTACTCCATGATCACTATGCCGATTACTATCTTGACCATGTTCTTTTTAACAACCGTGCAATAGAGCCCGATTGTAAACATTAAAAAGCATAATGCATAAAGCATCAGTTTTGCTCCCTTTCTTTGACCGGTATATCACACTGCTTGTCTCTGCATTTGAAATCTCTGCAATAGACCGATATAGTAAAAATAACCAAATATAATGACATCGTTACCACTAAACCAATTGCAAACTCGGCCAAATCGATTGTTCCGCCACCGAGAAATTTGAAATCGGGCCACTTTTGATATATGAAGTTCCACAAAAATTTATCTCTTCCGAACAAAAATCCGGCAAGAGCTATTAATCCGAATGATGCTGCCCCTACACTCAATAGCTTGCCAGCCAGAGAAGGCGACAGATTTTTCTCCACAGCTTCTCTGCCGAATGCCAGCATAATCAATACGTAAGTTCCTGCTAAAATCACACCGCCTGCAAATCCGCCACCGGGAGTCGCGTGACCAAAGAGAATAATATAAAGACCGAACAAAAGGATAAGAACCTTAACCCAGTTGCAGATGGTTTTTACTATTATTGTCATACCACTCATGCGTCCACCTCCCCTAATAGCTTTCTGCTTTTCTTTCGCAATAAAACCGTTGCTCCAAGAATCGAAGTGAACAATATCGTTGTTTCACCAAGGGTGTCGTAAGCTCGAAAATCCAGAATTACCGCACTCACAATATTAGCCGCGCCGGTCTTCTGGAATCCTTCGCTGATATACGTCTGGCTGGCTGACCCGGTAGTCTCAGCAAATATCGGTGTGCCGAATTCAGGCAGCGTTTCGAAAATATGTACGCCTGCAAGAAAAATGACCAGAACTATCACTACCGAAACAACTACACCGAAAAATTCCCTGTCTCCGCTGATAAATGTCAAATCGCGGGCGATGGTGGCGCGAATCAAAATTATCAAACCTAAAATTTCCACTACAATCTGTGTTATTGCAATATCGGGTGCTCGCAGAAACAAAAACATTAAAGACACACCAAAACCAATCGCCCCGATACAAATCACAGAACCCAAAAGCTTTTTGGTTTCCACCGCGATTATCGCAGCTACCAGCATGAACAAAAATAAAATATAAAATATCGTCATATCTACCTCACCAGATTTTGCAAACGATAAATAAAATCACCAATAAACCCATAATTACCCAACTCAAATATATTGACAAAATCCCGCCGTGTAACCAACGAAGGAAATTTGTCAGCGCCGACCCTACTTTTCCACTTTGGTCATACGAATCAAAACAACCCTTCTCCTGACCCTTGTAAAGACCCTTCAAACCACTCATGGACGAAACCGTTTTATAAAAATGTGTCCCGGGGATTGTCATCTCGGCGTTCTCCTGCACTTCTCCACATGTCCACGTAGGAACAAGCCGAACTTTTTTCGACAGAAAACCGACAGCCAAAATAAGAGAACCAAGAATAATACCAATTATCATCAGAATCGTAGCTAACCCGGATTCCCAGTTGCCGAATATCACCGTATCTGCTTCTAAATTCAATGCCGGATAAATAAACATCTTAAGCGGCCAATGATAGAAAATTCCAAACCCTATACACAGCAATGCCAGAACCATCATCGGAAGTCTCTGTAAAGCAGGAGCTGCTTTTGTTTCCTTTAACTCTTCCGGTAAACGAGACAAAAATACCGAATGTATAACCTTTACAAATGATGCCAGAGTAAGTGCACTTCCGAACATCGCTGCAACCAACCACACGGACCACAGCTTGGCCGCACCGCTGGTTTGCTCCGTACCCATCTGTATCACACCTTGATAAATCATCCACTTGGAAACAAAACCGTTAAGAGGTGGTATGCCCGAAATACTCAATGCCGCTATAAAACAAGCGGTAAAAGTAATCGACATCTTTTTGCCCAGACCGCCGAGCTTTTCCAGCTCTGCCGTACCAGTTGCCTCTTCAACCGCGCCGCCGCAAAGGAACAAACAGCATTTATATATCGCGTTGTTGAGCATGTGGAATACTCCGCCAGCTAAACCAACGGGCGTTCCCGTCGCTATACCCAAAATCATGTAGCCAACCTGGCTGATAGCATGATAGGACAAAAGTTTCTTAAGATTATGCTGAACCATCGCTATCATCACCGCGATAATTATCGTACCCGCGCCGATGACCGCCAAAACCATACTCAAAGCCGCCGATTGCATTACGAATAACTGACGAACGATTAGTATCAGAAGATAAATCCCCAAGAGCTTATCAATCGCCGCCGGCAAAAGTGCCATAACCGATGCCGAAGCATATTCACCACTTGTCGGAAGCCACGTGTGCAGCGGCATCGCACCGGCCTTAGTTATAGCCGCTGTCAAAAGCAGCAAAAAGGCAATAATCGGGATAGCCGATGTCGTCGCCAAACTAATCTCGGAAATCACTAACGTTCCTGCTGTTGCCCAAACCATTAATACACCAAGCAGAAATGCCGCGTCAGATGCCCCTATCATTGCGAAACTCTTTGTCGCCGCAAAGTTGCATCCTCGACCGCCGGTGCCTATCAGCAGATATAGCGAAACAGTAACGACCTCCCAGAATATCAACAAGAACATCAAGTTGTCGGAAAGCAATATGCCCGCCGAACCGCCTAATGTAAGAAGTATCGCACCGTAAAATTCACCTGCCCGCTTGACCTGGGCCGTTGATTTCAATGAATAAATGGTTATCAAAACCCCAAAGCCCATCGCGAACATCAAAATGAAGGACCCCAGGGGTGTAACCTTCAGCAGTAAATCCAAACTGAAACCGTCTATCTGCAAAACAGGCCAGCCATGAGCCGCATCACCAGCCTTGAAAATGTTAATAGCCAGCACAAACGCGACAACCGAAATAATCAGCGTCACTGCCTTGCAGAAAGCCCTCGCCCTGTTCGGCACAAATAGCAAAATAAAACCTGCTATCAGCGGCAAAAAGATTGAGATAAGCAAATTATTATCCAATTATGTATCCTCCGCTTCTAAAGCATCTCTTTCTTCATCTTCGCGGTTTTCTCACGACTCAATTTTAACAGCGTCTCGTAATCGTGCACGATTTTATTATTCTCATCGATAACAGCCAATCGCTCCGTACAACTGTAACACGGGTCAACAGCGGCCAAAGTAATAGTAACATCAGGAATCTCTTCGCCAATACACGATGCCTTAAATGACGGCACATTTACAAAACTCGGAGCCCGAACCTTATGACGTACAGGCCGGTTGCCGCCGTCGCTGCGAACGTAATGGAATGTCTCGCCTCGTGGCGCCTCAGTATGACCAACTGCTTCGCCTGCCGGAATTTCTTTGACCTCTACGGCTATCGGGCCGTCCGGAAGCTTCTTAGCTGCCTGACGAATTATCTTGATTGATTCGAATACCTCTAAAAGACGAACGACTGCCTTGGCAAAAACATCGCCTTCCGGCTGCGTAATTACGTTCCAATCCAAATCGGCGTAAGCCGCATATGGGTCATCCCGTCTTACATCGATGGCAACTCCGCTGCCTCGGGCTGTCGGACCCGTTACCGCATACTTTACAGCATCTTCATAACTTAAAATACCGACGCCCTTCAAACGGGCATGCAAAACAGGGTCATCCAACACTGCCTTGGTCAACATATCAGTTTTCTTCTCGAGAGCATCGAGTTCTTTCAGCATCTTGCCAATAATCTCGTTGGGTACATCTTCCCGGCAACCGCCGATTTTCACGTTCCCGTAATTATTTCTATTGCCGGTAATCTCTTCCAGCAAATCGAGCACTGGCTCACGATATTTCCACGCCCACATAAAGACCGTGTCGTATCCGATAAAGTGTCCCGCGAGACCCACCCACAACATATGGCTGTGAATTCGTTCCAGCTCGTTTATTATCGTTCGCACATACAAAGCTCTTTCCGGCGGAGTTATGCCTGCTATTTCCTCCACTGCTTGTACGTAAGCCAATGGATGCGATGCCGAACAAATACCGCATATCCGAGATACCAAATACGGAACCTGGTCAAATTGCAATGTCTCACTTATCTTTTCTATGCCGCGGTGGTTATAAGATATTCGAACGTCAATATCTGTTACGATTTCACCATCGACAGTCAGCTGGAAAAATTCCATCTCTTCCTGTAACGGGTGAAAAGGACCAACCGCAAGAACTGGTTTTTTTATACTTTCTTTCATTTCTTTATTTCTTTCCTCAACGGATAAACACCCTCGGGCCAATCGTCTGATAAAATCAAACGCCGCATATTCGGGTGATTCTTGAAATCAATTCCTAATACGTCATGTATCTCTCGCTCTATCCACTCAGCTGCCGGCAATATCGATGTTATAGATTCAATCGATGGATTCTCCCGGTCGCTGATTATAGCCTTTACAGTTATCACACAACTCGTCTGGTCGTACGAAAAATGATATAAAACCTCGAAACAATGTTCAGCGTCGATGCCGGTAACAGTCACAAACCGTGCCTTTACATCCTCGAACAGGAACTTACTGATGTCGTAGTTGTTTTCCGCCTTGCAAGTAAGATACATCCTGTTCTCTAACGGCTGCTCAATAGATTCAAGCTTATCCTTTATTTCTGATATCTTATTTTTAAGTTCTTCTTGGTTCATAATTCCTATCCTGTTTATATAGCCGACAACGCTTTTACTACACCTGAAATAATCGCCTCCGGCTTAGGCGGACAACCCGGTACGTATGCGATAATCGCATTCGGGTCGACCTCTTTAATTACCTTATCTACCGGCCCCGCAACGTGGTAGCCGTTATGAAAAATACCTGTCCCGCAGGCACAAGCGCCAATAATAAAAACTACACACGGTTTTGAGGTCTGCCTATATACTTCACGCAGCCTCACAACCGCCTGACGAGTTCCAACACCTGTTACCAGCAATGCGTCCGCGTGTCGCGGAGAACCGACAAGCTTCATCCCGAATCTTTCAATGTCAAACTTGGGAGTCAAACAGTTCACGATTTCAATATCACAGTTGTTGCAGGCTCCAACGTTAACGTGAAAGACCCACGGTGATTTCTTTAATGACCATATTTTCCAGCTCATAAGTATATCCTATAGCCAACCGATGCCATAATTGTTACCTATCGTTGCCAAAATTACAGCAACTACCAACGCTATCCCGCAATGTACCCAGAAAAACTTCATCGCCTGGTGAATCTGTACTCGCGGGTTTGTATTCTTTATTAAAATTATCAATACCAGAACTAATACGTATTTGCCTATCCCCGCCCAAAGACTCGAGGTGAAACCGCCCAAAAATACCGTTACCAAAAACAGCGGCAATGCCACAAGCATCATCGCCTGAGCAACTTTCCATACAGCAAGCAATGCACCCGAATATTCCATCAATATACCGCTGCCAAGTTCGGTCTCTGCTTCGGCCATATCAAACGGAACAAAACCCAGCTTCGCCTGAACGCACATTAAACTTGCCAGAAATGCCAACATCCCGGATATACTAAGCACCGGTGCGTTTTGAGCGATTGCAACCAGACTTAACTGCCCGCCGCTCTTGATTATCACTACTATAAGAGCCAACAACAGCGGCAATTCATAACCCATTACCAATTTCATCTCACGGCTTGTCCCCACAGTTGCGTGTGGGCTTGCACTGGCGCTTCCGCCGAGTATCAATGCCAATGAAGGCAGCACCATCAGGTAAATCGCCACGATAATGTCACCAACGAAAGATGTCCCGGCCAGCGATACCCGCCATAACATCATCGAAAGCAAAAGTGTCCCAGCCACACTGACAACCGGTGCCATCGTAAAAATGGTTCGTTGAGCTTCCTGCGGTATAAGGATTTCTTTGCCCATCAATTTTATAACGTCATAGAATGGCTGAAGCAGTGGCGGGCCAACGCGCCATTGCACCAAAGCGCTGACCTTGCGTACTATCCACGAAGCAACCAGGCCCAAAATCAATGTGAATAAAAATCCTGGGAAAACTACAACCCAAAACAGAATCTGTAATGGCTCAGTCATTGTTTATGCCTTATCCTTTTCTCTCAAAAACGGCTCCCACAAAACTCCGCCAGCCACTTTAACAACTATATCTTCGAAAACCTCTATGGTGTCATCTTTCGCACCAACTTCTCTATAATCAATACTGCCATCGTCACACGTCCGAACACATAACGGCTTTTCACCCTTGCCCAACCTGCCCTTGCAAACGTCACAAACGCTGCTCGGAAATGGTATCAAATCCGTATATATCGTTCCAAACGGACAAGCTATCGCGCAACTTCCGCAGCCGGTACAAAGCATATTCGCTCGCTTGAGAACACCTGCGTCATTCCTCTCGCTTGGTACCTTCTCCAAAGCTCCGGTCGGACAGGCATCGATACACGGTGCCGACTCGCATTTGCGGCATATCAAAGCAAACCGAATCATCTCCAACAGCGAATCAATACCTTTGTTCTCAGGATGATGCTTATACGAACATTGCACGTTCGATTCATCCTGCAGCTTGCACTTTGCCAAATCTATTATTAACTTAGCGCTCATACAAAACCTCGTTTTGTTTTCAGTCCCAAATATTCGGGTAGTCTTTTATCTGGTCATATGTAAACACCGGGCCGTCCTTGCAGACATAATATTTACCCAGCATACAATGACCGCACTTGCCAAACCCGCAACTCATATTCTTTTCCATCGACAGAT
>JAGLSU010000110.1 GCA_023135935.1 Planctomycetota bacterium
GCAGCTATCTGCATAAACCTCGGCAGTGCATAATCGAAGAAGCGCTTATAGCTTTTGCAGAAATAGCTTTCACTGTTCCAGTTGCCGTCCAAAAGAACTCTATCTTTCATACAGCCGCCGCGACAAACATCTATATGTTTACAGATAAGACACTTATCGCAAAGCTTTTGCTTGGCACGAGCGAAGGTTCGCTTTTTATCATCGGCGATAAGCTTTTCTATTGGAGTTTCAGAAATGTCACCCAACTTCCATTCCGGCTCGACAAAAAAATCGCAACAAAAAGCATCGCCGTCATGTTCGATAACAATATAGTCACTGCATTGTTTATTGAACGTACAAATTGTATGTCTGCCGGTAGCGCAATATGAAAGTATCGAATCAAAACTGCGAATGCTCACTTTCTGCATACCTTCATTGTACCAGCGGTCGAACATCCTGCATAAAAATTCGCCATACTGTTCCGGCGTAACTGAAAAATCCGCAATCCTGCCCGTAACAGGGTCAGTTTCTACACAAGGGATAAACTGTAAATACTGTATTTTACTTTCAACGAAAAAATCGAATATTTCATCCGGATGGTCAGCATTTTTTTTGTTTACTAATGTAAGTGTGTTGAAAGCAACTTTATGCTCTTTGCAGGTTTGGATAGCTCTCATCACCCTATCGAAAGTACCCGAACCGGAATGGTCGACTCGATAATAATCGTGATACTCCTTCGGACCGTCGATACTAATACCAACAAGAAACTTATTTTCATACAAGAACTGACACCACTTATCATCAAGCAATATGCCATTGGTCTGCAAAGCGTTACTAACCACTTGGCCCGGTGCACCATATTTTTTCTGTAACTCAATTACCTTCTCGTAAAAATCCAGCCCCATCAACATCGGTTCACCCCCCTGCCAGGTAAAACCGGAAACTGAAAGACGCAGCTGCATATAATCTTTGATGAGTTTATCGAGCACCTCATCACTCATTCGCTGCTTACCGCGACCAACTTCAGGGCAGCGGTTTTTGTAAAAGCAGTATTTACAATCGAGATTGCAATCCGAACCGGATGGTTTGATTAAAACGGTAAACGGCTGCATTATTTCTTTAATTCCTGAAGCATTTTGCTCAATTTACCAACCAGCTCTTTATGTTCCGGCAACTCAACTACGTTTACATTCTCCGCCGGGTCAAGGCGATGGTCATACAACATCCGGGCATATACCTTACCGGCGTCATCACGCCATTCGGTATAACGATGTCGGTAGGTCCTGACTGATTCGCCATTTTTAAATCTGCTAAACGCCGCTTCCTTCCAAGGTTGCCGCGGGTTCTTCAAAAGAGGTATAAAACTTTTACCCGCTACGTGAGCAGGTATGGGCAGTTCACAAAATTCGCAAAGAGAGGGGTAAATATCTATGAACTCGGTCAAGGCATTGGTCTTTTTACCGCCTTCGATTCCAGGCGCACGTACAATTAACGGTGAGTGCAAAGATGTCTCGAAGTTGCAATGCTTGCACCACAGACCATGCTCACCCAATTGCCAACCGTGGTCACCCCAAAGCACAACAATTGTATCGTCACGTAGTCCTAAACGGTCGAGTTCAGCCAACACTCTGCCAACCTGTGCGTCGGCGTAGCTGACACATGCATAGTAGCCATGAATCAGTGTCCTCGCCATATCTTCCGACAAAGAACCTTTTCTGGGAATACCATAGTACTGTCGCAATTCGCCCCAGTTGTGCAAAGCCGCATCCGGTGCGCCTTTAGGCCTGAAAGGATTGTCCGCTAAATCAATTTCCTCTCTTTTATACAAATCCCAGTATTTCTTCGGGGCGTTGAATGGCAAATGAGGTTTCCTAAAACCAACGGCGAGGAAAAACGGCTTGTCCATCTTCTTAAGACGCTGAAGGTCTGCGATTGATTTGTCGGCACTTTTGCCATCCTGATATGCATTGTCCGGCACATCAGCAGATTCAAAGGGAGGTCCCGCTTTACGATGCGATTTGTCGGCAATTGCTTGATTTTCCTCAAGCTGGTAATCTCTCCAAAGCCCTTTATTCTCAGCCCTCCACGGTTCCTCGCTCCAGCTGTCTTTGTCATCCTTATGATGATGATAAACCTTACCGTTCGATATAGTGTAGTAGCCGTTGTTTTTGAAATGCATTGGAATACTTGCTGCATTCGGCGCGTCTTTTTGTTTCCAGGTTTTAAAATCAACAAATCTGTCTCGCGTCGGCCTTATAGAAGTCAAAAGGCTTGCACGTGAAGCCCCGCAAACAGGAACCTGACAATAGGCATGATTAAAAATTACGCCCTCCGAACCCAGGCGGTCGATGTTAGGAGAAATCATCTGCTTGTGACCATAACATCCAATCTGAGGACGAAGGTCATCTATGGCAATAAAGAGAACGTTTTTCTTCTTACCAAATTCGGCAGGTTTTACTATAGGAGCAAAGCCCGAAAGCAATGCAGTCGCACCTACAGCACCCGTAAGTTTAATAAAATCTCTTCTGTCAATGTTTTTTTTCATTTTCCAACTCCTGAAAATTTATCACAAGACAGTTTATACTATTCTTTTGTGCTTCTCCAACCATTTCTGAACCCACTGCTCAGCCTGTTTCTTCGTTTGCAGTTGTCCTTCTAATTGGGCAATGTACATCTCTTCAGATAGCTGCCCTAATCTGGGACCAGAAACAGCACCTAAACGAATCAGGTCGTGACCATTAAGTAATGGCTTAGGTTTAAATTCGGCATCACCCAAAGCTTGTATTCTTCTTCTTAGTTTTATCAACGCAGTTATATTCTCTTTGCCACCACCCTTGGCCCTTTGAATTGCCCTTTGCAATTCATACAAATCCCAAAAATAGGGTTTGGCGAGTAGCCTTTTCAATTCGGCTACGGATATCTGCTCATCGAGCAGCTTGCCCCTGTTTGTAAGCAAAAATTTTATATGCCTGTTTTGGCTCCTGCTAAGCATCAAAACCACACACTTTTCAAGTGCAAATTTCGTGGTACAACCTGCGAAAAGACAAGCCAATGCCAAAGCAAAATCAACTTTTTTTCGCAACTCGCCCAACGCTTTGATTGCGAACTTTGCCTGTTCACTAACAAAGCCCGGGAAAATTGATTCCGCCAACCCGCTCTTGACCAACATTACTGCACCAGAAGAACGATTGGGGTTAATCAAAATGTTTTCTATTTCAATTGAGATTCGTTCACCGCTTACTTTGGTTATATTTTTTGCATTACCGCAAACAGCTTTCCAACTAGCCGGTGCAATCGCAAACTGCAACTGAGTAGCAAAACGCACTGCTCGTAACATTCGCAGATAATCTTCGCCAAATCTCTCATAGGGGTCACCGATAGTTCGAATGATTTTCTTTTTCAGGTCAGCCTGCCCATTAACATAATCGGTTACCTCCTTTTTGCCAGGGTCGTAAAACATGCCATTGATAGTAAAATCTCTTCGGCTCGCGTCTTCTTTAGCAGTGACAAATTCGACCCTACTCGGACGTCTGCCGTCGGTATAGTCAAAGTCGGACCTGAATGTAGCTACTTCCACCCGCTGGTCTTCCATCAAAACTACCACTACGCCAAAGTGAGCACCAATTTTTAAAGTACGCTTGAATAATCTTATAACGTCTTTGGGTGTAGCGTCTGTGGCAACATCAAAATCTTTAGCAGGCCGACCCAGCAACATGTCACGCACACAGCCGCCCGCAAGCAATGCCTCAAAGCCATTGTCACACAATCGTTTGATTATTTTTATAGCCGCTTGTCTATTCGTCATTATTTTGCTTTTTCAATATAGTTACAGCCATCGTTCCCCACTGGCGTCTGTCTATTATTTCAAGCCAACCATACCGACTTAGAAGGTCAACCTCCTTGTGAGTTCTGACTACAACGATTCCATCCGGCGATAGCTGCTCGTTCAATAAAACAAGCAACTTACCCAAAGGAGAATCGATACTAACATCTCTCGAAGCCATGTACGGCGGGTCGACAGAAATAAAATCGTATTTCCGCCCGTCAAGCCCAACCGGAGCACCAACCTTAAATGCGTTGGCTCTTATAACTTTTGATTCCTCAACAAAATCCGCTTTTTCTATATTCTTATTTAAAACCGCGATAACTTCCGGGTCTTTTTCAACGAAAGTAACGAACTCGGCTCCTCTGCTCAGTGCCTCGAGCCCCAAAGAACCGACACCGCTGAATACATCGGCTACCATTTTACCATTTGGCAGGTCATATTTAAAGAGAACACTGAAAAGAGACTCCTTGACCCTGTCAATAATGGGCCGGCTGCCCTGAGTCTTCGGACTAAGCAACTTCATACCTCGTTTTTTACCGGCAATTATCCTCATTTTTTTCAATCCAATTGTGGCTGCAACCCCAAATCCGCCAACATCTGCATATCTTCTTCCACACAACGGCCGGCGGTTGTCAGGTAATTACCACTTAAAATCGCGTTTGCCCCCGCGCAGAATATCCAGCTCTGCAAATCACGCAGATTCAAAACACGTCCACCAGCAACTTTCAAAGTGGTCTGTGGCAGAATAAAACGATACAAGGCAATAATCCTCAAAATCTCTTTTGGTTGCAAAGTCTCCAATTCTCCCAACGGCGTCCCTTTAATAGGATGCAGGAAATTCATCGGTACTGTATCGACTTTGAGTTTTCGCAGCTCCAAAGCCATCTGCACTCTGTCATCGTCACTTTCACCTATCCCAAAAATCCCGCCCGCACAGATTTTTAGCCCCGACTTTTGAGCCGTTTGAATCGTTTTTACCCTGTCGCGATATTCGTGGGTAGTAACAATATTACCAAAATGCCTCTCCGATGTTTCGAGATTATGGTTATATCCTGTCAATCCGGCTTTAACTAATCGACCGGCTTGTTGTTCGGTTATAACTCCAAGCGAAGCACAAACTTTCAAACCAAGCTCGCTTATCTGACCTATTAAATTTTCAAGCCGTATTAATTCTTCTTCGCTCACCGTTTTGCCGCTATAAACAATTCCAAAATTAGGCACATTGTTCAGCTTCGCTTGTTCAGCAGCATTCAAAATTTCCTCATCGGTCAAAATTTGGGTTTGTCGATACGCGGTCTCATATCTTGCCGATTGGGCACAAAATTTACAATCCTGATTGCAGCCGCCTAATCGACCAGGAACAATCGAACATATCCTTATTTTATTTCCGAAGAAGTTTTCTCTTATCTTATTGGCCCAATAGACAAGCCCGAAAAAATCTGTCCCGGCTTCGGCAAGCAAAACATCTATTTGCTCCTCATTGATTTGCTCGCCAGCCAAACAAACTTGTGCGATTGCATTTATCTTTTCGTTCATCCAATTACTACTTTCATTGTTTGCAAACTTTAAACCATTACACTTTGCATTTGTACGGCACATTGGCGAAATTTTTCGGCGGGCAATGTCACTGTCTTCCAACTGGGACTGCGAACTTTCATGAACTTCCGATAATCACCTAATTTGACGCAAAAAAACACGTATTTCTTCCCGTTAAAATCATAGACTTCTCTGCCATCGAAATCGACGTCGACATTTTCTATTCGGTAGGCAAAAATAAATGCAGCTGTATGACCGGAACCAAAAACTTCCTGCCATTGCGTAAGTCCATCGACGTCTTCGGTTCCAACCCAACACTCGAAACCAGCTAATTTGGCAAAGCTGGTTCCTTTAAACGCCCTTCCTTTAACTTCAGCAATTATTGTCTGCTGGCCGGACAAATTCAGCAAGTAGTCGAAACTCTTGAAGTTTGAATGCCCAAAGGCGGCACGCTTTTGCTCATCAACCGCGATGTAATTAACACGATTATCAATCAACCAATTTCCAAACGCTCGCTCATAATCATTAAGATGAAAATTCTTCATCCGGCCCCCATCAAAGCTGCGCAAAAAACTTGGCAACTTCAACCAACTCCTGTTCCCCGCTGTCCATATCTTTAATCACAAGCTCATTATTTTTACCCATAAACTCTTCGCCAATGATTATACAGTTCTTAGCGTTGCGATTTGAAGCCTCTTTAAGTTGCTTGGCAAGGTTACCCGCTTTATATTTATAACTAAAATCGGCTTTATAACCTTTGGACCGCAATTTTGCTACTATATTGAAAATAGTTCCCCCACCAGATTTTTCCGCAAAAGCAACAAAGTAATCCAGTTGTCTTTTAGGTAACTGTTTATCAAGCAACCCTTTCTCTTCAAGAAGAATTTCTAAGACACAATCACCCATACCCATACCAGTACCAGTTATTTGTGGCCCACCGAATTGCTTGAGTAAATCATCATATCTGCCTCCCCCGCCGATTGCCCTAAGCTCGCTGGCCCTATCGTAAATCTCAAATACAACACCAGTATAATAAGCCAAACCTCGGACTATACTCGGGTCAAAAACACAATATTCTCTAATCTCCATAACATCGAGGTATGAGAATAAAACTTTGAGGTCGATAACGGGGTCTCGAACATCATTCCCAACATTGACAATTTCATCCATTTGCTCAAGGGAATCAACTGCCATAAAATCTAAAATTTTCTTGACCGTAGCTGAATCAGAAACCTGCTCAAGGAGAATTTTTTCAAAGGTATCACTTGGTATCTTTTTATATTTATCAAGCAAAGCATATAATGAATCCAGTTGCTTTTCGGCAATACCTATATCACTAAGAAAGGTAGCCAAAAGTTTTCTACTCGAAATTCTAACTTGAATATCCTCAGGCTTGAGCCCTATCGACCGCAGATAATCAACTGTTGTAAAAATCACTTCGGCATCGGCAAGAACATCATCGACACCAATGATATCAATATTCCACTGGAAAAATTCTCTAAGCCGACCCTTCTGCGGACGTTCGGCTCGACACAACCTCGGAACCGAAAACCATTTTATAGGCCGAGGCAGGGAATTGATTTGCTGATTTACCATCCTGGCAAGAGTCGGAGTAATTTCCGGCCTTATAGCCAACTCTCTTCCACCACGGTCGGTCAGACTGAAAAGCTGCTCGGCAATTTCGTCACCGCTTTTTATCTGGAACATTTTCAGATATTCGAAAATGGGCCCGTCGTATTCCTCGAAACCATTGCGCAGAGATACCGCCTTCCACCCGTCAACTATCCAGTTACGAACAGCCATCTGCTGTGGATAAAAATCCCTCGTCCCTTTTACCGGCGGCACTTTCATTTTTTCTTCGCCTTTTTCTTCTTCCTTTTTCCGTTCTTATTCGCATTACTACCAAACTTTATCTTCATATACTCTTCCATCTGCTTGTCGTTGGTAAAATGCAACTCATAATCATATTCACCTTCAATCAAATCGCAATCGTGGGTTCTATAACCCCTGCAGATTTTAGGCCTCTTATCGTATATCTTACACTTGTGACCACTATCTGTAAGATGCTTGCACTTATTTTTAATATTAATATACCAGTCATCATCCTCTACGAAAACCGTTATATCTTTATGACACAGATACCATCTTATATCGTCATAATCTTCCTTATCTTCCGGCGTCTCAATCGGCAAGGCAAAATACCTGCAGCACAGCCCAGTACAATCATCACATGAAACTTTCTTTGCCATTTACATTCTCCAAAACAAACTAAACACTATACTCTACACATCAAACGCTGTATATTAATAACAAGTCAATATAAGCTATTGGCTACCCGTCGTCAAGAAATGCCAGGCACCTGTTTAAATGTTTTTCTAAACTCAAAGAGCTTTTCAGATGTCAAAAATCAAAGTCGAAATAATATACACCGATGACGATATCTTCGTCATCAACAAGCCCACTGGGGTATCGGTCACCAAGGACCGCTCCGGTGCCGCCGAGCTTCTCGATTTCTTGAGCGAACAGCTGGAGCCGCAAATATGCACTCAATTGCGGCTGATACATCGGCTCGACAAAGATACTTCCGGCGTTATGATTCTGGCTAAAAACAAACAAACCCAAAGCAGACTCTCAAGTTGTTTCGAAAAAAGACTGATTAAAAAAACATATATTGCGCTCGTAACCGGTGCAGTCATGAAACAACAAGGCAAAATCAATTCGCCGCTGGCTCGCAGCCGCAAGAACCCAGCCATCATGTGTATCACTCCGAAAAGAGGTAAGCAGGCAAGCACCAATTGGGAACTGCTCGCCGATTTCGGCGTAATTAAGCTGTTGGCTGTTTATCCGGTAACCGGCAGAACACATCAAATCCGCGTCCATTTACCCGGCATTGGACTGCCACTTGCAATCGACCCGTTATATGGCAATAATCAACCTTTATTCCTTTCGGATTTAAAAGCAAACTATCGCCTTAAAAAAAACCAAACCGAAAAACCCCTCATTGAAAGATTGACACTGCACGCCTATCAAATCAACCTTCCCGAATCACAACCGAACCGCCCCGATTATTTCGTAGCTGGCCTCGACAAAAAATTCAAAGCAACCATAAAAATGCTCGCCAAACACAACCCCGAAGGACTCGATGCCTTCGTAGACCCCGAGGATTTCAACAAAATCATAAATAACCAGAAACTATCTTAACTATTCCCTCTGCTTATAATGCATATTTAATGGTTTTTACTTGACCACAAAGGTAGCTTTTAATTAAACTCATGGTTCTGAAAATATTCAGATTTTAGGGTACTATTATGGCTGAAAAACAAGTAAAAGTCGGACTGGTGGGCTTTGGAACCGTTGGTTGCGGTGTCGCGAAGCTTATAATCGAAAATGCTGACAGAATAGCGGCAAGAACTGGTTTGCGCCTGGAACTGGCTTGTGTTGTCGATATCGACACCGAATCGCCACGACCGGTTAAATTACCCGATGGCATTTTAACCAATGATTTGAATAAACTGCTGGAAGATGACACCATCAAAATAGCTGTCGAGTTAATTGGCGGAACCGATGCGGCAAGAGACATACAGCTTAAAATGCTCGCCGCGGGCAAAGACGTTGTCACTGCCAATAAGGCCTTGCTATCCGAGCACGGCAATGAACTCATACAAACCGCTCACAAAAACAACCGATGCATAGCATTCGAAGCAAGCTGCGCTGGCGGCATACCCATTGTCTCCGGACTTCGAACCGGCTTGTCGGCAAACAACATCACCGCAATGTACGGTATCGTCAACGGCACCTGTAATTACATTCTATCGAATATGACCAATAAAAATGAGAGCTTTTCCGAAGCACTGGCCCAGGCCCAAAAATTGGGCTACGCCGAAGCTGACCCGACACTGGATATTAACGGCGGTGACAGTGCACACAAATTAGCTATCTTGGCTTCTATTGCTTTCGGATATGAAATTTCACTTGATGATATTTTTGTCGAAGGCATTGAATCCGTTTCAAAAGATGATATTCGCTATGGCGGAGAAATGGGCTATGTCCTGAAACTTTTGGCCATAGGACAAAAAGACGAAAACAACAAAGTTTCGCTCCGGGTACATCCGTCCTTCATTGCCAAAGACAGTTCGCTCGCCCGCGTAAACGGTTCCTTCAATGCTATAAA
>JAGLSU010000111.1 GCA_023135935.1 Planctomycetota bacterium
GAGAGTAACAATGTTAGAAGAGCTTAAGAACACAGATATAATTAACAAGATGGGCGGGAAATTCAAGCTGACGGCGTTGGTCCAAAAGCGTTTGAATGAGTTGCTACGGGGAGCTCGGCCCTTGATTGAAGACACTAAGGGCAGAACGCAGCTGGAAATAGTTATTCAGGAGATTCTGCAGGACAAGATAGCCGTTGACGACGGCTCTGGCGATTCCGATGAGTCGGATGGGAAATAGGTAGGTAAGCAATGCCTGAGGAAAAAACAAATCTTGATGGCTTGAGTGTTCTACTGGGAGTCAGTGGCGGAATAGCAGCTTACAAGGCGGTCGACCTAGCCAGTAAATTGACGGCGGAAGGCGCAAAAGCGCATGTAGTAATGACGGAAAACGCCTGTCAACTTATAGGGCCGAAAAGCTTTGAGGCGGTGACGGGCCAAGCGGTTTTCAGCAGTTTGTGGAGCGGGCCCGAGGAATATAAAATAGGCCACATAAACCTTGTCGAGCAGGCGGATATTATTGTAGTGGCTCCGGCAACGGCGAATATTATAGGTAAGATTGCCAACGGTATTTGTGACGACTTGCTTAGTACGATACTTTGCGTTTGCTGGAACAAGCCGACGATTCTGGCTCCGGCGATGAACGAAAAAATGTGGAACAATCCGGCTGTTCAGCAGAATGTTAATACGTTGAAGCAAAGAGGGTTTCGGCTGATAGGGCCGAAAGAGGGACGGCTTGCGTGCGGAGCGATGGGTATGGGCAGGATGTTAGAGCCGGAGGAAATTTTAGAGGCGATAAAAAGAGTCGTCGGGGAAACTAAAAGTAGCGAATAAACCATTTAGACAAATGCATTTTCTAATCACATCAGGCGGTACGAAAGAATATATAGACCCGGTGCGTTTCATTTCCAATGCGAGCAGCGGGAAGATGGGCGATGCGCTCGTGCGTGCGGTAGTTGCGGCTGGCCATGAAGTTACGCTTATCAGCGCATCGGAATCGCAGCCGCCGGTTGGTGTTGATTATATCGGGGTCGAAAGTGCTAAGGAAATGTTCGAGGCGGTTAAGAAATGCTTTGCTAAAGTGGATTGTTTGATTATGGCTGCGGCTGTGGCGGATTATACGCCGGCTAAGGTGGTGAAAACGAAGATTAAGAAGACCAATCAGCCGCTGACTATAAAACTGAAGCCGACGGCGGATATTTTGAAATGGGCTGGAAGTCATAAGGCCGAAGGCCAAATTGTTGTTGGGTTTTCTTTGGAGGATAAAGCTGTTCGAGCGGCAGCTGAGAAAAAGTTGAAAGAGAAAAAGCTTGATATCGTTGTTTGCAACACGCCAGAGGCGATTGGTGCGGACAAATCGAGTGTTCAGATAAAGGTTGTTGGGGGTAGTTGGAGTAGAATTGAAAATGCCGCTAAGGCAGTAATTGCCAAAAAAGTTATCCGCTTAGTTGAAAAGATTTCTTTATGACTTTTTGCCTTTTTTAATAGAGTCTGTTCCGCTTTTTATTGCCTGCCAGTAGGCATTCATTTGGCGCACCATCTCTTCGCCCTGCTTGGTAAGTTCGTAGTATTTTCTTGCCGGCCCTTCCGGTGATTCCTGTATGGAGGTTTTTACCAGGGCCTGACGTTTGAGTCTGCTTAAGATGGGGTAAATTGTGCCTTCATTAATTATCAGCCCCTCGATTTTTCGCAGCTTTCTTATAATTTCATATCCGTACATTTTTCTGCTTCGGATATCGTTTAGTATGCAAAGCTCCAGCATGCCCTTGCGGAGTTGATTGGTCCAATTGTCAAAAAACTTAGCATTCATAATAATCACTATATCGCAATGCAAGGTACCTGTCAATGCAAGGTAGTGTTTTTTTAGAAAATTTTTACTCTTTTGCTAAATTTTACGGCCGTAACTCGTAGATGTGGGGTTTGTAGGTGTGGGGGGTTAGTAGGGCTGAAAACGCACCAAATGCGCAAGGGGTGCGTTGTTTTAAAGCAACGAAATTCGTTAAGATGGGCAAGACAGATTGCGCAAGTTTTTTTGAAAACGCGGTGAAAGTCGGTCAAAACAGGGTCGTTTTCGGTCAGTTTACGGGCGCTTTGGGGTAAAACGCGGTTACTTTGGGGCGCTTCCGGGGTAGTTTTAGACACCCCCTTGCGCAACTGCCACTACATCGGAATGCAAGGTACCTGTCAATGCGAGGTAGCGCGTTTTTGGCTCGGGATGAGGGGGTGAGAAAGTGTAGTGGTAGGTGCGGGGGTGGAGGTAGGGAGGGGTGTGGTAGTAGGCGCTGGGGCTTGGCCCCTACAACTTTACTTGATAAAGTTAAACGTTGGGGCTAAAGAAAAAAATCAGGTGACTTAAAAGTAAATACCGGATAAAATATGGTTTAAAATAAAATCATCTGTAGAGCAACAACTGGGGCGGCAACGGAGGACATCAAGTATCCGCCAAGAAGAAAAAGTGAAAGGATTGATAAATGGCAGAAACCCAAAAAAAAGATGATAAATTATTTCGGCCTAATCTAGTTATTGGTCTAACTGAACCTTTTGGTAGCGGCTGCGGGGAGATGAGGAAAGTTCTTGAAAGCGATGGGTTTAAGTCTTTCAAAATTTCAGATGATATTCGCGGTGAACTCGGGAAAAAAGTTATTAAGAAGGGAAATAAGGATTGGCGGAAAGTACTGCAAGACCATGGTGATTCACAACGCAAAAACAACCTTGCCTATTGGATTGAAAAAGTAGCTAATAGAATTAAAGAAGCAGCTATTGGGGATGAGAATATTGTTATTGATGGATTCCGGAACTTTAAAGAAGTGGAAGAAATTCGAAAGATATACCCTCGGTTTTTTCTTGTTGCCATTTGTGCCGAAAAACAAAAGAGGTGGAGCCGTGTACAAAATGATTACGAAGGTCGACACGATGAGTTTGAAAGGGACGACCGACGAGATAGAAGTGATGATTTTGATTGGGGTCAAAGTGTTCAAAAGTGCGTAGATGACGCGGATTATGTGTACTACAATAATGAAAATATCACTGTCAATCAAAAAGGGAAAGACTTACCTAACTTGGAAAAAATAGGACGGACTCTAAAGGAGCAAGCTAAGGATTTTGTGCCATTCATGCAAAGAACAGCATGTCGACTGCCAAATTCTAAGGAGGTTCAAATTGCATCAGCTTATGCACAATCTCACTCTTCCACATGTGAGAAACGACATGTTGGTGCTGTAATTACAATCGAACGAAATGGAGATGAGTTCCCAGTATCAATGGGTTTCAATGAAAACCCACCGAATACTCGTAAATGTTCAACTGCAGGGTCTTGTTATAAAGATGAAGATATGGCAGGAAAATTAGGAGCACAAACAAATATCCGTTGCCCTAAATGCGGAGAAAAACACAGTAAAATTGTGAAACCGTGGAAGTGTAAGTGCGGTGAAAGCTTCAAGGAATGGATGCACCCCAATCGAAATATGGAGCTATGTACTGCGATACATGCCGAAGAAAGGGCAATTTTGTCGCTTGGTGACCGTTCAGCTAAAGGAGGTACGCTTTATGTTACTACTTTTCCGTGCTTTCAGTGCGCGAGGATGATTTTAGATGCAGAGATCAGCAAAATAGTGTATGTTGAGGCATATCCTGTAAATGAAACAACGCAATTTCTGGTGACAAATAAGGTAGAGGTAGAACCATTTACTGGATTTACTGCAAGAGCATTTTTTAGGGTTTTCCCAAAAGTAAATTAATCATATCGTTCTGGATGGACGAATTTATTATATATAGAACTGATTATCTAGAAAGGTGGCGGTGGCACACTAATGGCAAAGAAAAAAGGAAATGAAGATAATAAAGGGGTGGAGCAAGAGGCTGAAGTTAAAGCCTCAAGAAAGATTGATGACACGGAAACAAACAGAAAACGAGGATGGAACGATGTTTTTGATAATGTGACATATTCCGATGGGCCAGGAGACAATATTTACGTGTTTGGATAGATTCCACAAATATTGAACAACTAGAGCAAGGATACTAAAGGCCTGACTTTCATTTCACTTCGTTTTTCGATTGTCACTTCTTAGATCTATGTCCATACTTTTTTTGTGCTTAATTGGGTGTTGGGGTTTTATCGCTTTCGTTTGTAAAAAATCGGTCTTGACAGGGAAGAACCTACCAAATAGAAAGAATAACCTAGGCGATCCGCTATACGGGAGATTCTCACGAGGATGCTGTAAATGTTATTTCCCAACTTATACTCTGCGGTATTAGCAGTCTTCACCATTTTTTTACCGAAGATAATTTGCGACTCATTTTTATCAATGACGAATCCATGGTCTTTGTAGGAATAGACAAGAGATTTAGCGATTTCTTCAGGTGTAGAAACAAGTTCTTGCTTATGAGGTTCAAGTAGGCGTGTGGCATATTGCATGGCGGATTCTGCCACTCTTTCATAGTACCCAAGGTTAATCAGAGGGAGGGAAGCACTTAAGTATTTTGCGAACATGTTGGATGCAGCAGGATAATCTTTCACCATTTCGGAGAGGTGTTCGACGGAGCTTTTCAAGCCTAGTGCTGGCAAATTATCGATCTGAGGGTCAATCGGCCCTATTTCGCTGAGGCTACCCATATGCAGTTCGTCGGCTGCGCAACAGAGCAATGTTGCGGCTGATTTTGCTTGTCGCGGAACAACGATAACCAATTTACCAACAGCGTACTCCCTACACAGTTTGCCTATAAGGTAGGCAGGGCCTATGTGCCCACCAGTTGAATATAAAACTAGAAGTATAGGTTTTCCTTTTTCAAAAGTCGTTACGGCTCTGTAGATTTTGTCGATATCGCTCCTTATCATGAGGCCTTCGTCATGGATAATTAGAATATTATAGTTGGTAGAGATGGGATGTTTTGAAAATATTTGGGAAAGATATTGCCGTACGGCTTGCTCTGCTTTTTGTTGTTCTTCCCATGTGCCTTCCGGTCTCAGTGCGGTTCTGATTATGGTTGAAAGGTTGTGGAAAGCCAGCTCTTCTTGTGAGGGAGAAGATTGTGCTTTATTATGTGTAACATTACTTGGCCGGGCTTGTCTTTGCGTGTTTACGGGTCTCTTCTTGGTTTTCTTCTTCCTAATAACTTTCTTCTTAGCAACCGTCTTCTTTTTGACCACTTTCTTACTCTTTGCCATATTTTCCCCTATGAATGTTTTTAGTCTTTTATTCCGAGGTCGTGTTTTGTTAGAAGACTCGCGAATTTGTAGCCGGCAGTGGTAATGTTTTCTTCGGCTCCTTGTTTGCGGTCTATTGTGCAGACGATTTCTTTTACAGTGGCGCCGGCATCGGTGATGATTTTAGCAGCTTCGATTACCTGTCCGCCGGTAGTGGCGATATCTTCGACGATAAGAACGACATCTTTTTCACTCAATACGCCTTCGACCATTTTACCCGTGCCGTAGCCCTTTTTGCTGTTACGGATGATGACCCAATTTTTTCCGGTGGCCATAGCGGTTGCAGCGGCTAAGGCAACGCCGCCGAGTTCGGCACCGGCTATAAGGGTGACATCATCGGTGACATATTTGGCGAATTCGTCACCGAGGGCCCTTAATATATCGGGGCAGGTTTCGAAGAGGTATTTATCGAGATAGTATTTGCTTTTCTTTCCGCTGCGGAGGGTGAAGTCGCCTTCGAGGTATGCGGTTTCTTTGATGCGTTTTATCAGTTCTTCTCTGGTCACGAGGCGGGGTCCTTTCAAACGTTTAGTGTAACTACCCTATTAAGTTGTTTGCGATATTTTCTTCTGACGGGGGCTACGACAGTTTTAATGAATTCATCGACCTGCTGCGGTGCTCGGCCGATGTAGTTTTTGGGGTTTACAACGGTTTTTAAGTTTACCTTTTTGAAGGCGGGGTCGGCTTTGAGTCTATCGAGGAGGTCGTTTGGTTTTCCGAGTGTTTTTACCTGTGCGGCAGCGGCGTGGGAGTGCTGTCGGATTTTTTCGTGCAGGGCTTGTCTGTTTCCGCCGAGTTTTACCGCGGCCATGAGTATGTTTTCGGTGGCCATGAAGGGCAGTTCCGCGGCGATGTGCGAGGCGATTACTTTCGGGTAGACGACGAGGCCACCAAGAACGTTTATGAGTATTTCGAGGATTCCATCGACGGCCAGGAATGCCTCAGGGATGACCAGTCGGCGGTTGGCGGAGTCATCGAGGGTTCTTTCGAGCCATTGTTCGGATGCGGTCATTTGGGGGCTGGTGGCGAGGCTGAGGACGAATCTGCTAAGTGCGGTGACCCTTTCGCATCGCATGGGGTTTCTTTTGTAGGCCATCGCGGACGAACCGACCTGCGATTTTCCGAACGGCTCTTCGAGCTCTTTGAGGTTCGCCAGAAGCCGAACGTCGTTGCATAGTTTGTGGGCGGATTGGGCTATCGAGGCGAGAGCGTTTGTTACGAGCATGTCGGTTTTTCGCGAATATGTCTGGCCGGTGACAACAGAAAGATTTTTGAAGCCGAATGCTTTCGCGAGAGCGCTATCGAGGCGTTTAACTTTATTATTGTTACCGTTGAATAGTTCCATGAAAGAGGCCTGCGTTCCGGTTGTGCCTTTGACGCCTCTGAAGGCGAGGGTGTCGAGCCGGTGTTCGATTTCGTCAAGATCGGTTGCGAAGTCGTAGCACCACAGAGTTGCTCTTTTGCCGACGGTTGTCAGTTGAGCGGGCTGGTAGTGCGTAAAGCCCAACGCCGGAAGTGCACGATGTTTTTTCGCGAATTTTCCCAGCAGGTCCATACAAGCCGCGAGTTTACCGCTGACTAATTGCAGGGCTTGCCGCATGATTATCAGGTCGGTGTTGTCGGCGACGAAGCAACTGGTGGCTCCGAGATGGATGATGGGCGCTGCTTTTGGCGCGACTTCGGCGAAGGTGTGGATATGGGCAACGACATCGTGTCGGAATTTGGTTTCGTAGCGGGCGGCTTTATTGAAGTCGATATCTTCGAGGTGCTTAGCCATTTGGGTTATCTGGGTTTGTGTTATATTCAGGCCTAACTTTTTCTGAGCCTTTGCGAGTTCAAGCCAGAGCTTTCGCCATGTGCTGAACTTTTTTTGCGGACCGAAAAGTTCGGACATTTCTCTCGATGCGTTTCTTTCAACAAGTGGGCTTGAGTATAAGTCCTTATCGTTTTTCATTTTTTGCCCTCTTTTAAACTTAATTGTTCTTCGTATTCGGCTAACCGGTTTTCTATTTGGTCTATGTCTTCGGCGTTCAATTCGACATCCGAGGCGCCGGCGGTTTCAGCGATTTGTGATGGGCTTCTTGCGCCGACGATTGCAGCGGTGACTTCTTTTTTGCGGAGAACCCAACTGATAGCTAATTGTGACATTGGTATCGCTTTTCTTTCGGCAATTTTCTTTAGTTTTTCTACAAGTTCCAGTATCAGCGAAAATCGTGGTTCCTGAAATTCGATATTTTGTAATCGCCAATCGTCAGGGGGTAGGTTGGCTAATTTTTCGTGAGTGAATTTTCCGGTGAGCAGGCCCCTCTGCATCGGGCTGTAAGTGACCAAGCCGATATTATTTTCGGTGCAGTAGGCCATGAATTCATCTTCGATGTTGCGGCGGAACATGCTGTAAAGCGGTTGCAACGATGCGACGGGATGAATTTTCTGGACCCGTTTGATTTGTTCGAGCTTGAAATTCGATATGCCGATGTGCCGCACCTTGCCCTGCTTTTTCAGATTGGCCATTTCTTCCCAGGCTTCTTCGATGTCCTCATCGGGTTCGCCCCAGTGCATTTGATAGAGGTCGATAACTTCGACACCGAGCCGTTTCAGACTGTCGTGACATTCTTTCCGAATGCTTTCTTTTTTAAGACAGTTTATTTTTTCTCTTTTTTCGTTCCAGAGCAGACTGCACTTGGTCGCGATAAGCGGTTTGAAACTCGTTTGTTTGAGGGCTTGGGCGATAAGTTCTTCGGAGTGACCACAACCGTAAATTGGAGCGGTGTCTATCCAATTCACGCCCTTTTCCAAGGCCATTAGAATTGCACCGATTGCTTCGCCGTCGTCCTGAGGTCCCCAGCCATGCTGCCAAGGTCCGCCCATTGCCCAGGTTCCTAAGCCGACGGTGGTCAGATTCAAATCGGTATAGCCTAATTGTCGCGTCTGCATAACAGGTCTCCCCGGAAAACACCGTTCAAAAGAGACAATAGCATATTACGAATTTGAGCAGGTTTCAACACTTTTGTTTGTATGACCCGGAACTGCCGCTGTGGAGGAAGTTACTTAATGGGCGAGTCTTTGAAGTAAGTAGTCGGCACGTTCGGGAAATTGGGCGAGTACGGTTTCTTTGTCGGTGCGTTCGAGCAAATAAACGGTATCCTGTTGGAGTATAGCTTTTGAGATTTGCATTTGGTCGTCGAGATATACTTTTTCGAAGAAACCGCTGCCGTCCAGAAGTTGCAGCTTCAACGCATAGGGTGTTTGTTGGGTTTCGTCTTTGGAAATTAATGCCGGTGTAATTGTCCCATCGGGTTGAATTATATCGATGATAAATTTTTCGCGGCTGCTTTGGAACATTTGACTAAAAACAAAATCAAGCAAAATTTCCGGCACAGCTGCGCCGCCAAGCGGGAAATTTTCATCTTCAGCGCCGACACCGAAATTTCTGACGGTCATTATCCCTGTTTTGTCCAGGGTCACCTCGGTCTTAGTTCTGCCGATTCGATTGGCAGTTTCACTTTTCCAGATGAACTCGTCGTAAGCGGTGTTGCTTTGAAAAGATGTCACTTGCTCTACAGGCCGCCTGTCTCGCAGGTAATAGAAACTTGTTACCCGGATATTCAGCCGAGATTCCTGTGATAATTCGGTCAAAGTCTCCGTTAAAAATCCGATGATGTGTTTTCGAGCATCTTTTATCAAAAAGAAACGCTGCGGACTTTGGTTTTTTAGCAGCGAATCAAGCCCCCTGCCTTTAATGCCGGCGATAATTTCACTGCCTGCTTCGAGCAGTTGATTGTCTTCGAATCTCAAATTTTCTACGATTGCTTCGAAGGTTCGTTCCGCCAAAGCGGTATCACCGGTAGTTTGATGCACTTCGATATCGAGCTGGCGATTGTTTGGCAATTTTACGGTACCGAAGAATAAATCAAACAACGGTTTTTCTCTTTTTATATATACCCAATCGATACTGAGGTAGTCTGTGTTGGTAGTGCCTGTTTTTGCAATCTGCCCTTCAACTGCCAGGGCTTTTTGTTCGAATCGAGCATCGAGAGATTCGGCTGTTGGAGCCAGCAGGTACTTGCAATAAGCCAGCGTTGTTGCCGTGGTGGAATAGGGAACAAAAATGGAGCTTAAGGTAAAGGCGTTGTCGTTATATTCCCATTTGTATACACTTTGCCAGCCGCCGCCAGCGGGTACAGGTACTGATAGGCCGGTACCGTCCAGTATTATCGGCTTTGACAGCGAAACACCGGATTTTGAGACAATTATTAATTGCGCCAGTAACAAAGTGATGATTAAAATGGCCAGAAAGGCGATTTTATCTGCTGAATATTTTTTTATTCCGTAAGTTGCGTTCATATATGCAGTAATAGTAATTGCTGGGGATGTTTTTTGCAATGGTATGATTAAATTTAGGGCATTTTGTTAAAAAAAGTGTGTTTGGAGGCGTTTGCTTTGTAAGGCGTTTTGCTTACAGCCAAACTATTGGTATATATTATATACAGGGGCAGTGATGACCCTATAGTGCGATAAAAGACAGTTTAGTTGCGTTCAGAAGAAAGTTTCTAAAACTGGTTATGAGAAGGGGGTAGTAAAATGAGCCGTGTAGAGATGCTTCGCGGGGCGGAGCCGAGAAAGATTTTGGAGACCATGGTTGACGGGCATGTTTGCGCTATCATGTCTTATTTATCAAAGCGCAAATGGCACGTGGCGAAAGTGCAATTAGTTGGGCTTGGTGCCAACAGGCTAAGCGTCCAAATTATTAAGGGAGCCAAACCGCACCCAATAAACATTCAAGTTGACCAACCGATAGGCATATCGTTGAAACATGAGTATGGCAAGTTTATTTTCGATACGAAGGTAATCGATTTCGAGCCGTCATTAGAAAAAACGAGCGGCGGGACGGTAGTTCTCATGGTGCCGGACAGGATTGAAACAATCCAGAGGAGAAACTACTTCCGTGTTAGTGTGCCCGAGTCGCTAAAGGTCGATGTTTTGCTTTGGCATCGCAGCGGTTCCGGAAACAATAGTCGGGCAGTGCCGGAAAATTATTATCGCGGCAAACTTATTAACCTTTCTGCGGGCGGTGCCCAGATTGCTATTGATGCCGAGCAGAAACCTGATTTCAGTAAAAATCAGTTTGTAGTACTGCGATTTACACCCATGCCTTACGAAACGCCTTTGATGTTCAGTGCCCAGGTCAGGAATACTCTACCGACAGCAGATGATAAGAATATTTGTCTTGGTCTGCAGATAGTCGGCTTGGAAGCCAGTGTCGACGGGCATGAGATTTTGCAGCGGCTTTGCAATGTTGTTGAGCGGTACTATCAATTGAATCATTCCGACGTTAAGCAGCAGGACTTTCAGCCGGCGGGTTCGTAGGGAGACATTAGCGTTAATCAGTTGCGGCCGCGGGGGTATTTTTATTCAACAGCGCGGAATTTTTCTTGATGATTTTGTAGTAGAACCATTTGACAAATCCACTCGCCGCGAAGCTGCAGAATATTATCAACAGCGCAGCTTGCCTGCTCCAAATAACCAATCCCAGGAACAATAATATCCTGATAAAATGCGCGAAGGGTTTTTTGCCCTTAATGTATTGATTGAGAATATGTGGATATCGGATTCTGCTGACCATAAGTACTGCCATACTCAAAGCCAAAAATGGCAAAGAAAAAATAATAGCGTTTTCACAGAAAGTATATGCAAAAGTGCTTTTGGCCGATAGTTCCGGCAGGGTCTCCTGGTGGAATATTATTAAACTGACAATTACTCCTGCGGCTGCGGGAGTCGGCAGCCCCACAAAACTCATGTGTGCTGATTCATCCTCTTCGTTTTCCACATTAAATCTTGCCAACCGAATTGCGACACAACTTATATATGCGGCTGCGGCCAGCCAAATAAATCTTTCGAGGAAGCTTGCTAAGGTAGTATCGTTTAATCCGGACAGACCCAATTTGTATTCGAGAATTTTTAGCATCAAAAAAGCCGGCGCCACACCGAAGCTGATTATATCGCATAGGCTGTCGAGCTGACCGCCGAAGCTGGAGGTGCTCTTGCTCATTCGTGCGACGCGACCGTCGAGAGTATCGGCAATCATCGCTAACAGTATCATATACCCGGACATGGCGAAGTATGGCAAGTGCAGTTTGTGATATGAAAAATCTCCGGTGCCGGCAGTGACGGCATTGCTGGCAAAAACAATAGCGGCGAAACCGCACACGCCGTTAAGAATAGTTATCAGTGACGGCAAAATGGTAATGGACTTGAGCCTTTGCCTTCGTACTCGCCGAAGTAAATTGTCCTTTGCAGCTTGTGTTTTTAATCTTGGCATCATTCGTACCTTACCAGGGGCGTCAGGCCTGCTTTGACTTTATCACCTATTTTCACCAGAGGCTTCGCGTTTTCTCGAGCAGGCAGGTATAACTCTGTTCTGGAACCAAATTTTATCATGCCGAATTTTTCCCCGCCAGTCAAATTTTGCCCCGGTGCTGCGGCACAGACGATTCTCCTGGCTATTGCCCCACTGATTTGCCGGACGATAAGCTTGTTTTCCGGGGCATCGAGGCGGATTAGAGCCAAATCGTTCGATTCGTTTATTTTTCCTGCCAACGGATTTCTGGCATCTAAATATTTACCCTCTTTGTAAGTAATTTGTTCGATTTTCACATCGCATGGAGCACGATTGATATGGACATTGAAAACACTCAGGAATATTCCTATTCGCAGAGCCGGCTCGCCGATAAAGCTGTTTTCGTCTACGGTTTCGATGTCGGCTATCTTGCCGTCGGCTGGAGCCAGCAGAATATTTTTGTCGAGCGGCACAGTTCGCAGCGGGTCACGAAAAAATGACAGCAGCCATATTAAAATTAACCCCAAAAGAATTTCTATTAAAATGACAACCCAGCATGTCAACGGAACCAATAAGCACATAACCATCACCGCAATTATTATCGCTGGAAAGACAATAACCTGCGGCAAGCCGTATTTAGTTAGCGGAATTCTCATAAAAATATCATACTTCCGGCTTGGCGAACAATCAAGCAATAACGCACAGCCTCGGATTCGTTGATATTTCCCACATATCAACATCAGGCGATTTAGCTTGTCTGGTGCCGGTTGGTTCATTATAATGCGTCGGCGATAGCTCAAATTTTTTATGGAGCAATAAATGAAATCACTTGGGCGAATTTTTCATCCCTCTGCTTCGGTTTTTGGTGCTGTAGTTCTGGTGGCCGCGGCGTATCTGCTCACTTTTTGTATAATCGAAAAGCAAAGCTTCTGGATTATCGACAACGAAATTAAATTCATCCAGCTCCAGGGTATTATCAACAGTAATTACACCGATTATTCTATTGCGTGGCCGGGTGCGGAAATTGACCCGGACCTTGTATATCAGCCGCTGATTTTTCCCTTCCATACCATACAGGCGGGTAAATTATTTGCCAGCTATTCGCCGGTATTGCCGACGGTATCTGCGCCGCTTTTCAAATTGTTCGGATATGGCGGGCTGTATATTTTGCCGCTGGTTTGTTCTGTGCTTGCGCTTGTCGGACTTGCAAAAATTGCCGAAGCCATGAATCTATCCGCGATGGGCAGAAATCTTACAGTGCTTATCGCGGGACTTTGCAGCCCGATATGGTTTTACAGCGTTGTTTTTTGGGGACACAACATCGCGGTCTGCTTATGTATCTGGGCAATTTATTTTTATCTGCGATTCATAAAAGAACGATTTGCCAAGCACCTGATTTTCGGAAGCGTTCTGGTGGTGTTGAGTATTTATTTCAGGGACGAGCTTTATGTGTTCTGTGCGGTGCTCGCGGCGGTTACGTTTTTTTATAGTCCCGGCAAAAGGTTCAAGACCGCTTTGATTATTATTATCAGCATGGCAATTAGTATCGTGCCGCTTTGGCTGTTCCAGTGGAAAACTATCGGCCAGCCATTTGGTTTTCACTTAGGCGTTCATATGTTTTCTTTCCCCGGCATGAGTGAACATCTGGTCGATAGAGCCCGAGTGCTTTATACGCTTTTTGTCAGGTGCTCATCGAGCATAGGGTTTTCGCTGGTGCTTGTCGCGCCATTTATTTTGACGTTCCTGGTAAATCCGAAATTATCCAAGAAAGTTTTTGTTTTGGCGGTACCGTTTTATTGTCTGGTCGCCATGGCCAACTTCTATTTTGTAATGAGGGGCTACTTCACTTCCGACAGCCCCCTGGTTTGGATGTTTCAAGCCAACAGCCTTTTCGTCGTATCGCCGATTTTAATGTTGGCTTTTATGAGATACAAAAAGGCCAAGCAAGGAACCGCCGAACCATCTTTTGTAAATTTCATATGGCTCGTCTGCCTTTGTTATGTGGTGGTTTATAGTTTGGTCACGCCTTACGCCGCTACAGAAGGAATTCACTGGGGCAATCGTTTGCTTTTGGTTCTTTATCCGCTATTCGCTATTTTGGCGGCGGCGAACATCGGGCGTTGGTTTGAAATTTCTGCGGCGAAGTTCGATTGGGCGGTAGCTGTTGTGATATTGACAATACTGGCGAGTTTTGCCGCTCAGGTTTATTCGGTCAATATTTTACAAAAGAAGAAAGAGTTCACGTATCGTCTCAATCAGGAAATTCAAAAGCGGAGCGAACAGGTGATAATTACGGATACATGGTGGGTTCCGATGGAATTGTATTCGGCATTCTACAATAAACCGATTTTTCGCATCAAGTCGCAGCAGCAGATGGAACAATTACTGAAAATGCTTTACAGCGCGGGCCATAACGAAAGTCTTTTTGTGACTCGAACCTCTTATATGAACAGGGCTCCTGCTGTTGTAGAGATTGACGATGGAAGTTTAAACTTTTTTTCACTTAAATTTATTCCTTTGAAATACCGGCCTTGAGGGGGACAAAATAGTTGCGGGAGGAAATAATGAGCAATATTTCAAAATTGCAAAAGCGTGCGATAAGCATTTTTTCCTGGGCTGTTAAAGGGGCAGGGTTGGCGATGCTCTTGTTAATTCTGGTGATAGCCATTGGTGAAGGCCCGCCTAACCCATTCAAGCTAAGCACTAAAGAATTGTTTATGATGACCAGTCTTTTAGTTACCTGTTTTGGATTGGGCTTTGTGTTATGGAGACAACTGATAGGCGGAGTAATTATTTTGGTTGGCATGATTGTGTTCTGCGTTTTTAACAGCAGAGTGCCGGACTTATGGGTTATTCATGTTTTATGTCTGCTTGGTTTGTTGAATGTTTTTTATGGATGGTTGAAAAGAAAGTCTTTAGATGTTTGATGACAGCAGCCATTTTGATTCACTCGATAGTTACCTTGAGTTTTACGGGTTGCGGTTTGATGAAAAGGTTGAGCATGATTTTATCACGTTTGAATCGGGCGGTTACCATTTGGCTGGGCACATCTTTAAGCCGGATGAGCATAAAGCGGTAGTGTTCGTTCTGCATGGTTTTTGTGACCATTGCGGGCTTCTTGGCGGTGTAATTGAATATCTAGTGAGCCGTGGTTTTGCGGTAGTTTGTTTTGATATGCCGGGGCATGGACTTTCCGGTGGCCAGCGGGCGGGCATCGATGATTTTTCAGAATACAGCAAGGCCTTGCATGATTTTGAAAATATTGTGAAGTCAAAGCTGGATGGGCCTTACCATGTAGTTGGGCACAGTTTTGGCGGAGCCGCTGTTTTGGATTACCTGCTCGTGCGAGAAGGAAAGGCCTTTGAAAGAATAGTTTTGATTGCGCCTTTGGTTCGCAGTTGGCTATGGAAAACATCGAAGGCAGCTTTTAAATTGGACCATCAGTTTGTCGAAGACATCCCCAGAATATTTCGCAGAAACTCGTCCGACAAAGAATTTTTGCGTTTTGTCAAAACGGTCGACCCGCTGCGAATACAAAAGCTGCCGTTAAGATGGGTCGAAGCACTTTATAAATGGGAAGAAAAAATTACCGCGGCGCAACCTTGCGGTAAAGCGGTAAAAGTTATTCAGGGCACATCGGATACAACGGTGCAGTGGCGGTTCAATATTGATTTTATCCAACAAAAGTTTGCTGAAGTGGCAGTAGATATGGTCGAAGGCGGCAGGCACGAGCTGTTTAATGAATCCGCGGACATTCGCACGGAAGTGTTTTCGCAGATAAGCGGCTGGGTGCAGTAGTTTCTCCGGACGAATCTTGACGGTAACCGATAAAGCCGTTAAGCTTTTGGCAGGCTTTTAGAATATGACAAGACAAAATATCCTGCGATTATTTTTATTTATTTTATTTTTCAGTATCGGCGCAGCTGCCTTCAGTGCGGCAATACTGTGCGGTGATTTGTACCGATACTATCACAGCAAACAGCTTTTAGAAGCATCCCGCCGGTCTTTGGATAAACTCGAGTCCTTGAACGCGGATTATGACGCCCTGCTGAATCAATTACGGAAAGACCCGAATTTTATCGAGCGCATCGCGGCCGCTACACTTGGCACCGAACCAAAAGGAACCGATACCGTATATCCCAAGACAACAGCCGAACAGTTGGCAGCGGCGAGAAAAGCATTAACAGAAAATTCGAAGCAGGAAACAATAAAGTCAATGATTCCGAAATGGGTCGAGCGATGCAACAAGCCGTATAGGCGGGCAATTTTATTTTTAGCCGGAGCTTGTTTGATACTTATTTCATTTATGTGGTTCGGTTCAGTTGCTCAAAAGAAATAAAGGTTCTATTTAAACTTCAGTAGGTTCAAGCCGGTGTCTTTGTCGGGTTTTCTGCCGGCTTGGGCCAATCCCTCAATTTCGATAATAGTCACTTCGAGAATTAAAAATGTTTTCGCTCCGCCGCGCGGACAACCGACGATGGTTTCATCGCCTTTGCCGATGGCGGTGTGGATGTGCATTTTCGGACCTTCGTCGTCACAGTATATGGTTCCAACGCCGAGCACTTCGCCGGGGCCGTCAAAATCCTTGAAATTACCCACAATCTTCGGTTTTTCCTGTTTGGGTCCGACCACAACGTTGGCTTTTCTAAATCCGCCGGTAATCAAAACAGCTGCGGCTTTTATGCCCTCTTTTTTCGCGATTTGTTCGATTGATTCGTAAAGGTCCTCGCCCTCAAACAAACGGGCACCGATAATTCGCCCTGTTTTGCCCACTGAATATTCCATCTTTACACTCCTAATAACTTATCAAAGCCAATCTTACCAGAACCATCGTTGGCTGCAAATATCTCATATTTATTTAAAAACTTTTTAGAATTTTTAGAACCTTTTTACCGCCTCGGCGTAAATTTAAATAAGACAAGAAAAAACCTTCATCCTCCTCCCATAAAAGGGAAAATAAAACGGGTGGCAGTAAAAGATTGGCCAATACTGTCACCCGTATTTTTATGCGCTGTTTTCTCAACGGAAGAACACAAAAAGGCCAATTGAGATACTGACCATCACAACCCACCAGAACATCAGGTTTCGCCAGGAGCGATTCAATGGGCGTTCCTTTTCGGGCAGTCGGGCCCAGCGGCGGTTCCATATGGTATCGCTGTCGTATGATTCTCCACTCTTGCGCGGCAGTAATACTGTAGTGAGGACCAATATCACAAAGCACAATGCCCAGCTGACAGCTGCGCGATTCAACAGCGGCTTGAGCTGAGCGATTCCATTTTCGCCATAAGTCGAACCGATGAGTTTGAGAATGATGCCCATTACGATTCCAAAAATAAGCGTAAATGTCGCAGCTCTGCTGTGGGCACGTCGCCAGAGAAACGCGGCCAAAAAGATTACCGCTATCGGCGGCGCAAAAAATGCAGCCATATCCTGAATATATATGAAAATACCGCCCTTCCACCACAACAGCATCGGCGCTAATACTGTACCGATTACAATGATAACGAAAGTTGACCACCGTCCGACCTTGACCAACTCCTGCTCGCTGGCTTCGGGATGCAGCAATCGCTTGTGCACATCTATCGCCCAGATAGTCGAAGCGGAATTGAGCACGCTTGATACCGTACTCATAATCGCCGCAATCAATGCCGCCAACAGAATACCTTGTCCTAACGGTGGAAGCAGCTCGTTTATCATTTTGACATAGACGGCGTCTTCGGCTAAACCCGGACCGAACATCGAAAATGCTATCAATCCCGGAAACACAATAATAAACGGCAGGAAAAATTTAATAAACGCACAGCCGATGACTCCCATCTTGGCGTCCCATTCACTTTTTGCGCCGAGACATCGCTGAATATAAAACTGATTTGTCCCAACATACCACAGCGACAGTGTCAGCCAGAATGTAGCTACGCCCGGCCACGGAGATATTGGGTGCGAAGCGTTTTGAATTAAACTGAACCGTGTCGTATCCGCGGCGAGGTTTGTTCGAATGACTTCACTAATCCCACCGACATTATCCATACCGATAAAGACCAGCATTAATCCGCCGCCGACAAGTACCGCTACCTGCAAAACATCCGTCCATACCACCGATAGCAAACCGCCATAGATACAATAGGCAGCTGTGACGCCGGAGATAACAAGAATACAACCGACATAACCCATATTGAACGATTCAAGCGGTTGCTGTAAGGCCATTTCATATACGATTCGCCCGCCTGCGTATAATGCCGGTGCAAGTATGCCCAAAACCATATGCAGCAGCGACAAAGCCGCGAACACACCTCGCGTCGAGGGAGCATATCTGCGTTCGAGAAATTCAGGGATGGTATATAATTTTTTGCGAAAGAAAAACGGCAGAAATATCCAGCAGAGAATCGAGTACGGAATGAAATTGCCCCATTCGTACGTCGCCGGTGCCAACCCGAAGGCGTAAGCGGTTCCGACCATCCCAATAAAATGCTCGGTACCGATGTTAGAGCCGGTCATTGACATTGCGACTGCGTACCACGGCAGCTTGCGGCCGGCGAGAAAATAATCATCGGCTTCATTTTTTTCTTTGCGGGCAACCCAGAAACCAATACTCAAAGAAACGACGAAATAAATACCAACTACCAGCAAAATTGTCGGGTTCATACGGCCGTGACTCCTTGTTTTAACTTTGATACATTAATATACCAAAGATGTTTTCGCCCTTCACGTAATTAATAATTGTGTTCTTGCCGGTAGGCTTCGAGCATCGCTTCGACGTTTTCGATAGGAACATCGGCTTGGAGGTTGTGAATTGTATTAAAAACGTAGCCGCCGCCTTTTTTAAATATCCGAATTTGTTCGGTCACTTCCGCTTTGACTTGCTCGGCTGTACCGAACGGCAGGGTTTTTTGTGTATCGACCCCTCCGCCCCAGAATATGATTCTGTCACCATATTTCGATTTTAACATATCGGCCTGCATATTCGCGGCAGAGCATTGCACCGGGTTGAGAATATCAAAACCGGCTTCGATGAAACCCTCGATTAAAGATTCGATAGAACCGCATGAATGAATAAATGTTTTCCAGGGCGTATTTTTATGAACCCAATCGTTCAACTTTTTCTGGTAAGGAAAAAACATTTGCCGGTAGGTGGCTTCGGATATCATCGGAGCGTTTTGCGAACCAAAGTCGGTACCGGACATAAAAACAATCTGAACCTTGTCACCAACGGCTTTATATGTTGCCTTGAGATTTTCTATCGCGATTTCCGCTTGGGCCTCGAAGACCTTCATTATATAATCGGCACGCAAAGCTATCGACATATACCACTCAGTGACATCACGAATCCCTTTCGGCTCCTTGAGAAACGGTGCCGGTACCAAAGCAATATCTCCGAAAGCGGTACCGCCAACGGTAATCGCGATTGCCGAATCGGTATTTTCATAGTAATGGTTAACTTCTTTTGAAAAGTACTCGAGCTCCTCAGCAGAAATGGCGCTGAATTCTTCCAGATTATCTTCGTAGTTTAATTTATCATCGTCGATGGGTTTTTGCCGCATAATCGAATCGAAATAAAACCCTCCTTTTGGCATCGCAGCGGAAGGCGGAAAACTTTTATCGCCCTCGGCATACATAGGTATCTTGCCGTTTTCATCCGGAGCGGTATTAAAAAGTTCCGGTACCCATACCGGCGTTCCGTCGAACAATGTCCATGGTTTCCAGCCTTCGTTTTTGAATCCGAACATATTTTTTAACGGCGATATTCCTATCACGTCGGTCCCGAGTAATGACCGGACTTTTTCATCAACCTCACCCAACACTTGATACGGTTCTGTGAGTTTTATTCTCTCATCTTTTTCGAGCAGACCATAATGCTGTTTTATCCTATACACCATCGAAGCCATAATGCCGCTTGTCGGCGTAGCACCAAAATCTATGGGAACCCGGTCGGGCACCTGATGGTTCAGCAGCTTCGCTATTCTTTCTCGTGAGTTCATTTGGATATGCCTCTTTGTTTGCGGAATATCGTTGAGGCTTGGATGGTGAGAATCAGCATTTTAAATCAGCCGGCAATGCTTTCTTCGAGACGAGCCAGTATCGTTTTGGCCTTGACGATTTTATTTCCGCTGGGGCCCTGCCATATCAACTGGACATTTCGTTTGAGTTGGTCTTCGATTTTCTTGCAAGCCAAAAGCACCGTAGCGTGATTTTTACCGCCCATGAATCTGCCGACTTCCGGTGATGACATCTTGGTGTGCTTTCTCGCCAAATACATACTGAAGTGTCTGGCCAAAGCTACGGTCCTGTCCTTTTTGGACGAATGTATGGTAGCCGGTGTTATACCGAAATAAGTGGCGACGGATGACTCGATGTCTGATATGTGCACGATTGGGTCGGTTCTGGCAAGATGCTCGGCAAGAACCTCCTTGGCCATAACCAGAGTGATTTTCTGATTCTGCAGTGACGCGAAAGCAATTAATTTTACCAGCGCCCCTTCCAGCTCACGGACGTTGGTACGCAGATTTTCGGCGACGTATGTTATTACGCTTTCGGTGAGCGGCTGTTTGATTGTGGCGGCATATTGCCTGCAGATTTCGCAACGGGTTTTAAAGTCCGGCGTTTCGAGCTTAACGACCATTCCGGAGACGAATCGATTGACCAGCTTATCGGATAGCTGACCTATCATTTTCGGATGAGCGTCGGAAACCATTACAACCTGCTTGCCGGCCAGGTCTATAGTATTGAAAGTGTGCAGAAACTCCTCCTGCGTAGAAGGTTTGCTGGCCAGGAAGTGAATGTCGTCGATGGCTAACAAATCCGTTT
>JAGLSU010000112.1 GCA_023135935.1 Planctomycetota bacterium
CTTTCGTAAAGCTGAGGTTGTGGGTTCAACTCCCACCATCGGCTTTGTGGGTTTAGAAGAAAAGTACAATTCGTTAAAACAGATTCTTCAGGGATTAGGCAAAGTTGTTGTTGCTTATTCCGGCGGGGTGGACAGCAGTTTTCTATTGAAGGCGGCTGTGGATACCCTTGGTGCGGAGAATGTGTTAGCTTATATCGCTACGGGGCCATCTTTGGCTGAAAGTCAGTATGACCGTGCGATTGAGACGGCAAAATTTATAGGTATTGAACTTCAAGCGGTCGAAGTCGATGAGTTGACAGATGTGAAATACGCTGCTAACAAGGCCGACAGGTGTTTCCACTGCAAGTCGCATTTGTTCGCCGTTTTGATTGACGTTGCGAAGGAAAAGGGTTTTGACCATGTTGTTTGCGGCAGCAACTTTGATGATAAGGACGACTATCGGCCGGGCAATCGTGCCGCGGAAGTTTTCGGTGTTCGCAGCCCGTTATCAGAAGCCGAACTTACTAAAGAAGACATCCGCCAGTTGAGCAGGCAGTTGGATTTGCCTACCGCGGATATTCCGGCATCGCCATGTTTGGCTTCGAGGGTCAGTTATGGTTTGGAGATTACGCAGCAGCGGCTGAAACAAATCGAAGATGCGGAGGAATTTTTGCGGACACTAGGTTTAGTTGAATTTCGTGTTCGTCATCACGACCAGGTCGCTCGAATTGAGGTGGCAGCAGAGGATATAGAGAAAGTTACAAAGGAGCCGTTGCGTTCTGCGATAGCAGAGAAGTTAAAAGCAATAGGCTTTAAGTATGTGACGGTTGACCTGCAGGGATTTCGCAGCGGTTCATTGAACGAGGCACTAACCGAAGAACAAAAGAGGGGGAATGTTTAGTCTTTGAGTTGTTTTGCAAGTGCGGCTGCACCGATTATTCCGGCATCTTCACCGAGTTTGGCAAAAGCGATTTCGACGGTTTCTTTTTTTAAGGTCCAGATGTATTCGTTGAAGTAATCTTTTATTCTTTCCAGAAGCACGTCACCGGCGGCAATCATTCCACCAGCGAAGACAATGCGCTGAGGTTCTGTGGTGTGCAGGACATTGATGCAGATAATCGCGAGAGCTTTGGCAGTAGAGTCGGTGATTTGTTTGGCAAGGTCGTCACCGGCAGCTAAATGGTCGTAGACATCTTTGCTGGTAATTTGGCTGTTTTGCTCGATGACTTTTTTGAGGGATGATGAAGCACCCGCTTCGATGGCTTCGGCAGCTCTTTTTGCGGTCGAGTTGGCGGAAGCGTATGCCTCGACGCATCCTTTTTGACCGCAGCTGCACAATCGGCCGTCGGGGTAGATAATAACGTGTCCGAGTTCGGCGGCACTGTCGGCGAAGCCGTGGACAAGTTTTCCATCGGTGATGATTCCACCGCCTATTCCGGTTCCGAGTGTGAAAAAGACCATATCTTTAATACCTTTACCGGCACCGAGAGTATATTCGCCCCAGCATGCGGCATTGGCATCGTTTTCGAGAACTGCTGGTTTTTCGAATCGGTCACTTAGCATTTTTCGCAACGGAAGATTTTTAAATAATGGCATGTTGGGATTGCTTATGATTATTCCTTCGGCGAAATTGAACTGTCCGGGCGAACCCATTGCAACAGCTTCGATAGATTCATATGATAAATTGTTGTCGGCTAACAGTTTTTCGGTTGTCTGGGCGATTTTATCGATGACAGGTTCCGGGCCCGTGTCGGCTTCGGTTGGTGTCGATGTTTTGCAGAGGAGGGTCAGCTGTGAATCGAAGCAGCCGATTTTAATGTTAGTGCCGCCCAGGTCTATACCGATAAACAGTTCGCTCATTTTTTTTCGATACCGAAAGAATAAAGTGTTTAGTTAATCCGGATAGCCGTCAGGGTATTCGTTGTGCCATTGCCATGCGGTTGAGACTATTTTTTCCAGTTCGACGAATTTAGTTTTCCAGCCGAGCTCTTTCCTGGCTTTTGCGGCATCGGAAGTTAATACCGGCGGGTCACCGGGTCGCCGGGGTGTTTGCGTGACTTTAAAGTCTTTGCCGGAGACTTTTTTGACCGTTTCGATTACTTCTTTGACCGAATATCCTTTGCCGTTGCCGAGGTTATAGATGAGTTCGGAGTTTGTATCGAGTTTATTCAGTGCCAGCAGATGGGCGGTGCATAAATCTTCTATATGGATGTAATCACGAATGCAGGTTCCGTCTGATGTTGGGTAGTCTGTTCCGTAGATTTTTATGTCGGGTCGTTTTCCCATAGCTGCCTGGATAATCAGCGGGATGAGGTGTGATTCGGGTCGATGGTCTTCGCCGAGTGTGCAGTTGTTGCCCGCGCCGCATGCATTGAAATATCTAAGGGCCGCGTAGTTAAGTTTTCCGGTTTGACTTTGCCAGTGACACATTCTTTCGCTTGCCCATTTGGTTTGGCCGTAAGGGTTGATTGGTTTTCGGGGAAGGTCCTCGGTAATTGGCACTGTTTCCGGCATGCCGTAAACGGCGGCGGTGCTGCTGAAGACGAATTTGTTAACTTTCGTTTCTTCCATTGCAGCCAATACGGTTTGGGTGTTACATACGTTGTTATGGTAATACCTTAGAGGTTGTTCCACTGATTCGCCGACTTCGATGAAAGCCGCGAAGTGCATTACCGCTTCGATATTATATTTTTTCAGCGTTTCTACGAGCAGTTGATAATCAGCCAAATCGCCTTCGACGAACTGTGCCTTACCTAAAGCAGTTTTGTGGCCTTTACCTAAATTGTCGAAGACTACCGGTTCATGCCCTTCACAAGCAAGCATTGCTGTCATATTACTGCCGATATATCCTGCTCCACCGCAAACTAATACTCTCATGTTTTCCTGTCCTTATTGTTGTTTGGTGATTTGTTTTTCAAGACGTTTCAGAATTACTGTCTCAAGTTGGTCGTCGTTACCTAAATCAATCCAGGTTTTGTGTCCCACACGAAGTTTCATTCTCTTTTCCAGCGTTGTTCTGCCGCTGCTGAATTTATCGTGTGCGAGGGCTTCGCTGCTGCCCTTAGGTTGAGACAAGCTTAGCCTTTGCACTTTCACATTACAGTTAATGCATAATTTTTGGCCTTGTTGCTTTATATTTAACTCAGCAGTTCTTTGGATATTGTGTATATTTGCCTCAGCGGAATTTTCGGCACCGATGGTGTCACTTCGCCAGAATTCAAAGAACTGAGCAGCAGGCAATGGTCTGGTTCTGATGTATCCTTGTTCGGCATCGATTTTGTCGATAGCAAAGTGCATTTGGCCCAGAACGTTTTCAGCTTTTGCAATAGCCTCGGCTTTAGTTGTTTGAGGTAGACATATTTGTTTTATTGCTTCAAGCCGTTGTTGTTTGGCACAGCCGACGAGAAGTAGGAAAGTGACACAAGTTACAATCGATAGGGGTTTGATTTTGCTCATTTAGTATCCGTTCATTTGAGATTTTCAAGTTCGGGCTGATTATATCTACAGTTGGGGTTGGTCTCAAGTATCAATTTTATTAGCCTTTATATTCTATAGTTTAAAGCTGGCTTGATTTTAACGCCGATATTGATGTTGTAAAAGCGAAGGGCGCGTTTGGAAAATAACTCAATGACCTCTGTACAAACACAATCTATAAGCGAAAAGCTGAATTCTCTGCCTTTAGGTAAGGTTGTTAATGATTTTCTGAGCTATCTGACCGTAGAAGCAGGTCTGGCACAGAACACGATTTTGGCGTATGGGCGTGACTTGAGCAAGTTTCTGGAGTACTGTAAGTCCAATAAAAAGAACCAATTACAGCAGATAAAGCCGATTCTTATCCAGGGATATCAGCGAAAGCTCACGGAGGATAACAAGGATGAAAGCTCAATAAAGCGTTCTCTCGTTGCGATAAGGATGTTTTTGCGGTTTTCCAAGCTTATGGGTTTGATAGAGGATGATTTTACGGCGCTTCTTGAGACCCCGAAGCTTTGGCAGAAGTTGCCTGTTATCTGCAGTAAACAGCAGGTGGTTAGTCTGATGGAAGCCCCTTCGCCCAAGGAGCCTTTTTATTTTCGTGACAGGGCGATGCTTGAGTTGCTTTATGGTACGGGTATGCGTGCCAGCGAGTTGGCTGGCCTGAAAATCGCTAATATCAATACTGATATCGGCTATTTACGCTGTCTTGGGAAGGGTAATAAAGAGCGTGTGATTCCAGTAGGCAAAACCGCGATATCAGTAACGCTGGAATATCTGGAGAAGTTGCGGCCGAAGTTGGCTAAGCCATTCAGTGAGGATTTTTTGCTGCTTTCCCGAACTGGCAGGCCGATGGGACGTATCGAAATCTGGAGGTTAGTCAAGAAGTACGCAATCCGTGCGGGCATGCCGAAAAACTTGACGGTGCATACGTTGAGACATTGTTTCGCAACACATCTGCTTTCCGGCGGAGCGGACTTACGAAGTGTGCAGGAGATGCTCGGACATGTCGATATAGCTACTACGCAGATTTACACACACGTTGACCAGGAAAGGTTGAGTAAGATTCATAAACAGTTTCATCCTCGTCCTTAGAGCGAGGATGTTGGATGGGAGAATTGACTTGAATGAAATCGCGGGATTATTATGATGACTGGATTAACGAGTAGAGGTTTCTTTGGGGTTATGCGAATGAATAAAAGATGGTTATTTTTAATAATATTACTGCTGGCGGCTGGCTGTCAGGAGGGCAACGTTGATGCGAACAAGTTGGGTTCGGGGGTACTTGGAGGAGTGGAACTTGACAAGCAATTAAAAGTCAACAAAAACGCATTGCTTAAGAATTCGAGCGAGCAGATACGCATCGATGCGGCGAGCGTATTGTTATTTAGTGAAGATGAACGAGCCCGAAAGATTCTGGTCGATGTACTAACGCAATCCAAAAACATCACAGCTCAGGCGGCTGTCTGCAAGGCATTGGGTCGGGCGAGGACAGAGCAGAAGGATATAAAGAACAGGGGAGATTTTATCCCGCTGCTTTTTGACATTTTAAATACGGAGACTGATGGTAATGCCAAATTGGCTGCTGAGGCGACTTTGGCTTTTGAATATAAGCAGATATCGAAGCAGCTTGATGAGATGGTTTCCGATACATCGAAACCGGCCAAGGCAAGATTGAATGCAATATACGCATTGAAGCTTCAGCCGGATATGAAAGCAATATTTAAGCTTATGGAACTGCTTGATGATTCTGACGGTCAAGTGGCGGCTGGTTCTGAGAAAGCATTGCGTTCACTTGGAATTCCTGTGGGCAAAGACATCGCGTCTCGCAAGCAAATCATTGATGAACTGAAACGTAAAGGCAGAAACGAATTTTTGCGGGACTGGCTTATTCGTCAGGAAGCTCAGATGCGCAACTTAGAACTTGAGTTGGATATGTGGCAAAGGTTGTATTTGTCGGCATCGGATAAAATATATGACAGCATCGGTGAAGATGAGGCTAAGGGAAAGTTTTTGGCTGAGCACCTAGTCGACTCAAAAGTGATATTGAGATTATGGTCATTGGAAAAAGTTTCTCAATGGCGTGTTGGTACGAAGTCGAAATTCCCAGTTGGCCTCGGACCTGTTTTGGTTGGTTTGATTTCAGACCAGGACAGAGATGTCAGGCTGAAGACAGCAAAGTTGTTGTCGCTGATGGGGGAATTGAATTCGTCGGAGAAGTTGCTTGAGCAGTTGAAAGTTGAACGAGACGATGAAGTGAAGATGCAGTTGTTTGTTGCTCTTGGCGGAGCGTGTTACTATGCTTTTTCTCCTAATTCAGGAATCAATCTTCCCGGCGAGATAAGGGAGCAGACTTTTAAATGGTCAGTGAAATACTTATTCGAGGAGGATGCCAAGAAAGCTCAGAAGGGTGCTGAGGTAATAAAGAAGCTGCTTGAACAGGATGGGTTAGTGCCGGAAGAAGTTAATAGATATCTTGGTTTACTCGCAAAGAGATACAAACAGGAAAGAGACAATGTTGATGGTAGTCTTCGTGGAGAGTTGCTCAGTTCAATGGCGGGTTTGTGTGCTCAGAATATTTATAAGGCAGAGTCAGTTAAAATTTTCAAGCCTTTATTCGAAGAGGCATTAGCCGACAAAACTGACCTGGTCAGAGAAGCAGCGGTAAATGGTTTGATATACATTGATAGTGCAAGGGCTCTGGATAGATTGAGGAAAGATTTTGTAAATGACGACAGTGTGACAGTGAGGAAGAAGTTGATAGAGCTTGCCGGTGAGGTTGGCGGGCAGGATGATTTGGCTTGGCTGTCTGAAAAAATAGGTTCAAATGCTGAAAGCGAATTGGTTTGGCAGGCGATGCTGAAGATATTCAAACGTTCTGAAATAGCTGTTTTGGGGGAATGGATGGCAAAATTTGATTTGCAGAGCGATGGTGCAGGGTTGTCCGATGAGCAGAGGATATCTTTCCTTGAGGTGACGGAGAGAAGGGCGGTCAGCGATAATAAGCTGAAAATGCTCAAAGGTATCAGGGGGAAGCTGGCACGGCTTTATAGCAGGACCGGCGAATTCGAACATGCGGCAGAATATTTGGGTGTGTTGCGTGAAAATGCCCGGACAGTTGAGGAAAAAGAGGCATTTTTGGCTGATTTGCTTGATGTGTACTTAAGATGGCCCAATGTGGAGATGCTGGTTCAGGTAGTGAATAACTGTTTGTTAGAAAAGGACTTAAGTCCGAACAGTAAAATGAAACACTTAATTGACGATTATTTTGACCATCCGCCAGCTGGGGCTGACCCGAATTTGGTGTTGGAGGCACTTGTTAATAAGGTGAGGCCGCCCGATGCTCGTCCTATGTGGGTTGAGTATGTTGAGGGCTGGAAAGAGAGTTTAGATTGGGTTGGGGACCCAAACAAGCCATAGTTGGAGGGCTGTACTTCCGGGGTGTTAAATTGGGGTATTTAGAAGGTGGTTTTTGCAAAAAAGTGCAAAAAAGTGAAAATTTTTGTATTTTTTTGTATTTTTTTAGTTTTTTTATGTTTGCACATTCATTCCTGTTTTTATAAACTATGCAGTTCGCATTGAAATTCGCACTATAAACCAGTAGTAGTAATAAGTTCCTGCTGTCATTAGTGTAAGCTTTTGAGGTAGGTAACGAGGGTGAAGTTCATTTTTTGCGTCTTGAAAAGGATTGGTCGAAGTAGTCCAATTTTTATTTAACCTACCGCCTTGTGAGGTTGTTGGCGGAAAAGGGTATTGCTGCTGTAGCTCAGCTGGTAGAGCGCGTCCTTGGTAAGGACGAGGTTATGGGTCCGAGTCCCATCAGCAGCTAAGGTGTTTCGGCGAGGCCGAGAGGCAGGTTTTTTTCGTTTGGCCTCAGGAGATATGCGAATTCAAG
>JAGLSU010000113.1 GCA_023135935.1 Planctomycetota bacterium
TGATTATCGGGCAACTCAACGCAACTTTAGCACTTATAGGAAGCCAAGGAGAACTTTTGTGGGATATTCTCGTGTTTCACTGACCCACAAAGTGGAACAGCATGGGTTTCCGATAGATGATTTTGTTGAAATCCTCAAAAGAAACTGTTTTTTATCAGAATGAGGTTCATCTTATGCGAGCTAAACAGGAATTACTAAAGACTATTCTCTTTGATGCAGTAGACGTTTTAACAAATAACGATGCTGCCTTCTGGTTAAGTGCCGGTACTTTACTTGGCTTTGTCAGAGATGGCGGGCTAATAGAATGGGAAGATGATATAGATATAGATACCTGGAAGAAAGATAATGACCTAAGGTGCAAAAAGAAACTGGCTGCGGACTTCAAAAAACTGGGATACAAAACCTACTTTACTGACAGCCATCTTAATATAAGAAAAGCAGGAGAAGCAGCCGGTCCCTACTTGGACATAAATTTTCATGAAAGAGTAGGTGACGAAGCTGTACTTTTCAGATTCGTACCGCGAAGAAAATTTGCCACAATTACCAAAAAACTCTTATGGTCTCTATATGACATCAACAACTTAAGGTGGCAAAAATCGAATCTAAAAGATTTTGTGGCAGTTCTTATTATCACATTACCGGCTTTTCTATTTCATCTTTTGCCGACTTTTTTGAGACAAAAAGTTTTAACAAAAGCGGCAAAAATACGAAACACATCGTTCTTTACAGATTGTTCTATGCGGTTTCCCACTGAATTTGTGGATGAATTGAAATGTATAACGTTTTTCGGACACGACATGCTCATACCGAAGAATCCGGAAGGTTATTTAGAACACAAATACGGTCCGACTTGGCGAGAACCAAACAGGAACTGGGACACTTCAACCCAGGACAGAAGTATAGTCGGCAACAACGTAGCTCACTCAGAAACTATCGCAAGTAAATCTGTAATTGCAGAATGCTCTAATTCCTCCTAAGGCATATGAAGGCAGTTCAAAAGGTGGAGTTGCTATGAAGCGCAATAAACTGTTCACCTTCTTTTTTATAATCTATTCTATCTTTTACTGGTTGAACTACTTTCACCGTGCCTGCCAGAGTATATGGGCATGCAGAGACACTGCTTTAGCCGAGAATTTATTACACGATTTTATCTACTCTCAGGACGGTCACTCTATCGCAACATATCCGATGTGGGGATATTCAATTTTAGCAGCGTTTTTTGGATTACTGGGAAGTTATGAGTACATTTTTTTGTTTCAATATGTTTTGCTATGTGCAACCCTTATTTTGATTTATAAAAATTTCGACTTACCCAAGCATAATGAGTACACCAAAATAGTACTTTTTTACGGAACATTGCTTTTTTATACAATGTGTTTATCTGTGAGGTGGCCGCATGCGATTGTGGCGTTTTGCTTGTTCGTGTTTGCCTTACTCCATAAAAAAGAGAAGTACATATCAGCGATTATAACACTTTTTGTAGTATCTAATTTTAGAGGAGAGGGGCTTTTATTCTTCATAATCTATGCTGTTTATTTAACATTACATTATAAGAAATATATTTTACCTATTTGTATCGTGGCAATATTGGCATCACCTTGGTCAATATATCAATACATCAACAACAAAGTATTTCTGCCGACATCAACAAACTCCGGCGGCGTCTTATATATTTCCTTAGGTCAATTACCAAATAACAAATGGAACAGAGCCCATATAGATGAGGAAGCTAACAAATATGCAGTATCACAAGGACTCAATGCTGCCTGGGGAATAGAAGGCAGTCATGTGTTAAGAAAAAGATTCATTGATGACGTCAAACAATACCCATTAGAATTTGCAAAAAAATGTCTTCACAACTTTCAATGGAGTTTATGGGGCGGATTATATGTTACCGAAGTTAGAACTCTAAATACACGTCGCAATAAAGATAATATTGCACTTTTATTCAATATCACCCAAGACATATTTCACAAATCATTGTACTGTTTATTTTTCTACTACACTATTCAGTTGTAAATCAAACAAATCCAGCCAATGAATAAAATAGTTAAAAATTCTTTCTTTAGTATGGCCAGGGCAACAATATTGTTCCCTATATTCCTGCTGATTACCCCATATCTTATCTCTAAACTGGGCGCTGCCGGCTATGGATTATGGGCACTGACCGGAATCATTGCCAGTTATCGTGAATTTGTCAATTTTGGTCTGACTATCGCTTTAGTCAGATTTGTTGCCAAAGAAAAGGCGACAGAAAACTACAGGGCTATCAATGAATATTTAGCCACCGCGATGGTTATATTCATGGTAATGCTGTCGCTTATTTACATTCTTATTTTTACATTTCGAAACTTCATAGCGATTCGTATTTTGGGTATCAATGAGGATGTTCAAGTTGCGGTATTTCTAATTATTATCGCAGGCGTTTGTTCTATGGTAAACATGATTTCAGGTCTGTTCAAATCAGTAATAGATGGTGCACAAAGAATGGACATCTCGAATATAATAATTACTGCCCAAGTCATAACATCCAGCGTCGGTATGTTCATAGTGTTGTATATGGGGTGGGGGTTGCGAGGTTTAGGCTATAATCTCTTGGTAAATTCTATTCTTGGACTTTTAGCCAATCTATATTATTCCAAAGTAGCACTACCTCAATTAAAGATAAATCCGTTTCTCTTTAGTATGTCCAGATTAAAAAACATGTTCTCATACAGTATCAATTTGCAATTATCCAGTTTGGCAGCTATTTGGATTCAACCATTGAATAAAATAATCATATCGCATTTATTTTCTGTATCTCATGTGGGTTATTATCAGATTGCTTCTAAATGTGTTCAGAATCTGAGTAGTTTAGTTCGCACTGTATTTTTGTCGCTCTTTCCAGCCACAGCCGAACATTATGAAAAAGGCGGCGCCGCCAGAATAGAATCATTAAGGAAAAAAGCCATTAAGTACACCTTTCCTCTGGTCACAATGATTTTTGCATTAACAATTCTTGTAATCCCGAGTTTTATCATACTATGGCTTGGCAGTGACTTTGCGATAATTTCAACAATAACACGAATGCTTCTGTTAGGTGCATACGCTTCAGTATTAGCCACGCCGGCATTCATTATGCTTCAGGCCTCCGGGTTTTCGGCAGATACACTTCATATTACTATCAGAGCCGTCTTCATAAATATCACTTCTTGTTTAGGGTTTGGGCTCTTATTTGGTTTCACAGGATTCGGTGCGGGATTTTTAATTACAGGGGTTTATGCCTTTTTCACAATAAACCGACATTACAAAAAAAGATTTGGACAAACTACCAATACTTTTGGTTTCTTAAAAGACAATAGCAAAGCAATAATCACAACCGTTATCTTGTCAATAATCGCTTTTGCTTGCATGCATTTTGTTCCCTTGGATAGCTACATTAAAATTTTATTATTCAGTCTGCTTTTTGTCGGTAGCTACGCAATGATAATATGGAAATCCAAGGTAATTACCACAAGTGACATAAAAGTTATCTTAGGCGAAAGATTCTATCAACGTATATTCGCCATCAAAACATCATAGCATACCTTACAAGTTAATGGGCTGTAATACCTCTGATTTTCAATCCGGGGTATCTGTTTGCATGTTCTTAAGAGGTAAATATGTTTTCATTTTTGTTTCTATCGCTTATCTGCTTAATTTGTCTTTCGCGACCTTTTTGGGGACTTGTTGTTCTCATCTTTGTTAATTGCAGTTTGTTTAATCCCCATCAGTACGCAATAACTGATGTGATTATACAGCTTGAACCCTTGGATATCGGGCTTTTCTGCCTTTTATTAGGTACATATCTCAACTCCTCACATGGCCCTCTTGGGAAACGTTCATTATCGCTTAGAACAAATCATTCTTTGATGTCCTCTGAAGATTACAATCGAAGTTATCGCATTTTGCTTTTAGCTATCGTTCCTTACGGTGTATGGCAGATTTCCTGCATTCTTGTTGGGGGATTCTCAAATCCCTTTATGGAAGTTGGTCACAGTATAATTAAATTTATACTACCATTGGGCATACCTTTTGTTATTCTGTCAATGCGCGACCGTCGAAAACAACTAATGTATGCTATTTTTGCAATCCTAACTGCCACTTCAGTTGTACATCTTTTTATTCAGCTATTGGATATTCGTTCTATTATGGCAATAGCATATTATTCGACCCATGCGACAATATTCGAAGATAGAGCTGCAGGAATTGAGACTGCTACTTTTGTTCGGGCTATCCCCTCATGCTCTACACTAATGAAATGTTGTGTTATATTTTCTTTTTCCTCTTTCGTCACCAATAGGTTTTCAAAGAAAATCTCACAACTGCTTCTTTCTGTTGCTGCCATCCAGTTTCTTGGTCTGTTCATCACTCATACTCGTTCTATCATTGGTTCCATCATTATAGGTTGTTTATTTGTAGTTGTATTCTTGTTTCAGCTTCGAGTGGCAACTGCAGGATCAAAAAGAAGGATGGCCCTTGCTTTTTTAGTATTTGTATTAATCATATTCGCATATTCGCTTAAAAATAGAGAATCTATTTCGTATTGGGGTAGGAGAATGGATTCCTTGAATGCGGATGCCCAGATATTATCAACTACAACAAGTCGCGGTCTTGACAACATAGGACATATTAACGCTATCAAAGACCGCCCCCTTCTGGGCCACGGCATGGGTTCCTACGAGGAAAAATATTCTGTCAGACCAGAAGCCGCCAGAGACTCACATGCTTTGCTTGTTGTAGGTGCGGTAGGCGGTATACCAGCTATAGTTCTTGCAATATACTTACAACTGGCTCTTTTCTATGGTTCGTGGAAGCGATGCCTTGCCAATGTAGAGTCTCGCCAAGCAATGATTCCTTACTTAGCAATACTTGTAATGTTTTTTGGTTGTAACCTATTTGGCATAGACAGCACTTTTCATTCAAGCTCGTTTTTCCAAATCTCCATTATTTGGGGTTTAATAGCTATTCAACCAGGCTTGCCGTCATCGAATAAATCTGTCTGCCACAATATGCAAAAAAGAAACTTTTTATATAATGAACGAAACCAATAGTACTACTCCGCGAATAAGTATCATTACCCCGTCATTTAATCAGGGTCAATATATCGAACAAAATATCCAATCTGTATTGAACCAGGATTACCCTAACTTCGAACACATCATAATAGATGGCGGCTCAACAGATAATACCCTGCAGATACTGGCCAAGTATCCGCATTTGATTTGGGTATCTGAAAAAGATAATGGCCAAGCTGATGCTCTCAACAAAGGTCTTGCTAAAGCCACAGGAAATATTATCGGCTGGCAAAACGCCGATGATTATTACTCAGACAATATATTCACAGAGGTCATTCGTGTATTTCAGAATAATACTACCAGATGGATTATTGGTAATGTTAATTATTTATATGATGACAAAAGTGTCATCCTGCCAATCAAAAGCCCCAAAATAACCTATGAGAGACTTTTGAAAACTCCAAACATAGTTAAGCAACAGGGCTCTTTTTTTGCCAAGTCATTGATGCAGCAAGCAGGAGGTTTTAATTCTTCATTCTATATGGTAATGGATTATGACCTTTGGCTAAGAATGGCTAAAATCGAAAAGCCATTAATGATAGACCAATACTGGACTTATTATCGTCACCATGAAAACCAAAAAACATATGGATTCAAACATGTCCATATCCAGATAAAGGAAATCAATGAGATTCTCAAGCGTGAAAATGTCTCGTTGTATTTCAGAACGAAACGTAAAATAGTTCAACGATTAAGGTTGGTGGTATCTAAGTTTTTACTTTCGACTAAAAAGATACTTATTTACACACATATGATTGATAAAAAATACGAAAATTCTTCTTTGATACTTAAAAAAATAAGTAAAATAAAATTAAGATAACACGTTAAAGCAAACTAACCGTCGTAATGATTATGAAAATCGCCCTTATTACTACAAGTTTTTTGCCTGCTATTGGTGGTGCTGAATTCGTTGTACATCACCTCGCCCAACAATGGTCACTGCAGGGTCATAACGTGTGTGTGTTTAACAGCCTTACCGATGAAATTTACCATCCTGATGCTAATTACTCAGTTAAAAAATACCGATTGATACGAGGCGGAAAACGATTCGGATTTCACCGCCATCCCTTTTGCTGGCAAGGTGTCAGATGTATGAAGAACATCATAAAAGATTATCAGCCAGATTTCATCTCAGCACATTTTGGCTATCCGATTGCCGTCTGGCTAAGCAAGATTACTTCTTGTCCCAAATGGTTAATCACATGTCACGGTGCTGCCTTGAAAACATACGAAAGAAACGTGCGAAGACGTTTCAAGGTTGACGATATTATTGCCAACGCTTTAAGTCGGTCAAATGGTACTGTAGCCATAAGCAGGTTTGTCCGGAACGCATACGAGGAGCTAGGGGTAGACAGCTCTAAAATTGTCGATATTCCCCATGGTGTGGACTTTGAAAGATTTCAGGTCAAAGCAAAAGCTAATATTCGCGACAAATTTCAAATCCGCCAAAACGCAATGATTGTTTTAAGCGTTGGCAGAGACGAATTTGTTAAGGATTACGAATCAAGTATTCGGGCCTTCTCGCAAGTCGCAAAAAATATCGCAAATGTATATTATTTGATTATCGGCCATAAGACTAATCGATTTCGTCCTTTGACAGAAGAATTGGGTATAAGCGATAGGGTTATTTTCTGCGAAGGATTATATGACGACGAGCTTGTGGCAGCTTATCAACAATCTGATATGTTTTTCTCTGCTTCGTACGCTGAAACCTTTGGCTTGGTTAACTTAGAAGCGATGGCAGCAGGACTTCCGCTGATTATAACTCGTGCCGATGGAACTGTATGGCCCGCAATTCCAGATACAGACAACCCTTCTGCTTATGTCGACGGTGACGGCTACGAACCTGCGGTAATCGACGGTGTTAACGGCTTAGTTGCCAACCCGCATAATGTAGACGAAATGGCCGACGCCATATTAAAGTTACTAAATGACGAAAAAAACAGAAAGCAAATGGGCAACTATAGCCATACTAAAGCAAAACGTTACGATTGGAATCGAATCTCAAAAATATATCTGCAGTAAATAGACACTCGTACTAGCAAGTAAAATATCCGCTCAAGATTAAAAGTGCCAGCACTTAAGTGCTTTACCAGTAACAGGTAATGTCTTGCATAGAAAATTCCATAAATGAAAATTACTTGCCTGATAGATTCATTAAATTCCGGTGGCGCACAGCGCCAGATGTATATACTGGCTACCTTACTCAAGAAGCGAGGTTTCGATGTAGAGATACTCATTTATCACAACCTCAACTTCTATGATTCAGTTGATAGCGCAAATGTTGCAACTCGCTTTGTTGCCTCCAAAAATAAAATTCATCGAATTTTTGCCGTACGAAGAGCAATTCGCAGCAGCAATCCGGACGTTGTAATTTCCTTTCTCGACGCCCCCAATATTATCGCGGAACTTGCCGGCTTACCTCGGCGTAATTATGCTTTGATTGTATCTGAAAGAAGTACATGTTTTGCAGGTAAAATTTTTAAAGACTTTTTGCGATTCGTTCTCCATAGCTTTAGTGATGCAATTGTTTCCAACTCTTATACGCAACAGAATTTTATTGAGAGGATAACTCCCTGGTTGAAAGGCCGGGTTACAACTGTAGTTAATTGCGTAGACATTAAAACTTTTAGGCCTGCTCATAATGAAGATGTACTCAATTCTAAAAAGACACGAATACTTGCTATAGGTAATTTCGCACCATGGAAAAACCCGATGACTCTGCTTTCTGCTATCGATATTATTAATCGCAAGCACCCTAGTTTGGATGTGGTAGTTGACTGGTACGGAAGTAAAATCATAAACATCAAGAACTCCGCTAGCGGCTCAGCTTATTTTTTAGAATTGAAAGAAGCTGTCGCCCGGCTTTCTCTGCGAGATGTTTTTCGCCTGCATGACCCGGTAAAAAACATCGTCGAACTATATCAGCAAGCATCAGTTCTATGCCTGCCTTCAATTTATGAAGGTTGTCCCAATGTTGTTTGTGAAGCTATGGCATGTGGAAAACCTGTACTAGCTGGTCGGATAGCCGACAACGACCGGTTAGTACACGACGGCGAGAATGGTTTCTTGTTCAACCCTAACTGTCCTGAGGATATTGCGAGCACCATTTTGCGTTTCTCTTCATTATCTGCTGACGAAAAGAAAAAAATGGGACAAAAAAGCCGACAATTAGCAGAGACTATGCTATCACCAGAAATATTTGTGGAAAAATATATTGCTCTTATTGAAAAAGTAAGAAATCGCAGGTAAAAAAATAGGCAATCAAAAAATAAAAGTCTGTTACATAAGCCCTTGCCCTCCACCTATAGGAGGAATGGCAAGATGGACCGAAATGATTTTTAAATATGGCTTGCCCGCACCTTTTGAGATTAAACTTGTAGATACCCGGCTGCCTGCAAAACGTAAAATCTTCACCTTCTCTGGAATTAATGTACCGGAAATAAAAAGAAATATAAGAATCGTTTTTTGTTTGCTAAAAACACTTATTTTCTTTCGTCCCCATATTGTTCATTTATGCTGTGGGCTTTCGCCACAAGGAATTGCGCGGGATTACATGTGTGCTGTGTTAAGCAAGATTTCGCGAGCCAGACTTGTTACACAATATCATGGCAACATATGCGATTTTCCCTCTACAGCGTTAAAAGGATTAAGTTACAAGTTTCTGACCTGTTTGGTTCGAATGTCTGATGTAAATCTGTCATTAAATCTGCCGTCTCTCCAGTTTATTAATAAAATAGTTGATGATACACATCGCAACTGCAACTATTTGTTACCAAATTTCATCGACGACTCCGCCTTTGATGGTAAAGTTCAAAATAAAACACCTGAAAAAAATAAGAAAAAACTAAGGGCTGTCTATGTAGGCGGTATAACCGACCAAAAAGGCGTCAATGATATTGTTGAAATCGCACCGGAATTCAAAGACATAGAATTTGTGTTGATAGGTGTTATTTTAGATGATTTTTTACCTGCGGTCGATAATTTACCCGACAATGTTATTGTTTTACCACAAACTACCAATACCAATATTCTGAAAGAATTGAAAAAAAGTGACTTTTTTATTTTCCTGTCCCACTCGGAAGGTTTTCCAAATGCAATATTGGAAGCAATGGTATCAGAGTTGCCGATTGTTGCAACTAACGTCGGCGCTATACCTGAAATAGTGGATGATGGAAAAGGTGGCTATATATGCCCCCCAAGAGACATTGGTAAAATTAAAGAGACAATTTATAAGCTAAAAAACCACGACGACCTCAAGTCGTTAGGAGTTTACAATTTCAATAAAGCAAAGAAGCATTACGCTTATTCCGTCGTGGTAGACAAACTCAGCAAAATCTATATGGGCTCTACAATAAATTAAGCACGAAAGGGCAACCTGAAAAATGTGTGGAATCTGTGGATATCAGGGGAAATATCAGCCCGGCCTGGTCCAACGAATGATGGAACTCATAGCTCACAGGGGCCCGGACGATAGCGGTTTCCTGGAAGACCCCGCTAATCAGGTAGCTCTCGGACATACACGCCTATCAATAATAGACCTGCGGCCTGAAGGAAGGCAGCCCATTAAAAATGAATCGCGAACTATTTCCCTTATCTGCAATGGAGAAATATACAACTACAAACAGCTGCACGATGAATTGGTAGCAAAAGGACATCTATTTAGCAGCTACACCGACAGCGAGGTCTTAGTTCATCTATATGAAGAAGAAGGCACTGAAATGCTTTCTCGTTTGAATGGTATTTTTTCTTTTGTAATATATGATTCACGAAAAAATGAACTGTTTTGTGCGCGTGACCAACTTGGCGTTAAACCTTTTTACTATAGCAACACTAATGGTTTTTTTATTTTCGCTTCCGAATTAAAGGCGATTTTAGCGGCTCGGCAAGTTTCTAAAGATATTGACCCAATTGCGATTCAAAATACTTTAACTTTTCTATGGTCGCCTAGTCCTACCACAATGTTTAAATCCATTCGGAAACTCGAACCTGGTTTCGCCTTAGTTGTTAAGGGAGGCAAGATTAAACGACAGTGGCGTTATTATGACATTCCTTATCAAGCGGAGGATTTAATTTCATCCGAAGCCGAAGCCATAGAATTAGTTCAGTCGCATTTGTTCAAATCAGTCGAACGTCAACTAATGGCCGATGTCCCGGTTGGAGCATTTCTCTCCGGAGGCCTGGATTCCAGCGCTATAGTTGCTATGATGAAAAAAATATGTCCGAATGAACGTCCAAAATGCTATACCATCTCTTTTGCTGGAGGGAAAGAATTCGAAGGTGGAGTAAATGATTTGCCATACGCCCGAAAGGTTGCCGGTCATCTTGGTGTCGACCTTGAAGAAATAGTCATTGAACCCGATATAGTTAATAATATTGAAAGAATGATTTATTATTTGGATGAACCGCAAGCAGATCTGGCGCCAATAAATATTATGTTAATTTGCCAGAAAGCTCGTGAGCAGGGCATAAAAGTTTTGCTTTCCGGAGCGGGAGGTGATGATATCTTCTCCGGCTATCGTAGACACGCAGCACTTTATATGGAACGTTATTGGTCTTGGTTGCCACAAACTGTCAGGCATTTAGTGCAATCGGGAGCCAATCTTTTGCCAACGGGGTGGCCTCCATGCAGAAAAATACGAAAGCTTTTGGGAAATGCTTCTTTGGACAAAGAGAAAAGACTCGCGGTTTATTTCTTTTGGCTGAATCAAAAAAGAGTAAAAACACTTTTAACAAATGAAACTCTACATACATTGGGAGAATATAACTCTTTCGCTCCTATGGATAACCACTTGACTAACATCCCTAACGTTAAAAATCCACTGAACCGGATGCTTTATCTGGAGTGCAAGACATTTTTGCCGGACCATAATTTGAATTATACCGACAAAATGAGTATGGCCCATGGCATCGAAGTTCGTGTTCCTTTGCTGGATACCGACCTCGTTCGGCTATGTGGTAGGATTTCACCACACCTTAAACAAAATGCGATGACCGGCAAATACATTTTCAAAAAAGCTATGGAAGCTTTCTTGCCGCATGAAGTAATCTACAGACCTAAAGCCGCTATACCGGGGCCATTGCGTATTTGGCTAAAAAATGATTTGAGAGAAATGGTGCGAGATGTACTCTCACCAGTAAGAGTCAAACGAAGGGGTTGGTTCGACCATAATGCCGTCCAGAAGTTGATTGAAGATAATGAGTCAGCGAAAATTGACGCGGCATATTCAATCTGGGCAATGGTCTCCATGGAAATATGGGCAAGTTTATTTCTTGATCGCTCTTATACCTTATGCGACTAGGGACATTTTGCTGACAGCCAGTTAAAACTGGTGACATTATTGAAAGGGCAAAATATATGCTTAGCCTTAAAGAGGATGTTAAGCTGCATTGGGAAAAAGAAGTATGTGGCTCACGATATGGCAGGCAAGATTTCAACGAGTCTGTTGATTTGGAAACAATGGCTTGCGAAAGGTATCGTTTGGAGCCGTACATTTCTGATTTTGCAGATTTTGAAGCGGCAAAAAACAAAAAGATATTGGAAATAGGCACTGGAGGCGGAGTAGATTTCTCCTGCTGGTTAAAAGCCGGCGCGCAAGCCACCGGCATTGACCTCACTGAAGCTGCTATTGAATTGACGAAACAGCGATTGGACCAGCAAGGATTTGCTGAATACGCCTATCGGTTAACTGTCGGAGATGCCGAGAGCCTTGAATTTGAGAATGAGAGTTTCGATATCGTGTATTCCTATGGTGTTCTCCACCATACACCTGATACAGAAAGAGCTTTTGGTGAAGCTTGTCGCGTGTTAAAGAAAGGGGGAGTTTTTAAGGCTATGGTATATCATGTCCCATCGGTAACTGGATGGATATTGTGGTTGAGGTATTGCCTTTTTACCGGAAGATTCTTCAAATCTCCACGATGGGCAATTTACAGACACCTGGAAAGCCAAGGAACAAAATCCTACACTATTCCAGAAATGCGTCTTCTTCTTGAGAAAAAGGGATTTGTAAATGTTAAATTATATACAAAGCTTGGCTTTGGAGACCTTCTCTTAAACAAGCCGAGCAAAAAATATCAATCTCGTTTCTACTCACTAATCTGGAAGTTTTATCCCAGATGGCTGGTTAAGCTGTTTGGCGACAAATACGGTCTTTTTCTCTTTGTAGAAGCTAATAAATAGTGTTAGATTATTTTTGATGTGAAACAAACAATCTTATGACAGTTGTTTTTAAGCCCAAAATGAAGTCAAAATTTTCATATCTGAAACGAATTTTTTCTGCTTATTTATTCAGTAAGAGTAGTAATCTAAGTTTTTGGCATACACCACTTGAGATTAATGACATTGAAGATTCTTCCAAACTTGGAAAATACTACATGAATTTTGCAGAAAAGACTAAATTCTCAGGCCCCTTTGATACAGACGGTATACCCATGCTCGACTACAAAGGCAACGTAGGTATTCAATATAATCCAAATGCCGTTGCTCAATATGCACTCGGATTTTATGACCTGTTTCTTGATACCGGAAATCAAAAGTATAAAGAAGTATTTCTCAAGCAAGCCGAGTGGTTTTTGAAAAACATGCGCATTGTCGAAGAAGATGTTGGCTTATGGGAATATAATTTTGACTTCGACTACCATAAGGGATTAAAAGCACCTTGGCGATCGGCTTTGGCGCAGGGTCAAGGTGTTTCCGTTGTAGCCAGAGCATATTTGCTGACAAAAGATAGCAGCTATTTGGACGCTGCTGACAAAGCATTCGAATCATTCATGCATCAAATTGATGAACCGGGCGGAGTGACCTATATTGACGATAAAGGATATACATGGCTTGAAGAATTGCTTTTCAATCCTCCGACACATGTATTAAATGGCTTTATATGGGCTCTTTGGGGTGTGTACGATTATTATTTGCTGACGAAAAACCCAAAAGCTATAGAATTATTCAATGAGTCTGTGCGAACTCTGGAGAATCATATCCAGAAATATGATATTGGTTTTTGGAGCGTCTATCATTTGCATTCTACGAAGCTCAGAGAAATTGCCAGTCCTTATTATCAAAGACTCCACATAATCCAGTTAAATGTGATGTACCTCTTAACAGGAAAAGAGATATTCAAGGAATATGCAGATAAGTGGCAGGACGATTATTCAAAACCTCACTATCGGTATTTAGCATTTTGTTGGAAAGCACTGTTTAAACTCTTATATTACTAACTTATAAAGTTTCTCTCTAAAATGAATCCCACAGATATATTGCTGATATACCCACCTTACAGCTACCCTAAAAAGTGGCCGCCTATTGGTTTGGGTTATATCGCTGCCGTTTTAGCAAAAGAAAATTTTTCCGTTCAGATCATTGATATGTCTGTATTAGATATGGGGCATGAAGATTTGGGGAAACTTGTCAAAGAGGCCAAACCTAAATTAGTAGGCATATCCTTTATGACCAACCAATACAATGAGGCAGTTGCTGTTTCAAAAATTATAAAAGACGTTAACAAAGACATTCTGATAATAACAGGAGGTCCCCATGTCTCCGCGTGCCCGCAAGAGATACTGGTTCATGAGTCTATCGATGTTGCAGTAATAGGTGAAGGTGAAGTAACTGTTCTGGAATTGGCGAATTGTTTTCTGGGCCACGAGAGATTTGAACCTGGCGCAATCAATGGAATAGCTTATAAGAAAGAGGGACAAGTACATTTAACTCAACGTCGAGAACTAATCCAGGATTTAGATTCCATACCTTCTCCTGCATGGCATTTGTTGCCTGTCAAGAGGTATTCAGTTCCCGCAACCGGTGGAGATGTTAAGGAGAGTGTTTTCGCTATAATAAGCAGCCGGGGCTGTCCAAATCGCTGTATTTTTTGTGATTCGCATACTGTTTTTGGGAGAAAGTTCAGAGCGAGAAGTGCGCAAAACATATTTGATGAACTTGTATACCTAAGTAAAAACTTTGGGGCAACTCAGTTCGATTTTGTTGACGATACTATAACGGTGAATAAAAACAGAATATACGAACTTTGTAATTTAATTCTGGACAACAATTATAAATTCAAATGGATGTGCAATGCACGAGTGAATACCGTTAATGAAGATCTGTTGAAGCTTATGAAAAGTGCTGGATGTGTCCGAGTGGAATTCGGAGTAGAATCCGGCGACCCCGAAGTCCTTAAAAAAATAAAAAAAGCGGTGACTATAGAACAAATTGAAAATGCACATGCTTTGGCCCGAAAGGTGGGTTTAAGCGTTGGGAGTTTTGTTATGGTTGGAAACATAGGTGAGGATTTTTCATCGATTGTAAAAACTAAGGATCTTCTTGAAAAAATTGATACCGATGACATTTTTATAGCCATCGCTACGCCGTTTCCTGGAACTGAATTGTATAAAGTCGCCCATCACAATGGATGGCTTTTGAGCAATGACTGGTCTGCATATGTTACTTCACCAACCCATTTTCCAGGTTATCAGCCGCTTATGGAAACGGACAAGATGAATGCTCAGGAAATCCTCAAGGCCTTTTTCTATCTTCATTCAAAGTTTGTAAAAAAGAAACTCAAAACAAGATATGGATCTTTTTTTCTCTTGAAAAAGCGATTTTACAGGGACCACATCTTCAATGTAAAAAGCAAAGAGGATTTCAAATACAAACTTAAATTAATTAAAAAATTATTGAGCAACTATTTTAAGCGATAGTAAGCAATAGAGTCACTTTTGGCGGGTTACCTCGAAATATTTTCAGTATGTATTAGGATCAGAGTTTACTAAATGAAAGTTTTACTGATAGAACCACCAACTAATTGTTTCACGGGTCTGATAAAAAGAGGTTACCCTATAGGTCTGTGCATGTTGGCCAGCATAGCCAAGCAACAAAAAATTGCAGAAGTCAAAGTATATGATTCAGACAGGTCGTTCTCGTCATTTGGTGACTTAAATTTTTTGGATCAACGGCAGAACATGGCTCATTTTCTTGAAGAAGTAAACAATGTCAAGCATCAGGTGTGGAAAAATATCAATAATATGCTTGAATCTTTTCAGCCAGACATTGTTGGCATTACTACTATGACAATCCAATACGCTTCGGCTTTACAAACAGCCCGGATAGTCAAGAACTGGAAAAAAGATTGCATCGTGATTATAGGGGGAGCTCATGCCAGTGTTATGCCAAGGGGGATGATAGATTGGCCTTATACAGACATAGTAGTAAAGGGAGAGGGAGAAGAAGCTTTTCTCGAAATTATCAAAAAACTTAAAGCAGGAGACAAAAATATTGGTAGTATACCTGGCGTCATAACAAAAGATGACGTTAGCGATCTCAACTCCGCTCCTTTAGAAATTGGAAATTTAGATGCTCTTCCGTTTCCAGATCGAAATGCCCTTGAAAATCTTCAAAACTATTCGCCTGAGGATATGGGACTTATTCTCACTTCACGCGGCTGCCCTTATCGATGCAGCTATTGCAGTAATTTTACAAGGAAAACCCGATTTAGGTCTGTCGATAACATTCTGACTGAAATTGTACAGGTGCAGAAAAAATTTGGAACAAAGCAATTTATGTTTAAGGATGATTCTTTTACTCTGAAGCGTAAACGCATTAAAAATTTTTGCACTGAAATAATTAGAAAAAAAATTAAAATATTGTGGGAGTGTACTACTCGATTGGACCTTATAGATGACCACTTGGTTAAACTAATGAAAAAAGCAGGATGCAATCGAATTGGGGTAGGTGTGGAATCCGGTGATGAACAAATGCTTGAGATATATAACAAACAGTTAAACAAAGATAAAATACGCAAAGGAATAGAAATTCTTAATAGAAATAATATGTTCTGGACAGGTTACTTTATGATGGGTCTGCCAATGGAACATAAAAAGCAAATGCTCAGAACATTGGAATTTATGAAAGAACTGTCACCACCATATGCCGCAATAGGCATATACAAACCGTATCCGGGAACAGGTCTTTTCGAAATGACAGAGGAACTTGGTCTCGTTGATTCTCAAGTAACGAACGAACATTTTTTCTCCACAAATCCCGTGGATTATTTTTTCAAAGACCGTAATCATCGCTGTGCGTATATCTCTCAGGACGAGCTTACTAAAATCACCAACCATATAGAGCGTGAATTTGAAAAATCCAACAAGAAATTTTCAAACATGCTTAAGAGGGGCTTAGCCAGACGTCAGTTGTATCTGAATAGCCCGAAAAGCTTTGTTGTAGACCTTAAACGTGCTTTAAAATGGATAGTAACATCGTAAATAAAAAACAAAGTATGCAGATTCTAATTATCAGCCAATACTTTCCACCAGACATAACAGCGGCAGCATTCCGAAGTTATGATATGGCAAAATTGCTGAGCAAAAACGGACATGAAGTTCACGTCATAACTGCCCGCCCACACCGGACCATTGCCAAAGGCACGGAATTTAACGAAATAGAATTAGAAGGCGTTGAAGTCTTTCGCTCGAAAATAATGAAACTTGGTTCAGGGGGTATTATAAATTACTTAAAACATTATATTTCCTTTATGCTAACAAGTATATGGCAAGGGTTTAAGCAGCGACTTCATGGCTGGAAACCTGATATAATATGGGCTAGTTCACCACCTTTATTCGTTGGTCTCAGTGGCTGTTTCCTGTCAAAACTATTAAGATGTCCTATGGTACTCGATGTTCGCGACATCTGGCCTGATTCTGCAGTTGCAGCCGGTCAGATTTCTTCGGATGGTATCGCTTACAGGATAGGCAAGCTAATGGAAAAATATATCTATAAAAAAGCCGAACATATCAGTTGTGTAGCAGAACCAATGCGTGAATATATTTTGACACAAACAGACCGCCCCGTCTCAATTGTATACAATGGTGTCTTAGAACAATCAGAAAATACTGAAGTTTTGGACAAATTTGTCACCTCTAATGCTGAAAAAGAGATTTTATACGCGGGTAATTTGGGAAGGGTTCAGCAAATTGACCTATTGATTCGAGGATACGCAGAACTTGTCAGTGAGGGACATATGAAGGACTGGGTGATAAGATTGCTTGGTGACGGTGCAATGACTGAGCAATTAAAAGTTCTTATCCAACAGTTAGGTATTGAAGATAAGGTATTCATCGAACCGGTAGTAACACACCCGCAATGCCAGAGAAGATTGGAAAATTCTGATTTATTATTTATAAGCTTGAGGCCTGAAAAAATATTAGAAATAACGATTCCATCAAAAGTATTCGATTATATGCTGGCAGCTCGACCAATATTGGCAGGAATTTGTGGCCAGGGTAAAGAAATACTTAACTCGACAGGTTCGAATGTATGTTATAAACCGGGAGAGTTAGAAGAACTTAAAGAGGGATTAAAGAAGGCAACATCACAATGCGGCCAGTTAACCACATCAGCATATAAGAATAGGAAACTTGTACTCAGCAAATTTACAAGACAAGAAAGCCTGAAGGCGTTGACAAACATTTTCAACACTCTTTAGGAAGTTATCGATGATTATGAAGATACTAATAACAGGCGGAAGTGGATTCATTGGAACTCGTCTTGTCGGTGAATTACTAAAAGCAGGTCATCAGGTCACTATATTTGATAAGAATAACAGTTCCAAATATCCGGAGTTTACGATTGTCGATGATGTTCGCGAGAAGGACGCATTGATAAAAGCTGTTGCAGGCCATGATGTTATATACCATCTCGCTGCCGAACACGCAGATGATGTCCGCCCTATATCTCTATATCATGATGTAAACGTAATCGGGGCAAAAAATCTTCTTGCTGCTGCTGATAATGCCGGTATTAACAAAATTATATTTACAAGCTCGGTAGCAGTTTATCCGTTGAATGCCGGCGAACCAAACGAAGATAGCCCGGTGGCACCATTCAATGAATATGGCAAAAGCAAATATGTTGCGGAACAGGTTTTTGAAAAATGGGTATCTGAAGATGCTTCTCGCTCTCTTACTATAGTTCGACCTTGTGTAATATTTGGCGAGGACAATAGAGGTAACGTCTACAACCTGCTATCACAAATTTACAAAAATAAATTTATCATGATAGGTGCGGGCCGGAACAAAAAGTCCATGGGATACGTTGGAAATATTGCCCATTTTCTAACATTCGCCCTGGATTTTGGTCCGGGTTTTAAGCTTCTCAATTATGCGGACAAACCTGATCTTACAACGAACGAGCTTATCGGAATCGCTAAAAATGCTTTTGGAAGAAATGGCGACTCTGAATTACGCATCCCGTATGGTATTGGCCTGTTAGGTGGTTTAGCCTTTGACTTACTTGCGAATATTAGCGGTAAATCTTTTTCGATAAGTTCTATTCGCATAAAAAAATTCTGTGCCGACACAACAATATCAACAAGTCGCTTATTAGAAACAGATTTCAAACCCCCTTGTACACTTAAACAAGCCCTTGAACAAACTATCAAAACTGAATTTTCTGTATCGAACAAATAATCATCTTCTCTTACTTTAACTGGCACAGTTTTTGGGGACCAGTGCTGTTGGCTTAGAAATGCTTGTTTTAAAAATAGGAACACTGGCTGTTGAAGAGGGTTTTAGCCTGTAGACCGTTCGACACGCAGGAGGTCACAGGTTTGAGTTTCGTACCGTCCATTTAAGGCCTTGCTATCGAAAAGATAGTGGGGCTTTTTAGTTGCAACTTCTTCTGAAGCGTTCCTGATTTGTTTACTACGACAATTCTGTCTTTTTTAGTTTGGCTTTCAGGGTACGGTAATCTATTTTGCCCGTCCCGAGAATCGGTATTTCTTTCAGATTAATGATTTTTCTAATATAGTGCAGACCAGAAAGGCCAGATTGGCGGATGTGCTGGTTGACAGTTTTACGGTCTGTTGGGCTAGTGGTAAAAAGTATCAGTTCGGGGTGTAGTTCATTAGCACTTGCTTCTACGGCAAGTGTCGGTTTTTCATCGGTTGTGGGTGGGAAGTGCTTTTGTAGTACAGATTCTATGGCGGGCAGAGAAATCATCTCACCACCTAATTTTACGAAGCGCTTCAATCGACCGCAAAATGTCAGCACGCCTTCGTCGTCTACAGTTACCAAATCTCCTGTATTATACCAATTTTCACCCTGAACTTCGGTAAATGGTGATGGACCTTTATAGTTAAGGTAGCCGCCGAAAACATTCGGTCCTCGAACGAGCAGTATTCCTATGCCGGATGCAGTTAATGGTTTGCCGGTTTCGGGGTCTAACAATAGGTATTCCAGAGAAGGTATCGGTTTGCCGATAGTAAAAGGTCTTGGATGGTTTTCATCATTGAGAGATATAAATGGCGAACATTCTGTGACGCCGTAGCCCTCGAGTACGACAGCGTTGGTACAGTTTTCTTTTAACGAGTCATAAACCTGCTCGGAACATTTTTCTGCACCGGTAACGGCGAGCCGTAGCGAGGATAACTGTTTTTTTGTCGATGCGCGGACGATACCGTTAAGAAATGTTGGTGTACCCATTAGCAATGTTACGCGATACGCTTCGATAATGCGGGCACCGGTGCCTGCATCCATAGGGTTCGGGTGGTAGACCGCAGGTATGCCACCGCAAAGAGAAAACAGAATAGTTCCCGTCAGACCGAATGAATGAAATGGCGGCAATATACCAATGAGTCGGTCGTTTTCACGAAGTTCTATTGTGCTGAGTACGTCCCGTATATTTGCAATCAGGTTTGTATGTGTCAGCGGTACAGCTTTGGGCAGTGTCTCCGAACCGCTGGTAAAAAGGATAACTGCGGTTGGGGACGGCTTGACATTGTACAGTGATTTCCAGCTTATGTAGCTGGCGAGTTTGGCGCGGAGTTTGGCAAAGCGGGAGGTTTTGCTGATAAGTTCCTCGATAAAAATAAAATGGTCATTTAAAGTGGAAAGGTCGATTCCCTGAGAGGTGATTCTACTTACCAGTGCATTGCTGGTAAGGATATGTTTGGTTTCGGTAAGTTCAAGACCTTCGGTTACGTTGCGTAAGCCGCCGGTCCAGTTTATCATTACAGGGGTCTTGCCGGAGAAAAGGATAGCAAGGTAAAAAATATCAGCTGCTACCGAAGCTGGCATCATAATGCCTATATAATCGCCGCTTAGATTTTCGAAGACAGGTTTTAAAAGCAGGCAGGCAGTTACGATGTCACTATAAGATTTTTCACCGCTTGCTTGGTCGGCGATAATAATTTTTGAAGGCGAACGTTTAGCCTGGGCAAGAAAAATTTCCAGGATGGATTCACCAGTGGGCATGCTGATTTTTCTATTCTCGCCAGTGTCTTTAAGCCATAGCGAAGAAGGCCATTTTAATTCCGCCGGTGCTGAATAGACGAAATGCCCACAGGCCGCGAGCGTTACGTCACCGACGGTTTGCATTACGTCGATATCAACCTGAGGCAAACCGAATTCCTTTTCAAGCCAGGTAATTAAGTCGACGCGGGCGAGACTATCCATTCCAAGATTACGTCCCAGATGGTCGCTGTCCTGCAAATCAGAGATGCCGGTAAGCATTAATAGATGGTCCATAACTATTTGACGAGTTGTTTCCGGGATAGAAGTGATGAACCGAGATTTCGTGAAAACCGGTTCTGGTACAGTTACAGTGCCGGTCTTTTCCCATATAGTATATGGTACATAAGTATTGCATAGAGCATTTTCATTGTAATAAAGTTCGATAAAACGGTTGATAGTGTGACGGTCGGCTGTGCGTGGTAAATCATCTGGTTCATAGAGTTCGATGGAAATGTTGCGACGTGGGGCGAAGAATATGCCGCTTGCAAGTAGTGAGAGCAAACCCTTTCTAAGTACTTTGGCGACTTTTGGCTCACGGCCTGAAGACCAGCCGAAATTACTTCCCCATAGACCTCGGGTGCGTATGAGTACGATGCGGACTTCAGGGTATTGCTGAAGAATTCGTTCGACTGCACTGTTGCCGGCAAGGTCTTCAAGGTAGCTGTGAGTGCACCGACCTGCAGGCCACAGTATTAAGTTTTCTCCTTTCTTCAACCCTTCAACACATTCGTCGAGTGCTTTTTCCAGTTCATCACGAGCTAAAGAACCATATTTCGCAAAACCGGGGATAACGTGTGCGCCGGCACGGCGAATCAACCAGCGAATAAAGAATCTATTTATCTGGTCTTTATCGGCGAGCGGTCGTGGAGCAAATTTTCCATAAAGATGTGTAGTCAGAATAAATGGGTCAATCAGTGCAGGGTGGTTTGGCAGAAAGAGAATACCTTCCTTGCCTTTGGCTGCGACTTTTTCGAGACCGCTAATACTGACGCGGTAGCGCAGCGACAGCAACCATCTGATTATTGTCCGCACCAGTAAATCGAGCATATGTTTTTCTCCCGCATAAATAAACGATATGCCATAATAACTTTTTTGTCCTGGTTCTCACAATCAATTTATGCGTTAAATTTGCTGTTAACGGTTATTCCGCTACGCGGGCAAACTTGTCGGAGCCAAGTTTGTCGCCTTCGGAGGATTTAAAGGATTTGTGAAAAAAAGGTAAAAATAGGGTGTGAAAAAAACAGCCTGCTAAGAGGTAAAGTGGGTTCTCATGTCTTAAACGCGGATAGCGTTCCTGGAAGTCACCAAAACGTCGAACATTTTGCGCAAGTTTTAGAAAAACGCGGTTAAAGTCGGTCAAAATAGGGGCGCTTTGGGGTAATTTACGGGCGCTTTGGGGCGCTTTACGGTTAAAAAGGGTTAAAATGCGGGCGCTTTTTTCTACCCCCTTGCGCGAACTGTTCGAGGTCTTATTTCGCCTACAGCGGTTCCAAGGAGCTCACTCACGCCGGCAAATTTGGCTCCGACAAATTTGTAGGGTTAAAAAAAATTACCCCCTTGCGCGAATGGCGCTATGTGGCAATGCAAGGTACCTGTCAATGCAAGGTAGTGGTTTTTTGATTCGGGGGGAGGAGAAGGGAAGTATAGAAAGAGGGAGTGAGTAGCGGGAGGTGTGTGTGGTAGCGAGGAGTGTGTGTGGGATTACCTCCGAGCATTACGCCGTAAGCATCGTAAGAGTACGACTCGTCTGTTATCAGGGCGCCTGGCCTGCTATTGTCGCTCAATTGGCGAGTGCTGCCGTGGCCGTCATATAAGAGGTATTGTATGTCGGCTTGTCCTGTTCCTGTGGCTTGGGCTAATACGTCATCGCCGATTATGTAGGCGGTTTTTTTATGACATTTTCAAAGAGCTATAAAAAAAAGGCACCGAAAGGTGCCTTGAAAGTTCTATTAACAAATTTGATCAAAGCGACAAAATTTCTGTGATTTCTTTTCTAAGCTCCTCCGGAACTTTTTGATTTGTATTGAAACTTGACAATACCTTTCCCCATTCTGACATGGAACGTATAGATTCTTGTAAGTATTTTTGTTCAAATCCCGGATTATCTTTCTGGTATTGGAGAAATTCATTTTTAGCCTGAGTGTATTCTATAGCCGATTTTTTAAGTTTTGGTATCGCTTCCTCAGCAGATGCCATTGCCGTCTATAGACTCTAAAACATCACATATTTCTCCGCTTACTACATTCCCGTATGTTGTAGATATCCTGCAAAAATTGCCATTGCATAGAGAACAAGCGGAATACAAGATCCTCCTGCCACACCAGCGGCGACAAATACAAGAGATTTCAGTTTTCCTGAAATCTCTCTTTTCGTTACGAGTACGGCAGCACACGCTACGGTAACAACGGCTATCAGTGGGAATAAAAACCAAGCCGCCTTAATTCCAACCTCAATGAGAGGGGTCACTTCAAATCTTAAAATGGGAATTATTATGAATATGAAGAACAAGTTTGTTCCTCCAAAGAGAAGAGATGTCAGAGAAAGCATAAATATATTTCTTTCCCCTATACGTTTCTCACAAGCCTTGTCGTCATCATAGTTACTACTGGATTTCCCACTTCTTTGATTCATATTCGTAATACCTCGCTATTTGTAACTGGTAAGGCAGCACTTTCCAATAGTTTGACAGGTAAAAGTATGGTAGTCATTAGTTATAGTAACTATCTCCATAGCACTTAGTATAGTTTCGCTTACTACATTCCCGTATGTTGTAGACGTGTTGCCAAAATTGCCATTGCCTGAAAAACAGGTGGGACACAAGCAACTCCTGTCACACAAGCGGCGACAAATACAAGCGATTTCAGTTTTCCTGAAATCTCTCTTTTCGTTACGAGTACGGCAGCACAAGCTGCGGTAACAACAGCTATCAGTGGGAATAAAAATCCAACTACTGTAGCAACTGAATCCAAGAGAGGAGTCATTTTGACTTTGGAACCAATCATTATGAACATGAAGAGCAAGCTTGTTCCGCCAAAGAAAAGAGATATCAGGGAAAGTATAAATATATTTCTTTCCCAGATGCCTCTCTCGCAAACCTTATTGTCGTTATAGTTACTACTGGATTTTCTACTTCCTTGATTCATATTCGTAATACCTCGCTATTTGTAACTGGTAAGGCAACACTTTCCAATAGTTTGATAGGTAAACGTATGGCAGTCCTTAACAAACACATAGTAACTACCTTCGTTCCACTCAGCACAGCTCCGCTTAATACATTTCCGAACATCAGAGCAAGTTTTTGCTTTACAAGGGCCGCTATTTTTCTTGTAAAGTTTCTTTTTGTTTCCAGGCGTTGGAGAAGCAGTACTCGCATAAGGACATACAGCGATGGAACAAGCTGAGATGCGGCCGGCCATTTTCTTCAAGCTTCCTTGACTTTCTATAGGCATGTATTATCAACGGAGCAAAGAACATCAACGGCAACAAAAGCACTTTTTTATTCGATTTCCAAAGAGCAAAAAATTTAAACAGGTAAACGTTCCCTATTGTTTATATTGTCTTTTGAAAAAAATACACAAAGCCACTACTACCATCAATAAAGAAGTAGGAATTATAGAAAATATAACTATAGTATATTCGCGTAAATATGGTGATAGGAACGTATAGTGTACAAGGTTTGCCATTGTTGCTAACCATATTAATACTGAAAGACCATTAAATAGAAGTGATAGTCTCCAGTGACCATTTTTTTTACAATAGTCTAATGGAAATTGAATACATAAAAAAATCAAGAACAAGTTCCACAAAAGCAAAAGCACGACATGCCAAATATCCTCGTTAGTATAATATTTTGTGTCATTTCTAAAAAGCAATCCCATGAAAATAAGGAAAGAAACGCAAAAAAGTGTTATCTCCGCTATCCAATAATCGTACTTTTTAAGTTTTCTTTTTGTATTCATAAAAATCGCCATAATTTATGTTAAGCTGAATCTATTTAGGCAAAGGGAAATTATATTTTTTGCTTGCGTCAACAAGGTCATCCCAAAGGGCTCCACTTCTTGGAAGTCATAGTTCAATATATACTTGAGTTTGTAATTCATGTGCATCTTTTTCCTCAAATCTACCAAAACCCCAATGGAAATAATGGTATAATTCATGCACAATAACGGTACTACCTTGCTTAGGAGACATAGCAAACCAAATCTTCTCATCAAGTACTATTCGCTGGAAAGGCCATGGTCGATGCTCTCCTGCAGGGCCTTTATAATTTGAATCATATACATGATAATTATTATAATCCACATATCTTTTTTCTACCACAATCTTCTTGCCAGACGAAAGATTAAAGTTCTTATCTAATAAATTATTATTTATTACCATAAGCGCTGCATCTATTTGTCTTTGTTGATTTGCGTCCGGTTTACCGCCTCTGGGCCCAAACCTCTTCCATGCAAATATTGCACCAACGCCAATAACTAATGCTTGAATAGATATTCTTATTCCCATTGCTGCAGAAACGTCGCTTGCTCCCAAAAACATCCCAGTTGGATCGATACTGTTAATCGGATTGTTATGCGTGTAGGCGTATTTGTGCAGTGACTGTGGGTCTTGGTTGTTGCCGGAGTATGGGTCGGTGCGGTTGAATAGGCCGTTGTTGGGATTGTAATAGCGGGCGCGATTATAATACAGCTGCGCGTTGGTGTCGAACTGCTCGCCGGCGTATAATAGCGAAGTGGAACCGCTTGTATCAGTCGGATTGCCTCCGAGCATTACACCGTAAGCATCGTAAGAGAAACTATCATCAACGGTAGTTCCATCGGAGGCAACAAGCTGTCTTGTCGAGCCGTGGCCGTCATAGAGCAGGTATTGTATGTCCGTCTGGCCCGTGCCGGTGGCTTGGGCTAATACGTCATCGCCGATTATATAGGCAGTCTTATCTGCGCCAGTGGTTTCGACAAATACCTGTGCGTAGCCGGTGTGATTATATGAATCTATCAGATAATCAGTGGTTGCGCCACCGCTGACAGAAGACTCAACTCGTATTCCGGAAGGATTATATTTGTATTCAGTCACGACTGACGTTTGCGGCACGCCACTTACATAAGGCGTCGTTGTTACTTTGGCCAGCCGGCCTTGCAGATTATATTCATACGTAACTGTCTCCTGCGTGACATCGGTGGATGTCAATTTGGTTGTTTTGGTCTCCATTGAACCGTTGGCGTCATAGGTATATGTGATAGTACTGTTTCCGCTAGCCCAGTCAGTGGTACTTAATAGGCTGTATGCTATATCCGCTTGCGCTAACTGCTGGAAGCCCCACGGGCCTACCAGTATTACATAGGCCAACAATACGGACATACAGCGATGGAACAAGCTGAGATGCGGCCGGCCATTTTCTTCGAGCTTCCTTGCCTTCCTATAGGCATATATTATCAGCGGAGCGAAGAAGGCCAAAGGCAGCAAAAGCATTACGGTTCTGAAAAGGTGCTGTGACCATTTCGAAGGCAAACCGATAAAGAAGGCTTTGAACTGGCCAATGTCTTCGGAACTGCATACTGTCATTGACGAATTCAAGATTATGGGCTGACGGACAAGGCAAATCTGGCTGCAAATCGGCAATTCTGGCGTGTAAAAAGTGATAGACATATCTATTTTTAGCCGTTACGATATTGGAAAATCACGCTTTATAGTTTCAAATAGTGTGTATAAAAGAAGGAGAATTGCTATGCAGGCAGCAGCAGTCGGTGCAATCGTTTGGCTTACGCTTATAAATCCCTTAAATGTTGCACGTCAGAACGAGTTAGTTACGGTTCCTCTATCTGAGCTTGATGGAATTAATGCGACAAGTTTTGTTGTTCGTGCAGAAGGTAACGTTCTGCCGTCTCAGATGGAAGATACGGATTTCGACGGCAAGATAGATTCGGTCGCATTTTTGGTAGATTTGCAAGCAAAGCAAAGCTTGAAAGTCAGCGTTGAATCCATCAAAGCCGAAACGCCGCCAAACAAGGCTCACGCTGAAGTATCTGTTTTAGCCGTACGAGCCGAAGCTAAAGGAGATGGCGTTAAAGTAGCCGACGGCAAGTTTGTATCCAAGAAAGAATTGGTCCGAGCAGATGGTCATAGGATTAATGACGGGTGGTACCGCTTCGAAGGTCCGCTGATTGAAAGTGACAAAATCGGCTACCGTCTTTACTGGGACAATCGCGGTGCCATCGATGCATACGGGAAAATTTCCGATGAATCTGTAGGCGAATATCACAGAGGCAATCATCATACGATGCAGTCTTGGGGTCGTGACATATTGCACAATGGCAAAGCCCTCGGTGTAGGTGGTCTGGCTATCGGAGTCGACGAAAAACGTTTCAGCCCTCTTGGAGCACCATATTCGAAAATTACAGTTGGCAACGATGGCCCTGTAGCCGCAAGCTATCGAATTGAGTGTAAGAACATAAAATACCAGGATAGTGAATGTGACTTGGTGTGGGACATTTCGATGTCAGTTGGCAAAAGATATATGACGCATACAGTCAAAGTAGTAAAAGGCTCTGGGGTGCCGATTTTGGCAGGGCTTACAAACCATTCGGATGAAGGTGGTGTAACGGGCAAGTACAGCTGGGCCAAATCCGGTGGTCTTGATTGGGTTGCAACTTACGGCAAACAGGTCTATCCTGATTCTAATGCCAGGATAGCTGCAGCAAGCAAAGAACGAATGGGAATGGGACTTCTCTGGGACCATAGCCAGTTAGATGATTTCGATGTCACCGACCTTGAGTTCAATGCCGCGTTCAAAACCGGTGAAGTTAAATATTATTCGCTTGTGGCTTATAGCGGCGAGAAAGAATCACCAATTGTAAGCGATAAGCAATTCTATGCCTATATGAACGAACTTAGCAAAACTTTGGCGAATCCTGTAATAGTGGAAGTTGAGAAATAAAACACAAGGAGTTAGAAGATGAAAATGGAAATGCGTTACCCGGCGGATGCAGTGCGTTTTGAAACGATGACCTCTAAGCAGGTGAGAGATAATTTTCTTATCGAAGGTCTTTTTGCTCCTAACCAGATAAAGATGGTCTATTCGTTTGCTGACAGAGCCATAGTCGGCTCCATAGTTCCAGCTGACAAACCGTTGGTTCTAAAAGCCGGAAAAGAAATGGCATGTGAATATTTTGCCGAACGCCGCGAAATTGGAATTATAAATATCGGTGCGCGAGGTACAGTTCTGGTCGATGGTAAACAGTATTCATTGGGTAAAAAAGAAGCACTGTATATCGGTATGGGCAGCAGAGATATTCAGTTCAGTTCTAAGGATAAAAAACCGGCAAAGTTTTACTTGGTTAGCTATCCGGCACACGCCTGTTATCCGACAACAAAGGCGGGTATTAAAAAGGCTGCGGTTGTTAAGCTTGGTTCTGATAAAAATGCCAACAAAAGAGTTATCTACAAGTACATCCACCCGGCAGGAATAAAAAGTTGTCAACTTGTGATGGGCTTTACAGTTCTTGAACAGGGCAATGTCTGGAACACGATACCGGGACACACGCATATCCGAAGAAGCGAAGTCTATATGTATTTTGATGTGGGTGATGATTCGCTTGTATTCCATTATATGGGTAAACCCGATGAAACAAGACACATCGCTGTCAGGGATGGCCAAGCGGTGCTTTCGCCGAGTTGGTCAATTCATTCGGGAGTGGGTCTGAAGAAATACAACTTCGTCTGGGCGATGGGAGGAGAGAATCAGGACTTCAATGATATGCAGGCATTTTCGCTGGAGCAGATAAGATAAGTTTGGGAGAAAGAAATGATTTTGGATGATTTCAAATTAGATGGAAAAGTTGCGATTGTTACAGGTGCTGCCAGGGGCTTAGGTCAGGCGATGGCGATAGGTTTAGCCGAAGCCGGAGCTGATGTTGCTGTGGTCGATATACTTGATACTAAAGATACCCAGCAGCTCATAGAAAAGCTCGGACGACGTTGCGTTTCTATAAAAGCAGACCTTAGTTCAACCGATTGCGTAGCTCAAATCGTTAAGACAACGGCCGAAGAACTTGGTTCGATTGATATTCTGGTTAATAACGCTGGCATTATCCGTCGAGCGCCTTTGCTTGAGTTTACCGAGAAGGACTGGGACGATGTGATGAATATTAATTTAAGGGCGCTTTTCTTTTTGAGTAAGGCTGTGGGTGAGGTTTTTGTCGAACAAGGCAAAGGCGGTAAGATTGTAAACATCGCTTCGATGCTTTCTTTTCAGGGCGGCATTCTTGTCCCATCATACACAGCTTCGAAAAGTGCGGTTATGGGCCTGACTAGATTGTTAGCCAACGAGTTAGCCCCTCACGGTGTAAATGTCAATGCGATAGCACCCGGATATATGGCCACCGACAATACCACTCCACTGCGAGCCGATGTCGAACGTAACAAAGCCATTATCACCAGAATCCCCGCTGGCCGTTGGGGCGAACCTGATGACCTTAAAGGTGTGGTTGTATTTTTGGCATCCGAAGCATCAGCTTATATGCAGGGTTATACCGTAGCAGTCGACGGCGGTTGGCTGGCACGCTAATGAAAATTTAGAGGAGTTATCAAGTGAGCGTAAAAAACACGGTTGAAACACTTTTACGAGACGGATTTATTCTCGTATTTAATCAGGATAAACTCGATATTGCCAAAACCGCCGAAGCAGCGATGCAGGCAGGTGTGAATAATATGGAAGTGACCTGCCGCATTAAAAAACCGGTTGAAAAAATCCAGCTGCTGCGCAAAGAATTTCCTGATTTCACTATTGGCGTTGCCAGCTTAATAGATTTCCCAAAAATGCTCGAGGTTTATAATCGTCATCATGCCAATGACCCCTTACCGACCGTCGAGCAGGTCATCGATGCTGGTGCTGGGTATATTGTTTCAGCAGGCAGCTTCAGCGATGATACTTATCAAAAATTCGGTGACAAAGTAGCAATCATTCCCGGCTGTGGAACTGTCACTGAAATCATAAACCAGTTTTCAAAAGGTGCAAATCTTTGCAAAATATTCCCTGCAAAACAACTCGGAGGTCCCGCTTTCGTAAAAGCCATTGACGCTCCCCTTCACAAAATCATAAGCATAGTTCCTACCGGCGGCACAAATGTCACCAACATTCCCGACTATATTGATGCGGGCATATTAGTTGTCGGGGCTTCATTCAGCTTAATTGAAAAACAAACGATGCAAAAAATCGTTGACCAGCAGGACTATAAACTGCTTGCTGACCAGTTGAAGAAAATAAAGCAGCTAATAGATACAACCCGTGCCGAAAAATGGCCCAACATCGATTTTGCCGCCGCATCAGTTGACCAGATAGCCAAAATTACGGGTAGAAATTTCAATATTAGCTAACAAATTTTTCTCGGGCATTACGGTTGTTACCTCTTTTAAATCACAGACTTACGTTCGTTTTAGGGTGCCAAATAGTGGATTTTTAAGGAGTAGCCCAAAAAAATGAAAATTTGGGGGATTTAGGTAGATTTGGGGGTAGACATCCGGTGGTGAAATTGATACAATAGTCATAATCGTAAAAGCGGACAAAGTGCATCAAAAGCCTGTTTTTTTGCCTACAGAACTTATAATCAGGAGGATGTAAGTCAGACTGATGTAGTTTTTTTATATACCAACACACCCAACCAACACACCCAACCACGCACCCACATAAAAGTGTTTCTTTGTTTAGATTGTCTTAGGCAGCTAGCGGTAGGTCTATCGAGACAAGCCGCCAGTTGTATTGGAAAACAAAGGAAAATTAGAGCAGAAGATGTCAAAAACAGTAGAAAGTGTGGGTTTGCTTACCATAAGAAAGGAGGCGAGAAAGAAGTATGGCACAGCGGCACCATACGAAATTTAAACGAGGGGTAAAAATTAATAATTAGGAGTAGTATTATGAAAAAATTGATTTTGTTTTTATTCATTCTTTGCCTGACTGCCGGCGTTGCCAATGCGACAATGCTCAAGGGCCCATACATGATTTATCCCGGTGTAAACACCGAGATGATGATTCTTTGGCAGTTAGACTCGACACAAACTTGTACAATCGAATGGGGTACAAGCACATCTTATGGCAACAGTGTTCAGACTAGCGAAGCTGGTGACCATCAACACGAAAAAGTAATTACCGGCCTTACACCCGGCCAAAAGTATTACTATCGTGTTAATGATGGCTCCTATCATATCGGTAGTTTTTACGCTGCGCCTTCGACTTCCGCTACAAGTGTCAAATTCCTGGCCTTTGGTGATTGTCGTACCAATACAGCGACCTTTGATTTGGTTGCTTCGAAGATGGTTGCTGCTTATGAGGCCGATTCCGGTTACCAGACATTTACGATGCTTTCTGGCGACTGGGTAAACTCTGGTATGACCGATTCTGAGTGGCAGGACCAGTTCTTTAACAGAAGCTATGCCAATATCATGGAAATGCAGGCAAATCTGCCCATTAACGGTGTTATTGGTAACCACGAAACTTTAACCAGTGAGGGAAAAGATGGAGATATGTTCCTTAAGTATTGGCCATATCCGTATGTTGATTCCGGCTGGGGTTCTTATTGGGCTGATACTACCCACTTCTGGTCGTTTGATTACGGTCCGATACACTTTACCAATATCGAGCAGTATGATGGGTCCTATGGTCTAATCAGCGCGGCACAATTAGCTTGGGTTGCAAGCGACCTTGCGGCTTCTGACAGAACCTTTAAGATTATCCAACTTCATGAGCCGGGCTATTCCGGTGACGGCCAAGGCGGTCATAGTGACAACACACAGGTTCAGGAAGCAATTCAGCCGTTATGTCTGCAGTATGGTGTTGATATGGTCATCGGAGGTCACAACCACTACTATGTTCGTTGTGAAGCACAGGAAGTTGTGCACATAACTACTGGTGGTGCCGGACCAAGTCTTGATGTACCTGACCCGGATTATACGCCTTACGTTGTTCTTGTCTCGCAGAGTTACCACTTCATGAAGTTCGACGCTGACGCTTCTGCTGAAGAAATCGATGTCGTGGTTGAGGATACAAGCGGCAATGTAATCGATTCGTTTACCGTCGACCATAATTACACTGTAATGCTGCCCTGGAGCGATGGCTTCGAGAGCGGCGACTACGCTACTGGTGGCTGGACTACAAGCGGACGCTACTGTGTGATTGGAACTGATTCTTATGCAGGCACATATTCAGCTGAAGTCCAAACAAGTAATTGGATTGAAAAGTCCATCAGTACGACTGGTATGTCCGATATCCATGTAAAGTATGCACGCAAGACCTATCTTTATGATGCGGGTGACTACCTTACTGTTCAATGGTCGATAGATGGTGTCAATTGGAACACTCTTGAGACTACACAGGATACTTCCTATGCTTTCGTGGATAAGACCTGTAGTTCTGGTGCCGATAATAATCGAGCATTCCGTATAAGATTCAGCTCTAACGCTAGCGTAAAGGAAAAATTCTATATTGATAACGTCGAAGTTACCGGTACAAGCGGTGGCGGTGAACCTGATACAGACCCACCAACACCGGACCCGATGACATGGTCGACAGCTC
>JAGLSU010000114.1 GCA_023135935.1 Planctomycetota bacterium
CTTGAACCGTTTGATTCGGTAATATCAGAAATAATTCTAATCGTATAAGCAAATTCTTCCGCCGGAGGTCTTACCAACTCCAATGCCTTTTCAGCAAGGGCTCCATGACCAATCTCTCTACGGCCCACGCCGCGAACAGGCCTAACCTCACCAACCGAAAACGGCGGGAAGTTATAATGAAGCGTAAAGTTCTGAGTGTGCTCCTCTAACAAACCATCGATAATTTGTGCGTCACGTACGGTTCCAAGAGTAACACTCACCAGTGATTGCGTCTCACCGCGAGTAAACAATGCCGAACCATGAGTCCTGGGCAAAATACCGACCTCACAACTAATCTTACGAAGCTCGTCATAAGCCCTGCCATCGCTCCTTTTACCCTCTAACAACATCTTCTTAACCGTTTCACCGACTATCTTATCAAGCATCCGCTTGACCATAGCTTTGCTGTATTTCGGGGCATCCGAACCAACTTCTTCGGTGCAATACTCGGCATAAACCTGCTCAAACAATTCTTTTATTTCTGTTTTGCGCTGCTGCTTATCAGCTATCTGTCTGAGTTCATATAGCTTATCTGATATCTGCGATTGAATCTTTGAATAGAGTTCCTCGTCAAAATCAACGAGAGTAATTACCTTCTCTACACCGGCTTTTTCACGAAGCTCCTCAATCAAATCACAAACCTGACCTACTACCGTATGTGCCTCCGCAATAGCATCAGCAATTACTTCTTCCGATAACTCACTGGCTCCGACCTCAATCATATTCATTGCTTCTTTGCGTCCGCCAAGAAGCAAACTAAGGTCACTGTCCGCAAGTTCCGTATGTGTGGGATTAATTACAAACTTACCATCTGCTCTGCCTAACCTGCAGGAACCGATAGGACCCAGAAACGGTATCTTGCTTATGGTCAGTGCCGCACTCGCACCTATCATGCCTAAAATATCAGGGTCATTTTCACCGTCAAAACTCAAAACGTTCACCATAACCTGAACTTCCTGGAAGTAACCCTCAGGAAACAGGGGACGAAGTGTTCTGTCTATCTGCCTGGCTGTCAGAGTCTCTTTAGTACTCGGTCTTCCTTCACGTTTAATAAATCCACCTGGAAACTTGCCCGCAGCACTTTGTTTCTCACGATAGTCAACACTCAATGGGAAAAAATCTATATCTTCAAACCTGGGCGGTGCCGTCACTGCTGTGACAAGAACAATAGTGTCACCATATTGAACTACAACGGCCCCGTCTGCTTGTCTGGCTATTCTGCCGGTTTCGATGGATAATATTTTATCTCCAATTTGCTTCTCTACTTTGTTTACATTAAACATACATTTACCTTCTCATTAACATTCGAACGTTTCTATTCTGATTTGTTGGGATAGGCTAACTACTTACGTAAGCCAAGCCGGGATATAATCTTTTTGTAACGTCCGGCATCCTTCCTGTTAACATACTTCAGCAATGCCGATCTGGTCCCGACCATCTTGAGCAAACCACGCCTTGAAGCATGGTCTTTACGATGGGTTTTGAGGTGTTCGGTAAGTTCGTCTATCTTTTTTGTTAAAAGTGCAATCTGCACCTCAGGTGAACCGGTATCCCCTTTGTGCATCTCAAAATCACTAACTATTTTTCCCTTTTCCTTCGCCGTCAACATCTTTTGGACAAATCCTTTCCCGGCCAACAATCAATACTGTCAGCCAATCTATTTGCTCTCTTGCCCTTGCTTTTCAAAGAACTTATTAAATATCATAAAATACGAATTCTGCATTCTAATCAGCTATTTCCATATTTGCAAGCATTTTCTACTGCTAAGAGGCGATAAAAATGGAAATAACCGGCTTTTTGGGCAAGAATTTACTACGGATATGAGATTGCGACTCTACTAATGGGCAATGATGGTGGATATCTTAAATACTGGCAACAACAGTGCTATCGCAATAGTTCCTATGACAATACCCATCATTATTATCATTAAGGGCTCGATGAGAGCCGTAACACTCTTAATAGAAGCCTCGAGCTTTTTCTCATAAAAGACCGAAATCTTATCACTGACTTCGCCAAGTTTACCGCTCTTTTCACCAGACCTGAGCATTTGGATAATCGAGGGAGCAATTAACTCCTCTTCCTGTGAAAGTTGTATCGATTCTGACAACTGGTAACCATTACGAATCTTCTCGTCCGTTTTCGCCCAAAGCTGCTGGAAATAGTGATTATCACACGAACCTCGTATTACACCTATCGTATCCAGCAAACTCACACCCGTACCGAGCATTGTCGACATTATACGCATACTGCGAGTTATCAGCAAATCAACAAACATCGTGCTTAATATAGGCATACGAATTCTTATAAGGTCAACAACCCGTCGGCCTGTTAGAGTATTAAGCCAATAATATAATACCCCTACCACTAATAGCATCATCGTCACAGCGACTGTCATCACCCGAAGATTAGTCATCGCAGTACTTAAGATAATCAACATCTGGGTAATCTTGGGCAACGCTGCGCCTTTGGCTTCATAAATCGCTGTAAATTTCGGCAAAACGAAAAACATAAGTGTACCTGTCGCCATTACAGCCATTAACGCCATTATAGTTGGGTAAACAAGTGCACCCTTAACACGCCTGCGCGTTTCATGTTCGAAGTTCAGGTATCCGCAAAGAACTCTGAGCATCTCTGTCATTCTGCCGGATGCCTCCGAAACCTTCACCATACTCACAAACATCGAACTAAAAACTCTGGGGTAAGTAGACAACGCACCAGAAAAATTCTCGCCATTTTTAACCCTCAAAGCCACATTGCTAAGTATCATTTTAAATTTATCCTGTTCGCTTTGACCGGCAATAGCATCAAGAGCATCACTAAGTACCACTCCGCTATCAAGCATTACTGCCAACTGCGTTGTAAACATTATCAGGTCAGAAGACTTTACCTTCGCATTAAGAAGTTGCCGGTCAGTAGAAAACTCCGGCATAGAACTGTCCACTGCATCCGAAGGCCTCGACTCCTCGCTCTTCATTGCGACATCAACCTTCTCTGTATTTTCTGTTACTGAGCTAATCATTTATTCGTACCTCGCCTCAACCTTCTGCCTGAGTCGTTCTTAACACTTCTTCGATGGATACAATACCTGCTTTTACCTTCTCAATACCATCCGAGAGAAGAGACGTCATCCCATTTTTTAACGCTTTACTTCGCAATTTTCTCAAATTGCTGTGCTGATTAATCATCTCTTTAATCTCTTCATCGGGCACAAAAAGTTCGTGTATCGCAATCCGACCGACAAAACCGGTGTTACGGCATTTTTTGCAACCTAAACCACGGTAGAATTTTTTAACCTCACTGTTTAAACCCTCAACTGCCTTTCTAATACTACCGGAAGGTTCGTATTCCGTCTTACAGGACGGACACACTTTACGTACCAGCCGCTGTGCCAAAACAGCACTCAAAGAAGCACTGACAAGATAAGGAGCAACGCCAAGGTCCAGCAAACGTGTCACTGCGCCGGGAGCGTCATTTGTATGCAAAGTTGAAAGAACCAAATGACCCGTTAGCGCCGCCTGCACCGCGATATTTGCTGTAGATTCATCCCTGATTTCACCAACCATTATGACATCAGGGTCCTGTCTCAACAGACTCCTCAATGCTGTTGAAAATTCAAAACCAGCAGTCTGATTTACCTGGAACTGATTTATACCGCTCATATTGCACTCTACAGGGTCTTCAACTGTACAGATATTAACATCCTCATTATTTAATTCAGCTAAAGCTGCGTAAAGTGTGGTGTTTTTACCTGAACCCGTCGGCCCTGTTACTAAAACTATGCCGTTCGGTGTTTGTATCACCTCTTTAAACCGCCTGAGGTTTTCATAGATAAAACCAAGTGACTCAAAATTAAAAATAACTCTTTGCGGGTCGATGATTCTGATAACTACCTTCTCACCAAAGTTGCCGGGCATAACCGATACACGCAAATCAACCGGTTTACCTTCCACTAAAACATGGATACCACCATCCTGAGGCAAACGCCGCTGAGCAATATCAAGCTCCGCCATAATCTTAATACGCGAAACAATCGCAGAATACATTTGATAAGGCGGACATAGCTTTTCATACAACTTGCCATCGACCCTGTACCTGACTCTTAGCTTCTTGTCATCAGGCTCTATATGAATGTCACTGGCATTTTCATGTACAGCATTGTAAAGCAGATAATTAACCAGTTTTACAACCGGTGATTGACCGGCTATCTCTTCAAGGTTACTTATGTCCTCTGCGATACTTTCTATCAGAGTAAAATCTTCGAGACCGCTATCATCGATAATATCATCAATGACGAAAACGTTAGCTGCCGGTAAATACGCCTGCAACGTCGCCTTGATATCTTTGGTCGTCGCGCAAACTACCTGCGCCTTGCACCCGCTTATACGCTCTATCTCATCTATCAAAAACACATTCGTCGGTTCGCTTACTGCTACCGTCAGCATGTCCCCAACTTTGAACAACGGCAATATGACGTGCTCTTCCAGAAATTCTCGTGGCAAAATATCAAGTGTGCTCGCGTCACATATCTTCGGGCTAATCTGGGCGTAAGGAACATCGTAAGCCTCAGCCAAAGCCGCCGCTATCTGATTCTCGGTACAATAATTCATCTCAACAAGAAGCTCGCCAAGTAACTTGCGATGACCATCTTCACGCTGCTCAGATAAAGCTGTGTTAATCTGCTCCTCTGTCACTATACCACGGGCAAGCAACAATTGACCCAACTGCATCTTGTTTTTTACTGACACTTGACTCATATTCTTTCTTCCTGGTTAAATTCTCATTAACTCAGAACAACTCATCGCAATCCTTCTAAGCAAAACTCTTCACCGCTCCGGACAGTTCAACATAACAATCGAATTTGCTGTCGAGGCGCGTAATACCTAAAATCTTCTCACAAGTCTCATCGAGTCCCGCTAACCGCAGTTGAGATTTATTCTCACTGCAATAATCTTGCAACCACAATAACTGTTCCAGCCCTTGACTATCAATAAATCCCACACCACTCATATCAAGAACTATACCGCTTCGACGTTTCGAGAATACTCCGGTAAGAGTTTCTTGAAATAGCTCGGTAAAATCGATGTCAAAATCACCCTGTAATTCAATAACCGTAACATCGTTATAATCCTGTGTTTTTATTTTCATCCTATTAATGTCCCCACAGCAATAGTACCGTATTCGGCAAAACTATTATCTCCGTTAGCCCCGGAGAAACCCTCACATATAATATCCCATAGCTGATAAACGTCGCTGTTAATAAATACCCTTCCAATTTTCTCGTCAAACTGAGTACCTAACTTACTCTCTATTTCCTCCAGTGCCTCTTCCACACTCATAGACTTTCTATAAGTCCGCTCAGATGTCATTGCGTCAAAGCTATCAGCCAATCCTACAATCTTACCTATCAGAGGTATTTGCTCGCCCGTCAAACCATCAGGATAACCGTTACCGTCCATCCGTTCATGATGAGACAATACACCGGGAACAATATCATGCATCTGCTTTATCGCACTTAAAATACCCGCTCCCACCGATGGATGAGCCCTTATAATAGCAATATCTTGTTCATTCAACTTACCCTTCTTGCGTAACACCGCTCCGTCTATCCCCATCTTGCCTATATCGTGCAACAAACCTGCCAAATAAATCTTGTGCATCTGACTCTCGTCCAGGTTCTCCTCTTCAGCAAGTTTTAAAGCAATCCATTGAGATATAAATGCGACTCTTTCAGAATGACCACGCGTATATTGGTCCTTCGCATCGATACTATTTGTCAGTGCCTTCAAAGAACCAATAAACAACTCTTTGAGGTCCTTGAACAACCTTTCATTTTCGATGAACACGGCACATTCGTTAGCAACCGAGTTAAACAACTTCATATCAGTACTGTCGAAATCGGGCTTATCAACTCTGTTCACCGCAACCATCAGCCCCATTATGCGATTATCATTTTCGCTTCCTGAAAAATCAGACCCACCTTTGCCCTTGCCCCATAAAGGTACTGCAATAATATTTTTTATGTTGTCAGCCCATTCGTATTTGAAAGGAGAATCTATCTCACTATCCAACAATGCCTCTTTGCCGCTGTGTATTTCATCCTCCAAACGATTATGCAAAACAGATGTCCGGCATTCGTCTACATCTATCAATCCTGAACCAGCAGCAAGAACTAACTTCCTCTCATCCTCTATGATTTTCGCTAAAAATACCGCAATACCTCCCACATCAACAATGTCAGTCAAGTTATCACAAGCCATTTGAAGAAAATTAGTATCGGACCTCGTAACTTTCATATTTGTACTAAGCTTGTAAAGCAAAACCAGTTCCTCATAAACCTGTGCTAATTCGGCACTGATTGTATCTATCTGCTCGCTGGCTTTGGCCACAGCGTGAAATTTCTCAGAGAAAAGTTCGAGCATCTCACTTAAATACTCCGAACCAGTCTCCATATCACCTAAGTCAATCAAAACCACCCCGTTCGCCTCACCGTCCGATTTCAAAACAGCCGCAAAAACAAGATTCCCCTCATCAAATTTACAAACACCATCATCCTGACTTAAAGCCTGTTTGCTCAACTGTATTAACTGCTCACGGCTGCTTGCAAATCTACCTCCGTCACACAACAACAACATCTCGCCCGCCACACCACATACCACGAGATTGACGCCAAACCTATTTAGCTTGTCGCCAAACTGCTCCAATTCGCGTATTTGCGATGAACTCAAGCTTTTTGTGCCTGCCTCAAACATAATTTTCCTTAAAATCCAAAGTTGTCTGTTAACTTCCTTGCACCACTGCTACTTGATGTAGAATATCTTCAATACTTCTTAACAATTCCTTGGGACTAAACGGCTTGCTGAGAAACTCCGATATCTGCAAATCTTCCTTCTGCTTATCTTCGATAGCAAAACCTCGAGCTGTCAGCATAATTACTGGTATGTGCTCCGTTGCTTCATTCTGACGAAGTTTCTCTACAAACTCCAGACCCGTCATAATCGGCATCTGAAAATCCGTAACTATAATGTCGGGCTTCTCTTTACATGCCATCTCAAAAGCATCAGCACCGTTCTCGGCCGATACAACTTCAAAACCATTATTACGAAGCTTTATCGTCACCACATGAACAATGTGTATTTCATCATCCACAACTAAAACCTTACCTGCCGCCATTATTTTTCCTCCGAAAGACTTTTTGAACTTTCTCGGTGTGATGTCACTCCTGCCATCTTTGCAGTCGCAAGAGGTAACTCGAAACCAAACGTACTGCCTACACCTACCTCACTGCTAACGTATATCCGACCATCATGAATTTTCTCAACTATCTGCTTCACAAGGTTAAGCCCCAAACCTGTACCCTTAGCTTGACTCTTGTTTGCGTCCACTCTGTAAAATTTATCAAACACGTGCTCGACTTCATCTTTGGGAATCCCGACCCCTGTGTCAGTCACGTTGACCCGCATCACCTGCGCAATTTCATCAACCTCGGTCTCAACGCGAACAGAACCTCCGGATGGTGTATACTTAATGGCGTTACTAAGCAGATTAACAATAACCTGTGAAATCATATCCTTGTCAGCATAAACCTGCCCGAAAACAACCACGTTTTTCCCAACATCTTCCAAACGAATCTTCTTTTCGTCAGCGTAACCTTTTATCATCTTCAACTGCTCTTCTATCAACACAGCTAAGCTAACCGGCTTCTTATCCACCTTTATCAGCCCTGACTCTATACGAGAAACATTTAATATATCTTCTATCAGCCGACCCAGCCTATCCGTCTGACCTTGAATAACAGAATAAAATTCTTCCTTCGTCTTCTCATCTTTGGCTTCTCCGTCAAGCAGCATCTCCGTATAAGCCGCAATTGAAGAAAGGGGTGTTTTTAATTCGTGTGAAACGTGGTCTACAAAATCATTCTTCATCTGAGATATTTCTTTTTCGCGAGTAATATCATGAAGAACTGCTACAACACCGCAGACCTGTTCTTCTTCGCCATAAACACATGAAGCAATACAGTCAAACGTCCTGGCATCCCCGAGTTCAATCTCTCGCCTTGTCGCCCGTGCCTTATTCTGTCTGTTCTGACGCAGAAAATTCGTAAACTCTTTCCCGTCGGTGTTTATTAACTCACCAATGCCTTTGTGCTGGGAATTCTTGAAATCGAAACCAAACAGTTGACCTGCAGCCTCGTTTGCCATCAACAACCTGTCAAGTTCATCCGTAACTATAACAGCATCACGAATACTGTATATAATCGCGTCAGCATTCATCTTCTGTCTTCGTAACAGCTGAACCTTAAGTTGTGAATCTTTGAGTTGTTCTTCAAGCTCACTTATATAACTGGTGTTGCCGCCAAAACGACCGTTAATCGCCTCGACCAATTCGTTTATTACAACATCGTCACTCGACTTGATATGGGACGACTTGTTCTGCTTGAGAAACTCCGTCACAGATGATATTGCACCAATCAACCTTACCCAACGCCATCCAAGCCAACTCACACCCAAAGCACTAATTATATAGAAAATAGGTGCTATCGAAGCTAATCCTTGCATGGCCCGGAAACTAGACGCCAACCACCCGGCAATGACCCCAATCAAAAGACCAACTGCCACAATACCAGTCACTGCAACCGCAGTCTTGTGGTATCTCGCGGAGGGGGAACCTTTCTCATACAAGTTTATAACTGGCCTCAAATCAATAACCTCCAACTACTTTATCTGTCATCAAAATCCTATTACCTTCTTCGCCAATTACTTGCTTCCTGATGCTCAACAATATCAAGCACCTTTCTATCTATCATCGCCGCAGCATCAACGTCTGTTTCATTGACAATTCTCTCTTTTAAACGAAGTGCCTCGAAATACGTCGGGCGAATTTCCAATGCGAAATCCAACTTCTGCATCGCTTCTTCACTGTCACCATTGATGTAATCTTTCACTGCGTTTGCATAATTGTCTTCCGCTAATCTTGCTCTACCTTCCCACTGTTGACCCATACGGGCACCATGTCGCTTACGTTCCACATCCGCCATCCTTGCCTCGCCGTCGGTCTCACTTGGTTCTTCTATGATATGCGGCGTAAGCAAAACCATTACTTCTTTACGCACAACCTTGTCACTGGTACCTCTGAAAAGTGCACCTATAATCGGCAAATCACCAAGGAACGGAATCTGCGTCCTGCCGGTTGTGATTTCATCTCTGAACAATCCGCCAATAACAACCGTTCCGCCATCCCTGACCATAACATTGCTTACCAACTCAGCCGAATCTTCACTCGGTATATTACCCGACGTTTGGTCTGAACTGTCCTTGGAATGGATGTCCATTCGGATATAGCCGTCGTCACCTATATATGGCCTGAACGAAAGTTTCGTACCGGTATCGAGGAACTTAACCTCGCCTTCTACCCGATTGCCACTTGCATCGAATGTATCTCCATCGCGATAACCAACTTTCCGGCCGATGTAAACCTGACCAAGCTGCTTATTGACAGCCAAAATCTTCGGATTAGCCAAAATCGTCACGTCAGTCACTTCCTCAACAGCATGAATAAAAGCCGCAATATCGCCCTTCGCAAGACCTACCGTCATACCGCCGCTCAGCGATACCGCTCCAGTACCAGCGGAACTTAAAAAGTCAGGAGACTTTCGTGTAATATCTCCTACCGCAGTTATGGCTGAACCCTTTAGCGTCTGCCAGTCAATACCTAATTCCATATTCTCAGTAAGATTGGCACTTAAAATCGTTGTCTCAACAAGAACCTGCTTAGGACGCAAATCAATAGTAGCTATCACCTCTCTCGCTCTCCTTATGTTCTCTGCGTAGTCATAAACTACAATCGTATCCTTCAACGACATTGTGTCACCACCACCCTTAGGCGAACTGATGGATTCTCCGGTAGGTACTCCCGTCGCCGCTGGACTGGTAAGACCTATCCTTCCATTAGCGCTTAGAACCGGCATAATTAATTTCTTAGCCTCAGCGGCACTGACATAATGAAGTTTAAATACTTCGTATTTCATTCTGCTCTCGTCACCCCTGGGAAACACTTCAATCAGATTTTCCTTCTGCTCGTATTCAAACTTGCCGCCCAAAATCGCCTCCATAGCCTCTTCGAAGGTCACACCGAAAAGACTCGTAAATCCTAAGTTGCCCTCAACCTTGGGAGAGGGAACGATGTTCTTGTTATACTTCAAAGCTAAAAAACGAAGCGCATCTGTAATTCGCATGTCCTTCTTGAAAGTGATTGACTGAATCGTCTTATCTGCGGAAACATCTTCACTCGCACTCGCATCAATCTCAACATTCTTCGGTTCACTGGCAATGGCTTCAACCGCACCTCTTCCGACGTCACTGACTGCAACCACAGCCATCAAAATCAATATGCTCCATACGAATAAGCTTTTCTTGCTCGCGGTTACAACTCTTGATTCTTTAATGTAATACATAATTGGCTCCTATCTCTTTAACACCCTGCTCCGCAATACATTGCAAAACAGGTAACTATTTACCAATAAATCAATTACCTTCGATTACCTGACTAAGTTTCAGTTCAATTTCTGCTTCTCCACACCTTATGGAAACTGAATTCTTTTCAATTTCACTTACTTCGCATTCATACGTATTAAGACCATCGTTAACGAGCAATTTATCCCCAACAGTCAACAACTTATCATTGATAAACGCCTGAGGACGCTCGCCCATACCTATCGCTTCTAATTTCAACTTTTCTGCAATTCGTGCTCCCACTCCTTCAAAACCATTTCTTAAAACAACACTCGCTCCTCTGTCACTATCCAGGCCTTGCGCATCTGCCACGAAAAAATCTCTTGCAAGCACATCATTACGGCCTTTAACTTTTGGTAATTCTACAAAAGACATTCCAAATTCCGAACCAGACACTGATGCGCCGGAGTTCGCCTTACCCATCATCCATGCTGCTTTCGCATTCTTGGGTTTTTTGTCGCCAAGCAACCTGACCCACATAAAAATCATCACCGCTATCAGGCAAACTGCCATGACAGTTTTTTTCTTTTCTGCGGTCAACTGACTAATAAGTCGGTTACCGGCGCGACTACTATTTCCAAAGTTCATCTTCATATCTTCTCTTTACTGTCCCTTGCTATGTCCTGATTCTTGTCTGTAATAAATAACCGCCTCTGTCTGCATACTAACTTCACCACTGAACTCATTGTTATTGACAAGTCTAACCTGTTCGATACGAACCGACCTGTCCAGCCCTTGCAGAGACTTATAAAATTCAAACATTTGTTCCAATCTACCTTTGCACTGCATCCTTATAGGCATATAATTCAACTCGCCCGTAGCCACTTCCTTACCGGGCTGAATTAATTGCTCTCGAAGATTATGCTCATTCATCAAATCAGCAATTTTGTGCAAAAATACCCCAAGCGACCTCTCTCCGGGTATATTAGCTTCATAGTTACCGACTTTCTTTTGCAGTTTTTGTAATTGCTCTTGAAATTCCGGCAATTGTTCGCTCTCAGCAAATGCCCTGGCATTGACAAGTACACGCTCCGCTCTCGCCTGCCGCGTATCATGCAACTCCTTGTGCAAAGGCCGATATCCGAACAAAGTAAAATCGATTACCAGCACTACTGCCAAAACACAAATTGCCATCTGCTTTTTTTCTTGAAATAACATCATATCGCCCTAATTATTCATTATAATTCGCCAGATAACAGCCTATCTCAAACTCACTAACCTGATACCCTTCATTATTCATCTTTTTATTACGCGAAAATAATGGGTAAACCTGCCGGAAATACGGCGAATCTTCCAATTTGCATACCAACTTAGCCATGTCACTCGAATCCGCTGCTATACCGCCTATGACAACTTTGAATCTAACGTCACCAAGCGACAAAGACTTCGTACTACCGAAACCGCGACCAGCTGTCCTGACAACATTGCTGGACCGCGAAGATGATTTCGTCCCCTGACCGCTAACAAATTTCTCAGCAGTAAATTCCACCTTCCCAAGAACTATGCTGTTATCAATCAGGAAACTTATCTCAGCTAAAACATTCGCAATATCGATATTGGAATCGACCTCATCTAAAACGTTTGCTTTCTTCCGCAACTGCGAAATCTCATCTCTAATCCTTCCAACTTCCAGAGACGCCCTCCTTGTCAGTATCTGTCTCGTTTCAAGGTCGATAAGGTCTGCCGTAGCTTTGGAAATCAAATGTGACGTCATAAAACTCCATACCATCATCACTAAGAATATACCGCCAAAAGCGATACATTGAGTACGATAGCTAACACGCTGTCGCTGACCGCTCTTATACCATTCTGGAAGAAGGTCTATGTTTTTCATAAATTAACACTCTCGCTTCCAGCCTTAAGGCTAAGCCCTACTGCCACTGCCCATTCACAGTGAGATTCTTGACCGTTATTATGAAAACTTGCATTTATCTTTTTGCTTGATAAATCAAAACCCCTCAACGGCTGAGCAACTTCAACCTCAATACCTAATTGACGCCTTAAAGTATCAAGTAAAATACTTTCGTGGGCTCCACCACCGGCAAAAACTACCTCCTCAACACGATTACCTCTAAAAGTTACCGTATAATATCTAAAGCACAGTGATATCTCTCTTGCCAGCTCTTCAGCAACCAACGTCAACGCATCAACCATTACCTGCCGTGTTGACACATCGAGACCGACCCCATTTTGCCCTTCTTGCAAAAGGCCGGCCCCCTCGCCCTGGCCCACCGAGTCTCCACCGGAGTCCAAAGGGCCTCCTTCGGTATCTGTCGGAGGCCGAATTGGGGCAAAATGGCGATCACCGCTCTCCATCCTCAGCCTGCCTCGAAGCATCTCAGCTTCGCTGATGTTAATTCCTAATTTTGCTGCGATCTGGCGGTTAAAGTTTTCTCCGCCAATCGGTATCTGCTTAACGA
>JAGLSU010000115.1 GCA_023135935.1 Planctomycetota bacterium
CGAACTCCGGCAAAAGCGCCATCGTCGAAGCCACAACCAACGCGAAAGTCAATGTCGCCGATTTCCCCTTCGCAACAGGCGCCCCCATCCCCGGCATGGCCACATTCGAAGATATACATATTCAAATAATTGACATGCCGCCGGTCACTGCCGAATTCTCCGCGCCGGGCCAGGTCGGAACATACCGCAATTGCGATTTAATCGGAATCGTTATTGACATGTCAGCCGATACAGCCGAACAACTAAAAATCTGCCTTGATTTTCTCGAGTCACGCAAACTACTCATAGATAAAGACACACCTCAACACGACGAACACGGCAACGTCCTCGGAAAAAACGCAATCGTTATCTGCACAAAATCCGACATCGCAAAACCAGACGCCCTCCAAACCATCAAGCAAACCTGCAAATATCCTTTCGAGTTCGTCGAAATCTCCACCGAGGACCCAGCGACTCTCGACAAACTATCCGGCGTATTCTTCAAAGAATTAAAAATCATACGAATCTACGCAAAACCTCCCGGAAAACCCGCCGACATGACCGACCCATTCACACTGCCCGCCGGCTCGACCGTTATCGACTTGGCTCGTGCGATACATAGAGAGTTAGCCGAAAAATTAAAACACGCCAGAATCTGGGGAACCGGAGTTTACGACGGGCAAAACACACAAAGGAACCACATCTTAAACGACAAAGACATTATCGAATTGCATTTCCATTGATTTTCCGCTAAAATATCTTTAGCAAAAAAACAAATCACAAACTAAGGAGTATCACAAGACATGGAATGCAAAAAAGACAAGAATTTAGAATTCTGTACCTGTTCATATCCGGGCTGTAACAAAAAAGGTTTGTGCTGCGAGTGTGTAAAGTATCATTTATCAATGAAGCAGTTGCCCGGATGTTGCTTCCCCGCCGATGCCGAAGCCACATATGACAGAAGCTTCAAAGCATTTGCAAAAGCCTGGAAACTATAAAACTAACGACCCCTCTGCTTCGCCAAGCCAATTGACAGCGTCACCAAAATTATTATAAACCTCCGCCGAATTTGGGCTGATTTTTAGCGCAATGTTATAATGCTCAATCGCCTCGGCGACCTTACCGGAATCCTTCAAAACATTGGCATAATTATTATGTATAAAAAAGCTGCCCTTCGTCACAGCCAATGTATGTTTAAATAACGCCGCACTGTCCCGCCAATGTCGCAACTGTAACCGCGTACCAATACTCATGCCTATAAGTACCGCGACAGCCAAAATCGACAGGATAACTTTCCGATACCGCCAACCTGCGGCAAACTCACTTGCGCCCCATGCGATAACAATAAACAAACCAATCAACGGTATATATGTGTACCTGTCCGCCATCGCCTGCGAACCAACCTGCACCAACCCAATTACAGGCACCAACGTTCCAACATACCACAACCATCCAACCGCTAAATATTTCTTCCTGCGCCATAACCACAAAAACAAAACACAAACCAACATTAGCAGAAATCCGCATTTAATCACTTCAGCAATCGGCAAACTATTCGCCGGATGCGGATAAAATATCGCCAATCCCCTCGGCCATATCATCTTGTCGATATAACCAAAATATGACACCAACGCATTGCTGACCCTGCCCTTCATACCGAATACTTCTATGCCCGATACCGACCCGCCGCTGCGCTGAACAAAAAATGTCACCACACCCGAACCAACTGAAAGAACAAAAAACGGAATCTTCTCAACAAACAAATTCAAAATCGCTTTGCCCTTACGCTCCAAAGGCCACCGGTCCAGCAGAAGCAATACGAACGGCAGCGTCACCACCATCGGCTTACTCATCAGCCCCAACGCAAAAAATAATAGCGCCGCAAAATACCTGCCAACCTTCGGCTTTTCAACATAACGAACGTAACACCACATCGTCAAAATCCAAAATAACGCGCTTAGCACATCCTTACGCTCCGCCACCCAAGCCACCGATTCGACATGCAGCGGATGCAACGCGAAAGCCGCCGCGACAAAACCGCTCGCCCACACCGCACCCGTCATCCGCCTGAAAACTGCAAACAACAAAACCGTATTCGCTATATGTAATAATAGATTCGTTAAATGATGCCCCCACGCCTCACCACCGAATAACTGCCAGTCCAGCATATGACTTAACCATGTCACCGGATGCCAGTTGCTTGCGTATCCGCTGGTAAAAACTCTGCTGATACTGTCCCGATTAAAACCGGATTGAATGCGCCAATTGTCCGTGACATAAACATCGTCATCATACTTAACAAATTCGCATTTAAAGACAGGCCAATAAACCCCCAATGTCACCAACCCCAGAAGAATACATACTAAAAGATTCTTTTGAAATGATTTATCCATATTGCACGAATTAAAGTGCTTACACTTATTTCAAAGGCAAACCAAGTCCGGTTCGGGGCCTAATCGAAAACGACCAGAAAACATTCGTCTGCTCCACAGCCGCTATCACCTCGTTGACACCTTTCTTAAATTGACACTTCACCATCTGTGAATCCGTCTGAATGGTTCTGCTGCTTCGATGATACGGATTCTTATTCTCACCCGAATACACCTGTTGCCCATTCAAATAAACCCGCGCCTTGCCCGTATGTCCAAGCCACAACTCGCCGTTCATATCATCCGGACAATCGAACTTGCCCTTCAAAATCGCGAACTGCCCACTAATGGCATGATTCATACCGGAAAATGGCGCCGCAGCCACAGCTTCACGAAGTTGAATAACTCCCGGCAATGAATTATGAAACTCACCCGTCGGCTTTGCCTTGCCAGCCACAACCGACTGCTCGAACTCGCCACGCTTGTCCTGCCCGCCTTTAAAATGATACACATCGAAGTCACTTAAAAAATCCATATAATGCGGAAGTGACTTTTTATACCATTCCTTCAAAAACGGAAATGGATTCACATGAATCTGCTGGTCAAGCAGAATTGTACTAAAGTGTAGATGATACCATCCGCCAGAAGCACCGCGGGCACTCGCGTAACCAATCACCTCGCCTGCCTCGATTGTATCACCATCCTTAA
>JAGLSU010000116.1 GCA_023135935.1 Planctomycetota bacterium
GGATATGGTTAAATATGACCGTTGTGTTGTCCGGAACTTATGTCGCGATTGTTGGTTGGGCAGTATTTTTGCGTCAGTTCCATGACCGTGTAGCATCCTACAGTTCATATGCAACGATGGCACTTGTGATATTGTTGTTGATTATAATAATTGTGGGACATTTACTACACAGAACGCTTCATGAAAACAAAGGGGGGGGTATCAATTGACTATTGCGTATATGGTATTGCGTAGAAGGCGTCGCCGTACCGGCGACGGCTAAACAAAAACCCCCACGATAAACGTAAGGGGTAAATATAAGATATTATTGGTCGTAGGGGGCAAGTTCGTGTATCGTGTATTGTGTTGCGAGTTAAATTGAAAATCTAAGAAAGGGGATAAAATGAAAAAGCTACTTTTGTTAATCGTCGTTGCAGTAATGTTTTTGTTTGTATGTGTGAGTGAGGTGTCGGCCAGGAGGGGTGGTGGCGGTGGAGGAAGAGCGGGGAGCAGGCCAAAAGTGGGAGATGTAGGACGCAGGACAGAAGACAGAGAACGTAAGGTTAAAGAAGAGACGAAAGCAAAAGAAGCGAGAAAGAAAGCCGAGGCGGCCAAGAAGAAATCAGAAGAGGTTAAGGAACGTGCGCGTGAGAGGGAAAGAGAACGCGTAAAGGATGGCGAGGGTAAGGGCAGGGAAGCGAAGGAGAAAGGTAAGGGGAAGGCAAGAGAGGGTAAGGGTAAAGCAGGGGCGGCTAAAGGGAAATCGGAAGAGGTTAAGGAGAGGGCTCGGGATAGAGAACGAGAACGCGCGAAAGATGGTGAGGGTAAAGGTGAAGGTAAGGGCAAGGCGTTAGGCAAAGAGCATAGGCAGCAGAGGGAAGCGTTCGAGAAGAAGATGGGCAAGGAGAATAAAAAGCACGAGAAGAAATTGGCGAAGCTCGAGAAGAAATTAGCTGCTGCTGAGGCAGATGGTAATGAGAAAAAGGCTGCGAAGATTCAAAGGAAGATGGAGAAGGAGAGAAAGCGGCACGAGAAAAGTGTAGGGAAGATAGGGGATAAGTTTCCGCAGATAGAGGGTTTCAAAGAGAAGGCGAAGGGAAAATTAAAGGGTGCGGAGAAGGAAAAGGAGTAGATTTTAGAATTAGAGACGCGATATATCTGCTTGCAGCATAGAGATATACGATTCTGATTGTATGCTTTTAAAAATAAAAATTTTTCTTGCAAAGTATGTAGTGGTATGGTAGATTTTTGCTCGGCTGGTCGGTACGACAGCCGTTTTTACAGTCGTATAGTCGTACAGAATTTGAATGTTTCGAGGACAATCGCCAGGAGTTTGATATCGGGAATTTTTCAAAGTCTCGGCGCTTTCTGCTTGCACACCCACTGGAAGGCTCTTTTTCTGTACTAAGCCGGAAATTTTAGTATTTCCACTTAGCACAGCGGCAAGGATGCTTTCGTACAAGTCTGCAGGGAGCACCGTTTCACTTTGGCGTCCCGATAGGCTCTGGCGAGTCTTCCTCGAACGCTTGGCGAGCGGTGCTCTTTCTTTTTTTGCATCGTCCCGTCATTTATTTTCATGGAGGATACGGGTATGTTGAGGGAAGGGATGCGGTTATGAGGTTTGCGTATAAGAAGGGGTTATTGAGGTTAGTAATTTTTTTGGTGGTGTTTTCCGGCTGTTTGTTTTTTCGAGAGTGTATTGTTTATTGGCCGGTACTTATGACAATAATAGTTGGCGGCGGGGCCTATTGTGTTTTGGATGGTTTTTTTTAGCTGGTAGCAGGTGTTTCCATATCGATAAAATGGAAAACATTCGTTGTTTGTTTCCATATAAAATGGGAAACGCATACTGCTTTTGCCGAGGATAGAATAAAAGAATATTTCCGCTGCGCGGGCAAACTTGTCGGAGCCAAGTTTGTCGCCTTCGGCGGACCTAAAAGTTTCGCCGAGGGTAAGGGGGCGTAAGTTTGTGATTTGTGGTTCGTGAATCGTATCTCGTATCAGAGTGAATCGTGAATTGTGTTTGGTATTGCGGTTTTAGAGTCTGCGGCGGAGGAGGGAAATACAATTGACGAGGGGCATTTGCTGATTGACTATCGACAATTGACAATTGAAAATTTAGAAAGGTCCCGGTTTTGGCTGGGACTTTTTTTTTGACTGTAAAGGGGGTATGGGTTATCTTATAAAGTTCGTAGAATCAGGAATTATAACGCTTAATGAGGAGTTTTTTTATGTTATATCCGGTGGTTAGTAAGAGTCGTTCGATAGTTGATTTGAGTGGTTTTTGGGAATATAAGGCAGACAGGGATGACAGTGGCGAAAAGAGCGGGTTTGGCAAAGGTTTTGCTGCTGACGGGTTTATAGGTGTGCCGGGCAGTTGGAACGAGCAGTTGGCTGAGAGCGGCTTGATGAATTACAACGGGGTGGTTTGGTACAAAAGAAAATTTTTCCAGCATGAGTGTGCGGCGGGGAAGAGGTTTATATTGCGTTTTGGTTCGGCGGATTTTGAAGCGAAGGTTTGGGTGAACGGAGAGTATGTCGGCGGTCATATTGGCGGGTGGATGGCTTTCGAGTTTGATGTTACCGATGTTATCCGTGAGGGAGAAAATGTTTTAGTTGTAAGTGTTGACAGCCGTTTGAATCACGAGACGATACCGCAGGGGATAAGCGAGGCGGATTTTGCGGAGTTCGGCAAGCAGCGTTTTCAAAGTTTTCCGGCGACGGTGTTTGACTTTTTTACTTTTGGCGGTTTGCATCGGCTCGTACAGATTTTAAGTGTTAGTGACAAGCGGCTGATGGATGTGGCGGTTGAAACGAAGATAGAGGGGACGGCTGGAATAGTAAAATTCGCGGCGAAGTACAGCGAGGGCGCAAGCGGAAAAGTTAAAGCGACATTGCTCGATGGTGATAAGGAAATTGGAAATACGGAAGGGCAAGTAAAGGCGGGTGAATTTACCGGACAGCTTCGGATTGAGGATTGCAGAATCTGGGGAGTGTGGAAGCCGGAACTTTATACGCTGCGATTCGAGTTGTGTGACGGGGAGACGGTGGTTGACGAGTATAGTTTGGATGTCGGGGTGCGTGAGATAGAACTGAAGGGTGATAAATTGCTGTTGAACGGTGAGCCGGTGTTCCTGAAGGGTTTCGGGATGCATGAGGATTTCGCGGTGATTGGTAAGGCAGTTAGTTATCCGTTAATCGTGAAAGATTTTCAGATGCTGAAATGGATTGGCGCGAATTCTTTCAGGACGAGTCACTATCCGTATTCGGAAGAAATAATGCATATGGCTGACAGGTGCGGGGTACTGGTGATAGATGAAGTGCCGGCAGTGAGTTTGAATTTTCATTATGTGAATGAGAAGACATTGGAGAATCATAAGCGGGCATTGACGGAGTTGGTGGCTCGTGACAAGAATCATCCGTGCGTTATTGCGTGGAGCATTGCGAATGAACCGGGTATATGGAAAGAGGAAGAGGCGGTCTCCGAAGCGGCGCACAAGTATTGGAAGGAAATTTACGGGCATACGAAGAATCTCGATGCGGGTCGGCCTATAACTTTGCCGACGTGCGCGGTGTGGAAAGAGGAAGATTTGGGTTATATGTATGTTGATTTTATATCGGTGAATCGTTATTGGGGCTGGTATGATTTGCCGGGTGAAGCGGAGAGAGCCGGTGCGGTTTTCAAGGCGGAACTGGAAGGAATATACAAGAGATATAAAAAGCCGATTATGGTGACTGAGTTCGGGGCTGATACGATAGAGGGATTGCACTCGACGACGCCGCAGATTTTTACGGAAGAGTATCAGGTAGATTTGATACAGGCGTATTTCGATGCGATAGGAGCGCTACCGTACATGTTGGGTGAGCATATCTGGAACTTCGCGGATTTTCGGACAGCACAGCATCATCGGAGAGTAGTATTGAATAAGAAGGGTGTGTTCAATCGCAGCCGTGAGCCGAAGGCTGTGGCTTTTTCGGTTAAGAAACATTGGGCGGGGGAATAATACGATTAGTGAGGGAACGAAATGAGTGACGTATTCGGGCTTAATCCGATAGACCTTGGAGTGATAGTATTATACCTGGCGGGGGTGACATTTATCGGTTTGCGTTCATCGAAGAAGGTCAAGGATACGGGTGACTTTTTCATGGGCGGCAGGAAATTCGGGAAGCTATTGATGGTAGCGAAAGCGTTCGCGGTAGGTACACGTGCGGACCAGGCGGTGGCAGTGACGGGTGCATCGTATTCGCGAGGTTTGGCGGGAGTCTGGATACAGTGGTTGTATATTTTCAGTACGCCGTTTTTCTGGATAGTTTCTCCGATATACCGGCGGTTACGATATGTTACGACGGGTGATTTTTTCGAGCGACGTTTCGGTAAGGCGGCGGGGGCGATTTATACGGCTATGGCGATTTTGTATTTTTCGGTGACTATCGCAACGGTATTTCGCGCGATAGGAACAACGATTGAGGCACTGACGCAGGGTCAGCTTTCCGGCAACGTCGCGATTTTGATTACAACGGCCGTATTTGTCAGCTACAGCGTCAGCGGCGGATTGGTTGCGGCGGTATCGACGAAGTTGTTACAGAGCGCGATGCTTTTGATATTGTCACTTATTTTGATACCGTTCGCGATGGCGAAGTTGGGCGGGTTCGGCAGTTTACATGATGTGTTGGCACCGGCAATGTTTTCGCTGTTTGCGAATAAGGAGATAACATTTTTCTTTGTTTCAATGGTGACGGTGAACGCGTTGGTTGGGGTTGTGGCGCTGCCGCATCATATGGCTATAGGTGGTGCTGGTAAAAGCGAGATGGGTTGCCGGACCGGCTGGACGTATGGAAATATTACGAAACGGTTCGTGACATTGGCATGGGCTTTTGTTGGGTTGTTTGGGATAGCGTTATATCCGGGACTTGCCGACAGTGCGAGAGAGCAAGCGTTCGGGATGATGGTTTTGGAACTTTTGCCGGTCGGCTTGGTAGGTTTGATGGTGGCGGCTATGGTGGCATCGATAATGGCAGTGTGTGACGCTTATATGGTTGACGGGTCGGCGTTGTTTACACGGAATATTTATAAAGCATATGTCAGTAAGGATAAAGGCGAGGAACATTATTTAATGGTGGCGAGGTGGTCGTCGATATTGGTGGTGGCATTGGGAATAGCTATAGCGTTTGGTTTGGCGAATGTGATAGAAGGCTTGAAAATACTTTGGACGATAATGGCATTTATGGGGATACCTTTCTGGATGGCGATATGCTGGCGGAAAAGCAATCGGTATGGTTTCTGGGTCAGTGTTATTGTGGCGACGGGATTGTATCTTTATACTGACTACATCGGTTGGACGTATCCCGCTCGGGTTGCGTTGTATGTTCCTGCTGGATTTGTGTCTTTTATAATAGCGAGTTTATTGACGAAGCCGGAGCCGGAAGAAAACTTGAACGCTTTTTATATGCTGCTGCACACGCCTGTTGGTGAGGAATATAAACTTCATGAAGCCGGTGTCGAGATAATTCACGAGGGTGCGCAGGTTGATGTTGCGGCTGTGGACCGGAATGAAGAGTCGCTTGAGGAGCGGGGGCACAGTTTGCTGTTAGTTGATTTGTTGAGTTTGCATAAGAAGTTCAGCTTTAAGCGGTATCGGGTTGATTTATTGGGATTTGCGGCGGCATGGGGTCTGGTGATAGGTATTATATTGATGGCGATACTGCTTGCGAAGATAGGTGCTTAGGGGGGATTTCAGTTATCCTTTTGTAATCATTTTGCAGAGGATGTCGGTGCGGTTGGGTGTTTGTTCCTTGGGGTTTTTTCTTTCCTATATCCGGTGTGGCTGTATAATAATTATATCAAATTCAGGGATGAGATATAAGTGATTGATATAGCCAAGTAAGAAATTTAAGGGGAAGGAAAATGGGATTCAAATTCAATGTGTGTGAAGTGTTCGAGGTGGCTGAACATCTTGAGCGTAACGGTGCGAAGTTTTATCGTAAGATTAGCGAGTGTTTCGAGGACCCGGATGCGCGTAAGACATTGTTGCTGTTGTCGGATTGGGAGCTGGAGCATGCCGATAAGTTTGCGGCTATAGGAAAAAGTTTTTCTGATAGCGAATGTCCCCCTACGGTTTCAGACGTGAATCACGAAGACATATTGTATTTGCGGGCTATGGCTGGCGGGCATGTGTTTGATGTTGACAAGGACCTTTGCAGTGACCTTGGCGGCAGTAGGGATAAAAAGGAAGTTTTGCAGATGGCGGTCGGTCTTGAGAAGGAGGCCATAGTTTTTTATCTCGGATTGAAGGCAGCGGTTCCGACGGATGCGGGCAAGGAGAAAGTTGAGTCAATTATCAAGGCTAAGATGCGTCACATCGGCATTTTGAACCGTGAGCTATCGGTTTTAAAGTAGTAGTTTTTGCCGAGGTTTTTTGGTTATTTTCCAGCGTAGCGGTCCTACGATAAAGGTGGTTTTTGGGCTGATTCGCTAATGCGGCTCTCCTTCGGAGGATTTTTTTATTTTTTGCTTGCAATCTCTACAAATGTAGAGTAGTCTCGTCATCGTTAGAGATAAAAGGAGATTATTATGGCTAAGAAGAAACATGAACTGACCGAGGCGGAATGGGCGATTGTCAAAGCGGTATGGGACAATGAGCCGTGTGCGGCTCCGACTGTTCAGGAGGTTTTGGAGAAACAGAAGGGCTGGGCCTACAGCACGGTCAAGACGATGATGGACCGGATGGTCTCGAAGGGGTTGCTGAAGACGGAGAGGATTCGCAATCTTATTTTGTATCGTTCGGATGTGACGAAGAAGGAGGCGCAGAAGGGTGAGGTTATGCGTGCGGTTAAGAGGGCGTTCGATGGTGCGCTTACTCCGATGATGCAGTTTATGTTAGATAGCGGTGAGTTGTCTAAAAAGCAGTTGGGTGAATTGGAGTCGATGATAAAGAATAGAAAAGCGAAGGCGAAAAAATAAGAACCTCTTTTAAGTGGAGGATATATTTATGAATACGATATTGGAACAGATTAATTGGTGCGGTGCCGGGTTTGTGGAGTTTGCGTGGCCGATGCTTATTCAGTCGAGTGTTTTGATAGTTATTTTATTGGTAGCTGACTTTTTGTTACGCAACAAGATTCGGGCGGTGTTTCGGTATTGTATTTGGATGTTGGTGTTGGTGAAGTTGGTTTTGCCGGTGACGCTTTCGAATCCGCTGGGTCTGGGTTGGTTCGGTGAAGAACTATCGGATGTGCGGGTGGTATCGAGGTCGGCTGAGAAAGTCGATGTAAAAGTAGGGGCGTTGGCCGTAAAAATAGATGGTCAGGCGGTAGCGGTGAAGATGCCCGGTTTATCCGTTAATGTTGGGGCAGCAAAAACAGGGTCAGTGATGGCTGGGGCAGTTCCGGTACAGGTGACATGGGAAGGGGTTGCGTTTTTGGTTTGGTGCGTGGCTGTGCTTGTGATGGGAGTGTTGTTGTTGCAGCGGGCGATATTTGTGATGGGTCTTGTTGCGCAGGCGAAAGAGTCCAATGAGTTGATGAAGGATAGTTTGGAATTTTGCCGCCAGCGCGTTGGAGTTAAGGGGAAAGTTGGATTGAAGGTATCTGCGAACGCAACGAGTCCGGCTGTGTGCGGATTGTTTCGGCCTGTGATATTGGTGCCGGAGAATTTAGGGCCGAGTTTGGGGGCAGGACATTTGCGTGCGGTTTTGATGCATGAGTTAGTGCATGTGAAGCGCGGCGATTTGTGGGTGAATTTAGTTCAGACTATTTTGCAGATAGCTTATTTTTACAATCCGTTGCTTTGGGCGGCTAACGCGATTATTCGCAGGGTTCGCGAAGAGGCGGTCGATGAGGCAACGTTGGTTGCGATGGGCGACAAGGCCGGGCAGTATTCTCAGACTTTGGTTGATGTTGCGAAGTTGGCGTTTAAGAGGCCGGCATTGAGTTTGCGGCTAATAGGGGTAGTGGAATCGAAAAGTACATTGAAGTCTCGGGTCAAGCGGATATTGAGCAGGCCGATACCGAAAAGTGCGAAGCTCGGAGTTACAGGTTTGTTGGCTGTTATTCTTGTTGGTGTTGTATTGCTGCCGATGGCAGTGGCAGAGGTTGCGCCGGGGTTGACTATCAGAGGTAAAGTTACTGACGCAGTGACAGGCGAGCCGATAGCCGGTGCGAAAGTTGGTGATGACAAATATGCGGGAGGACGTCAGGGTACGGTTACCGATTCGGAGGGTAACTATAGTTATCTTACCTGGCACGAAGAGCATGGGATAGCGGTACGAGCGGCTGGCTACAAAGTTGAACGCAAGGGTTTAACAACGAATTTGCTCCAGACGGAAAAGGAAAAGGTTTTTAACTTTGCTCTTGTTCGTGGTAATAGGAAGGTTTTGGTTGATGGGCCGCCTGTGGTTGTGAAGACGGTTCCTGTTGCGTTTGCCGAGGATGTTTCGCCGGGGTTGAAAAGCATAAGGGTTCTGTTTGACCAGCCGATGATGGACGGGGCATGGTCGTGGACGGGGACGGGTGGTGGAGAAACGTTTCCTGAACTGACGACAAACAAGCCCCGTTACAATAGCAGCAGGACTACGTGCACGTTGCCGGTAAAACTTGAGCCGGGTAAGGTCTATTGGGTTGGCATAAACAGTCCCGGCTATAAGAATTTCAAGACGGTGAAACGAGTGCCGGCTAAGCGATATGTGATTTTGTTCGCGACGAAAGGCAGGGACGGCAAAGCCACAGTTATCCCGGCGGATTTATTGAAGCGGGCGGCGGAAATAAATTCACGTTCCGGGTATAAGGGGCAGGTTGAGGGAGCTAAAGGCGAAAAGAAAAAGAGTGCCAATAAATCGAGAAGCAAAATAAGGCGCGAAAAAATTATCGAAGCTCGTAGTAATCCGCAGATTATTCATGATGTGGCCTATGAGCTCTTCGGAAAAATCAAAAATGCGGATTATGATTATTTTATGGCTTCGAAAAATCGGGACGTTTGGGAGCAGTTTCCTATCGTTGGATATTATAATTGTTATAGAGACTATCCAAAGTTGATTAGATGGATTTGTAAAACGTTCAAAGAAAATCCAATTGTTTCAATAGAACTTGGCGATGTATCTTTTAGTGAAGGTGTACCTCGAATTTATTATGAGCTCACTCTAAAAGACGGGGCCATATTAGAGGGAGATTTGCATTTTGAATATCACTTCTATCATGGTGATAAGGGCAGATGGTATGGTATTCACGGTCATTTTTATGAAGGCCCGGAAACTCCATACAAAATACATGGTCTTGACTGGCATTTACAATCGAAGCCGCTGACTTCTGCAGTGGATGTTAAGGCTGCGGTAGAGAAGGCGGTTTTGACGATTTCCACTCTTGCGGAGACTGACCCGAAAGTTGTCGAGTCACTTGAATTGCTTCAAACTTTGGATGAAAGTGCTGTGGTGGCAAATTTAGTGAAGTATTTTGATTCGGATAGAAATACCATCAGGCGTTCGGCGATGTATATAGTTTATAAAGGCGGCTTCGATAGTATTGGGCCGGCTGTCGCTGCTCTTGAAAAGTTTTGTTCTCACGAGGAGGAGCAAACTCGCGGGATGGCTGCGCTTGCGCTTGGTACGTATAAGGTCGAATCGAGTTTTGATATTTTGGGTAAAATGACGTTGGAAGATTCCAGTGCATATGCTCGACGGTGTGGTGCTTATGGTCTTGGGCTCATGGGTCGAGTTGAGGCCGAACCGATACTTGAAAAGGCACTGCAGGATTCAGATTTCAATGTGCGTAATAACGCCGAAGCGGCATTGACAATGATTTCTCAGGCGGCAGAGAATGAAGCTGAAGTTTCAGAGGTTGATGTTAAGGTTGCGGGTGAATTTAAAGCTGTTTTGTCTGACGGTGTGACGGTTGAGTTGGTGGGGGTTTGTTATTACCCGGAAGGTAAGCCAAGGAGTTGGAGACCGGATGGGAATCTGCTTAAAGAACAAATTTATGTCAAACGAGAAAGGAATTACAAAGACGGTAAATACGGTTTTGTTTGCAAAGTTGATGGGCCTGAAGATTTGAATTTTTCGTGGTATAAGATTGAAGGTAGCAAAGGTTGGTGGGGGTCGTGCACAGTTTTGGATAGTGGCGGCATTGAGGTTGAAGGTTACCAAGCAGCGGTTATTAAAAAATATGATGGGCGGGAGACCACGAATATAAGCGTTGGAATTGCAACGGGAGAATGGAAAACTGTTGCATCTCATACAGGCAGGGGCATAATAATTACTAAGGGGATTTCATTTTCTGAAGCGATTGAAGGGGATGGGAAGGTTCAAATAGTTGTGTCCGACACACCCGATTACAGGTCAATTCAACAGCGGATAGTTGCTATTGCTAAAAAAGGAAATATCATCACTACAAGAAATATTAGCTCTGTAAGTACGGATAAGCTTAGGCAAACAACGGCAAAGTTCTATGGTTTAAAACTGTCCGAAGTGAGTGAGTTTCAATTTCAGACCCGGCCTTATGAGTGGGTTGAGTTTAAGAATGTATCGTTGAAGCCAGGTGTGAAGACTGATGTGCAGATTGGTATTATAGAGGTGTCTGAAAAAGAAACCGGCGATGTGCAAGCTAAGGCGGAAGTTTCGGAAGGTGGAATTACGAGAACGGTTGAGGGGGTTAAGAAGACTTCGGGCGGTTTTGGTAAGGCGAGATATGAAAAGGTTGAGCGGATATCGTCACCGTTAGCGACGGGTTCGCAGGTTATCGCGGATACGGTAAGCGGTTCTATAAAAGTAACCGGAGCCGATGTTAGTGAATGTAGTATTGTCGCGACGAAGCGTATTAAAGCGGGCAGCGAAGCCGAAGCTGCAAAATTGGTTGAAGAAGTAAAAGTGAAGGTCGAAAAGTCCGGAAAGAGATTATCGATTAAGGTGGAGCGGCCTAAAACCAAGCGTTTCAAAAATAATTCGGTCGGTGTGGATTTGGATATAACCGTTCCGAGGCAGACTGATGTAGAAGGTAATACGGTTAGTGGTTCGGTCAAAATTTCTGATATCAAAGGTGATGTAGAAGGTAATACGGTTAGTGGTTCGGTTAGAATTTCTGATATCAAAGGTGATGTAGAAGGTAATACGGTTAGCGGTTCGGTCAAAATATTTAGTGTTAATGGAAATGTAGAAGGTAATACGGTTAGCGGTTTGGTTACGGCTGAGAACATACAGGGTTCGGCGGATTTAAATACAGCGAGCGGTTCTATAAGAGCGGAAAATGTTAGCGGTTCGGCGAAATTGAATACGGTTAGCGGTAGTATAAAGTGTCGTGAAATGATGTCACCGGAGCTTCATGCTGATACGGCCAGCGGAAGTATTAATATCGGTTATTCTGATTCGGCACCGGGTGAAATTGATGTTAAGGTGGATACTGCCAGTGGAGGTATCGAGGTTGAATTGCCGAAGGCATTTTCCGGTCATATTAGTATGGAGACAGGCAGCGGTTCGATTAAAACCGATTTGCCGATTATGGTAAAGGGTAAGATTGATAAGAAACGGATAGAGGGGACAATCGGCGAAGGAAGCGGTATGGTTCGCCTGAAAACCGCCAGTGGTTCGATACGATTAAAGCGGCGGTCTGGAACAGGTTCAGAAGTTAAAAAGCCGAGTGGGCAGGGGCAAATTGTTTACGATGAGAAGCTGAATATTTCCATAGCTATCCCTGCTGATTGGCAGAGTTATAAGAGCCCGTCGCCCGGCAGGTATAAATTCAGTTGGCAGCTACAGCCGTCGAAATTAAAAGCGTGGGCCATATTCATTGGTATCGAGGGAATTTCTGAGGGTACTGCTGTACGCCAGATTGCTGACGGTGATGTGGTAATTCTTGAGAACCACTTTGATGCTTATACCGTAAGGAGCGAAAGTTGGGCAGAGTCTACGATTGGGGCTGCGCCAGCGGTTAGTTATGTGGCTGATTACCAAGCCGAAGGCAAAGCAACGGTTGAGTATAGGACATATTTGGTTGACGAGTCGATGGTTTACTGGTTCGTTTTCAGAATTGAAAAGGATAAGTTCGAAGCAGCGAAGGGTACGTTTGATTCGATAGTGAATAGTTTTAAGCTGAATGTTAAAACCGGCGAAAAAACTACTGTTGAACTTATTTCTACCGGAAATATGGATAGGGAGGAGATTGGCGATAAACTGGAGAATCTTGAAAATCAGCGGATGCGTGTTCAAAGGGATTTGGATGCAGCTGAGAAGGGATTAGAGGATGTCCGTGTGAGATGGGGGATTGCCGACCTTGAAGAACACAAACACCGGCATTCGATTACCGAGAGACTAATTCGTTTAGAAGAGGAGCGGGACAATTGTGCTCTTCAGATAAAACAGCTTCAGGCCAAGATAGGGAACCTTGTAAAGCAGGCGCGGAGTTCTGAAGGAAAGATAAAGCTTGAGGCTGTGAAAGATGATTTGGTTGCGCTGCAAAGTAAGCAGGAGGGATTAGAAAAGATGTGGGAGGTAGCTTCTGCACGGAAGAGAGACCTTGATTTGGCTCGCATAGAGTATAAGAAGCGGGCGAGTATCAGAGATGAACGTAGAGAAGTGCTTGATTCGATAAAGTCGCATATAGAGAAATTGAAGTTGCTGTACGATGAGGCCAAGGACAAATCGGTTCAGCCGGAAGAAAAGACGACGGATGTGAAAGGTGCGGCGGTAAAAAAAGCGGTTGATTCGGCATTGAGTTGGCTTGGGTCGATTGATGATGAAGATTATGGTAAGGGTTGGGACGGAGCAGCGGGAATGTTCAAAGCACTTGTGAATAAAGAGCAGCTTGAAGCTTCGCTCGGGTCCGTTCGGAAGCCATTGGGGAAATTAGTTTCAAGGAAGGTCAAATCGAAAAATTATACGACGCAGGTTCCCGGAGCGCCGGATGGTGAATATGTGATTATGGAGTTCGATACATCGTTCGAAAATAAAAAAGCGGCTGTCGAGACCGTTGTAATGACGTTGGATACGAACAGCCAATGGCGGATGTCTGGTTATTACATTAGATAGTCTGTCGGCTGTGCGAATATTTTATCCGAAGTTGTAGTATTTTTTGACGGCTTGCTTTATCTGCCAGGTGCATTCGAGTCCATCGGGGAAAACAACAAAGTCTCCTTCGCCGAAGCTGACGGAGTCTGTTCCGTCTGAGATGGTGACTTGTCCTTCGATTATAAGACAGGTTTCTTTTTCTGTGTATGACCAGTCGAATGTGCTGGGTTGACAATTCCAGATTGGCCAAGCCTTGCAGGTTTCGGTTTCTGCTTCAGACGGTTTTTTGATGATGATATCTTTGATGGTAGGCATATTTTTATCCCTTCCTTTTTTCACTAATTGTTTTTTTGGTTTCCGGTTGGCGATTATACATTTAAAGGGGGTATTTTTGAATATGTAATTGGAAATTTTCCTGAAAGTTGCTATAAATTAGCGGCGGAGCGGTTTTATTTCGAGGCATCGATAATGGAGCAAGGGCAATTAAACGGTTTGAAAGTGTGGTTCGATGATTTTGTCGCCGGATGTTACTGCGATGATGAGTTCGTTAACGCGAATTTGAAGCTCAAAGAGGACCACAGCAGGCGCGTTTGCGATGAGACGGCGCATCTGGTGGATGAGTTGGGTCTTTCGGATGGGCAGAAGATTATAGCTGAGACTATAGCACTTTTGCATGATGTGGGGCGGTTTGCGCAGTTTATCAGATACAGAACGTATAATGACCCGAAAAGTGTCAATCACAGTAAGTTAAGTGTGGAGGTTCTTCGTGAGGCGGGGGTGCTCGATGGAATAGACGAACGGGAACGGAAATTGATAGAGGCGGCAATAAGGTATCATGGCGAAAAGGCGTTGCCGGAAGATTTGGACGAGCAGAGTTTGTTTTATTGTAAGTTAATACGTGACGCTGATAAACTGGACGTTTTTTATGTGGCTGCGAAATATTACAGGCAGTATCGGGATGACCCGGAGAATTGTAAATTGGAGCTGGAGTTTCCGGATAATGGGAAATATTGCCCTGAGATGGTCGAATCGGTTTTTAAGCATCGCCTGATAGATTATGGTGAGTTGCGGACGCTGGATGATATGAGGCTTTTGCAATTGGGTTGGGTTTATGACGTGAATTTTACGGCAACGTTTAAAAGGATAAGGCAGCAGAAGTTTTTGGAGGAGATAGCGGGTTTTTTGCCTTCTGATGAGAAAATAGAGAAAATAAAGGAGAAAGTTTTCGGATATATTGATTCTATGATAGCAAGGGGTGGGTGATATTAGTTATCAGCAGAGTTAATTTGCAGGAGGTTGACAGGAGTTGAGGGTAGCTTATACTGTGATTTTTAACCGGTAAACAGGAAGGGATTTTTATGGACAATGTTATTTTGCAAACGAACATATCGACACAGGAACCGGTGCGTGGCAAGGTTCGGGACATTTATGATTTGGGTGATAGGCTGTTGATAGTTGCCAGTGACAGGTTGAGCGCTTTCGACGTGATTATGGCCAACGGTATACCTTATAAGGGGATAGTCTTAACGCAGATATCGAAGTTCTGGTTTGAATTTTTGTCCGATGTGGTGGAGCATCATTTGATTAGTGACGACGTGGCAAGTTTCCCGGCACCGTTTTGTGACTATGCGGACCAATTGGCAGGGCGCAGTATGCTGGTTAAGAAGGGTGAAGTTTTGCCGGTCGAGTGTGTGATTCGTGGATATCTAACGGGTTCCGGCTGGAAGGAATATAAGGCGGATGGTATGGTTTGCGGTCATAAGTTACCGGCGGGATTGAAGCAGTGCGCGAAGTTGCCGGAATTGATATTTACACCGGCAACCAAAGCGGAACTCGGCGAACACGATGAGAATATTGATTTTGAAAGATGCGTCGATATCATCGGCGAAGAAAAAGCCAATTATGTTCGTGACAAGAGTATGGCAATTTTCAAAAAGGCAAGTGCCTATGCTGAGAGCAAGGGAATAATTCTGGCGGACACGAAGTTCGAATGGGCTGTTGTTGACGGTAAGATAATTCTGGTGGATGAGGTTTTTACTCCGGATTCATCCCGTTTTTGGCCTGCGGATAAATACGAAGCGGGCAGGGACCAGGAGAGCTTCGACAAACAGTTCGTTCGCAATTACCTGGAAAGTATTAACTTCGACAAGTCGGGCTCTGGTGTGGAGTTGCCGGAAGATATCGTAACCAAGACCAGCGCTAAATACATCGAGTGTTACGAATTGCTGACAGGCAAAAAATTCGAGGTGTAAAATGAACAATAAATTATTTGCGATTTTGGTTGTTGTGTTTTTTGTAGCGGCGGCGAGTGCCGGCAATTTTCCGGTTTATTTTGAAATCGGTGTCGGTGAGACGGTTTCGTTAGATGGCTTTCCACCGATAAAGCTGGTTGATAAAAAAGTTACTTTCTGGGATGAGAATTTAAAGCGGATTGGGGCGGCACAGGTAACGGTTCTGGTCGGTAAGGAGAAGGTTGTTGTTCCGATCGGCTACGAGAATGACGATGTAGTTGTTGGTAATGTGCGTTTAGGGGCGGAGGTTATCAGTGATTACGAGAAGGAATTCGGCAACGCGCGTTTTCATCCGGACAAAGATGTTCGATTACGAATAGCGAAAGTTGGCGAGGATTTGATGCCGGGTGGAGTGTATCCGTTTTCTGAACCGTGGGGTAGCGGCACGCGGAACCAGGGTTGGCTGACAGTTTGCACGAATATACAAAGTATCGAAAGCGGCAAGTTTACACAGCAGCGATACCACGACGGTTACGATTTTGGTGCGTGGGAAGGGCAGCTGATACGTTCGGTTTGTAAGGGGACGGTGGTTTTGGCGAGCAAGTATCCGCAGCTGCTGGTCAAAAGGATTATCAGCAACAGGAACGGCGGGGCGGTTGTGGGCGGCAATCCGTTTTTGGTTAAGCATGCGGAGTTACCTGTCCTTTTTTACTATACTCACCTTAGCGGTTTGGCGAAAGATTTTAAGGATGGTGATACAATCGAGGCGGGCGAGATAATCGGTTACGCAAGTGCTCGCGGTGCTTCGGGCGGATGGTATCATTTGCATTTTAGTACGATTCTGATTGACCAGCAGATTCATGTGAATCCGTTTCCGTTTTTGAAGGAATGGTATAAAAAGTCACTTCCTCACTATATGGATTTTTTAAGTAACTTTGATGTGTATCATTTTAAAGGTGAGTCGGGCAAGCGCACCGAATTCGAACAGTCGGTTGTAGCCAGCAAGGTAAAACCGACGGGCAAGTTTCATAATTCATTACCGGGAGTTGTTCAACTTCGTGAAGCGGTAGCAGCGGCACCATTTTCCGGGATGAACCATGCTATTTCCGGCCAGTTCGCGATTTTGAAGGGCAAATTCGATTGCCCGGAAGATATGAACGGTGAATTGTGGCTTGGGCATACGGGCAAGACGAGAGTTTATCTAAATGGCGAGCAGGTGTATTCCGGTGAGAATAAAAATCCGTATCATCGCAGTGCCAGGACTATCCAGACGGATTCGCAGATGGTGAAGTGTCAATTTAAAAAAGGCGTTAACGAAGTGATAGCGGCTGTTGAGCAGACGAATGTTTTTTGGTCGTTTTCGATTAGGCCTCGAACCAAACTCGGTTTGCCTTTGAAATAAATATGAGCACTTTAATTCGTGCAATATGGATAAATCATTTCAAAAGAATCTTTTAGT
>JAGLSU010000117.1 GCA_023135935.1 Planctomycetota bacterium
AGCGCAGGATTTTGCTTTTTTTCAAACAATTGCAAATAGTCAATCGAAAATAATCGATAGTCAATTGGTTAGGCCAGTAGCTCAATTGGCAGAGCGTCGGTCTCCAAAACCGAAGGTTGGGGGTTCGACTCCCTCCTGGCCTGTTAAGCTTGAAGAGCTAAGTGTTGTAAAGGATTGAAAAGAGAAAATCAAATAAGGTTGATGTAAATGTTTACTATCTATAAACGAAGTCAAGGTAAGTACACGAGACTCTGTAGTGCTTTTGGAGTAGCGATACTTGTGGTGCTTGGTTGTTTGCAGCTTTACAGGAAGCTACAAGCTTCTGACTTAGGATTGTGGGTTGAGACCATGATACCTGCTGGTTTGCTTGTTGTTTTTGGTCTTTTGATATTCTGGTTAGTGAACAAACAAACTTTTGCAGATTTTATGATTGCTGCCGAAGGCGAGATGAAAAAGGTGAACTGGTCGAGTAGGCAGGAGATAGTAGTTTCAACTGTTATTGTTATCGTGGTTGTGATTTTTATGGCATCGCTGCTTGGAGCTACAGATTTCAGCTTTCGGTTGTTGTTTATGTGGCTTTTGGAGTAAAGGTTTTTAATATGAAATGGTACGTTTTACGAGTTGCGGCGAATAAGGAATTGCAGGTCAGAGAGACCCTTGCTCAGAAGGTTGAGATAGAGGGTTTAAGTGACACTGTTGGCAGGATAGAAGTTCCTACCGAGCAGATCAAGCGTATCCGAGGTCATAAGCAAACGGTGCATAAGCGTAAGCTTTATCCTGGTTATGTTTTCATGGAGATGGAGCCAGCTGAGGATGGGCGAGTGCCGGAAAATGCCTGGTTTATGATTAAGGAGACCTCTGACGTAGGAGATTTTATAGGAACCGAAGGAATTCCTACGCCGATGCGAGATACTGATGTTGCCAAGATGCTTTTGGAGGCGGAAAAACCTTCTGAGACGCCGAGTATTAAAGTTGAATTTCAAAAAGGTGACCAGATTAAGATTCAGGAAGGTGCCTTTGAGAATTTTGAGGGAGTGGTCGATTCAATCGACGAGGAGCGAGGGCTTGTGAAAGTGATAGTTTCGATATTTGGCCGAAGCACACCGCTTGATATAGAGTATTGGCAGATTGAAAAGGTATAGGCGTCAGATATTGTGACACATGAGGAATTCTGAACTTCCAGATTCTTAAATGTAAATGAGATTGTTTTAGTTACGAAAACAAGGGTGACAAATGGCTAAAGAAATACAAGTAAAAATTAAATTGCAGGCATCGGGTGGTAAGGCGACACCGGCTCCGCCGATAGGGCCTGCTTTAGGTCAACACGGAATTAATATCGGTCAGTTTGTTTCGCAGTTTAACGAGCGGACGAGAGATATGAATGGGACAACTGTCCCGGTAATAATAACTCTTTATAAGGATAAAACATTTATCTTTGAGGTCAAAAGTCCTCCTGCGGCAGTATTGCTTAAGCAGGCAGCTGAGATTGCAAAGGGCAGTGGTGTTCCAAACAAAGAGAAGGTAGGAAAAGTTACTTCTGAGCAGGTCCGGAAAATTGCTGAGACTAAGTTCAAAGACTTAAACGCATATGATTTGGACCAGGCGATGAAGATTATAGAGGGCACAGCCCGTAGTATGGGTGTGGAAGTAGAAGATTAGAAGAAATTTTTTAAGCAAACCACGGCTAACAGTGGAAGCGAGCTGAAAGGCAGCTTAGTTGAAGTTGCCATTTGCGAAGTCAGGAGTGATTATGAGTGTTAGAAGTAAGAGGTACGAAAGTGAGTCGGAGCAGGTAAGCAAAGAACCGGTAGCTCTGGCTGAAGCAGTTGAGAAGGTAAAGTCATTTAAATCGGTGAAGTTTGACCAAACTGTAGAATGTGTGTTGAATCTTGGCATCGACACGAAGCAGGCCGACCAGATGGTTCGCGGTTCAATATCTTTGCCGCATGGGATAGGCAAGCAAAAGAAGGTCATCGCTTTTTGCGAAGATTCAGATATTGAGGCAGCCAAGAATGCCGGTGCTATTGAGGCGGGTTGTGATGATCTGGTAAAGAAAGTTAGTGATGGCTGGATGGATTTTGATGTTGCTATTGCCTCATCGAAAGTGATGGGTAGGGTTGGTAAGCTTGGCCGAGTTCTTGGTCCGCAGGGCAAGATGCCTTCACCGAAGAATGGTACGGTCACTTCAGATGTTGTGACCGCGGTAGCTGAATTCGCCGCAGGAAAGGTCGAGTTTAGGGGTGATACGGGTGGTAATGTTCATGTAGTTGTTGGCAAACAAAGTTTCGATGCTGAAAAACTTATCGATAATATCGAGGCCTTCGTTTCGCATATAAAGAAGATTAAACCGGCAACGGCAAAAGGTACTTATATTAAGAAAATGTGTATATCTGCGACGATGAGTCCTGGCGTAATTGTCAGCGTGTAAAGCGGTATACGAGATATGAATAAATTTAACAGGTGAAAAGATGAGTAAATATGTGAAAGAGTTGCTTCAGGCGGAACTGGAGAAGAGAATTACCGACGAGAATGTCAACGACTTTTTGGTTGTTAGCATTAAGGGCGTTGGCGGTGTTGACAATAATTTGATGCGTGGTGCGTTTAAAGAAAAAGGCATTAGATTATTAGTGGCCAGAAATGCACTGTTCAAAAAGGCGCTTTGTAATTGTCAGATGGAACCAGCGGCGGATTTGTTTAATGGTACTTGCACAGTTGCTTATGGTGGCGACAGCATAGTTGATATAGCGAAAGAGCTGGTCGTATGGAGCAAGAAACTTCCGGTTATAGAAATTAAGGGCGCATTTCTTGAAGGTTCGCTATTAGATGCTAAAGCAGCGGAAGGGCTTTCGAAGATGTCGACACGCATAGAATTGCAGGCTGAGATTATTATGTTGGCCCAGTCACCGGCAAGAAGAGTTGCCTCTGCTGTTAGTTCTCCCGCTGGAATCATTGCAGGCTGCATAAAGACTATTATAGAAAATGCTGAAAGCCAAGCGGCTTAAAAACGAAAATTAATTTTAGGAATTATATGTTGCTTAGGTGGCTGCCCCTTTAAGGGTTAAATGAAACGGCGTAGTTTCAGCTACTACCGGGCATTAGGTGATAGGAGTTGGTAAAAATGGCAGAAGAACAAGACAAAGTGACAGAAGAGAAAAAAGAGACTGAGGTCAAGGAAGAAGTAAAAAAGGAAGAGGTAAAAGAGGTTAAGGAAGAGACCAAAGCAGAAGTTAAAGAGGTCAAGGAAGAAAAACCAGCCAAAGAAGAGAAAAAGAGCTGGAGCAGTGATATCAAAAAGCTCGGTGATAAGATAGTCGGCTTGACGTTAATGCAGGCTAAAGAGCTTGGTGATTATCTCAAGGATGAATACGGTATTGAGCCTGCAGCAGGTGGAGCTGTTATGGTAGCAGGTCCAGCCGATGGTGGCGGAGCGGAGCAAGCCGAAGAGAAGACTACTTTCGATGTAGTTCTCAAGGAATTTGGCGAAAAGAAGATTCAGGTCATCAAAGTGGTAAGAGCTTTGACGGGACTGGGATTGAAAGAGGCCAAGGACCTTGTTGAAGGTGCACCTAAAACAGTTAAGGAAGGCTTGAATAAAGATGAAGCCGAAGCTTCAAGAAAGCAGCTCGAAGAAGTAGGCGCAGTAGTTGAATTGGCGTAATTGGTAAGAAATTATACGTGAGACGCTATCGGCTATACTAAGGAGTATTAGATGGTTGCAAGAACCGTTCGTAATTTTGGAAGTGTGAAGGATGTCGTCCAGATTCCGGATTTAGTAAAGGTACAGCGAGGCAGTTACGCGCGTTTTCTACAGAGAAATGTAGCGCCGACCAAGAGAAAAAACGCTGGGCTTGAAGCTCTGTTTCGTGAGATATTCCCTGTCGAGAACTACGATAAGACGATGCGTTTAGAGTATCTTTATTACGAATTAGAAAAGCCTCGGTATGCCACGCAAGAATGCCGGAAGTTAAGGCTGACTTATGGCTATCCAATGAAGATACGTTGCAGACTGTGTAACAAAGACAACGAGGATTTAGCAGAGCAATCGATATACCTTGGCGAAATACCGGTCATGATAGGTGGTGGAGAGTTTATCATCAACGGTGCTGAGCGTGTTATTGTAAGTCAGCTGCATCGAAGTCCTGGTGTTGATTTTGTAATTGACAGCAAAGAAGGCGATAGAATTCTACATGGTGGAAGAATCATACCCGAAAGAGGTAGCTGGATAGAAATAGGGGTGACCCGAAAAGATGTTCTGGTTGTTAAGATTGACCAGTCCAGCAAGATACCCGCGACTGTCTTTTTGCGTGCAATAGATTCTAAATATAGCGAGACCGAGTCTATCATACGAACCTTTTATCCGACCAAGACCGTTCAAAAAGCCAAGCTGACACCTTCTATGTGGTCAGTAGGTCCGATTGTAGATACAGAGACGGGCGAAATCATAGTAAAAGCTGGTACGCAAATTGGAGATAGGGTTTCACTGATACAACAGGCTGGTAAGATCAAACGTATAGAAGTTGTCGAAGAGGTTCATGACGTATTAATTTTAAATACCCTTGCTGAAGACGACTGTGAAAGTCATGAACAGGCTTTGTTGAAACTTTATATGAGGTTAAGGCCTGGTAATCCTCCTAACGAAGCGAAGGCAAAAACTTTCTTTACAGAGAAGTTTTTTGACATAAATCGTTATCGTTTAGGGAAAGTCGGCAGGTTCCGATTGAATCGTAAGTTTGGGCAAGAAGTAGGCGAAAAAGAAATGACGCTTCGGCCTGAAGACTTCCTCAATACGATGAGATACATTATGTCTTTGCGTAATAATGAAGGCAATGTTGATGACATAGACCATTTGGGCAATAGAAGGTTACGTACAATTGATGAACTTGCCGCAGATGAGATTAGAAAGGGTTTATTAAAACTTCGCAAGACGGTTCAGGAGCGGATGAGCTTAAAAAGGGATGCTGATTCAGAAGAGCCGATTCGCATAGCAGATTTGGTAAATTCCAAAAGTGTTTCGAGCAGTATAAATTATTTCTTTGGTCGCGGTGAATTAAGCCAAGTTGTTGACCAGACGAATGCTCTAAGTCAGTTGACGCACGAAAGGCGTTTGTCGGCTCTTGGGCCTGGCGGTTTGAACAGAAGGCGTGCCGGTTTTGAAGTGCGTGACGTTCATATTAGTCACTACGGTAGAATTTGCCCGATAGAGACACCGGAAGGCACAAACATCGGTTTGATTGCTTCGTTGGCGCTATTTTCCTCGGTTGACGAATATGGTTTTCTTATTACGCCTTATCGCAAAGTTGAAAATGGCAAAGTCACTGACGAGGTGGTTCATTTACGTGCCGATGAGGACATGAAAGCAACAATAGCTTCGCCGGGAACGGTTGACCAGGCTACGGGTAAGATTCGTTCCGATGTGGTTTTGGCTATGAAGGGTGGTGAATTAGCTCAAGTTAAGAACAATGAGGTTGAGCTTGTTGATATTTCGACAAAACAGATAGTTGGTATTTCGGCTTCTCTTATTCCATTCCTGGAGCATGATGATGCGAATAGGGCTTTGATGGGTTCGAATATGCAACGTCAGGCGGTGCCGTTACTGAAAACTGAATCTCCGTTAGTTGGTACTGGTATGGAAAAAGTAGTTGGACAGCACTCGAGTATGGTAGTGCGTGCGAAACACAGCGGTACAGTTACCGCGGTTAGTGCTACTAATATAGCTATTAACCAGACCGATGAGTATAAGCTTTCTAAATATGTGGGCTTAAATGAAAGAACGTGCCTTAATCAAAAGCCCGTTGTTAAGCTTGGTGAAAAAGTTGAGAAGAACCAAATTATAGCAGACGGGGGAGGCACGAGTGAGGGCGTATTAGCTCTTGGTAAAAACGTTCTTGTAGGATTTGTTTCATTTGATGGATTTAACTTTGAAGATGCGATTATTGTTAGCGAAAGGCTTGTCAAGAATGATAGCTTTACAAGCATTCACATAGACGAATTTAAAGCGGAGATTCGTGAGACTCGTTTAGGTAGCGAAGAATTTACTTGTGATATTCCCAATGTTGGTGAGAAAGCGTTGCGAAATCTTGATGGTCAAGGAATAGTACGCGAGGGAACGAGGGTATGTCCCGGTGATATTCTGGTGGGTAAAGTAGTGCCTAAGAGTAAGACCGAATTGACTCCTGAAGAAAAATTGCTGCATGCTATATTTGGCAGGGCTGGCGAAGATGTAAAGAATGATTCGCTTGAAGTTCCGAGTGGCTATGAGGGTGTGGTGATAAAGACAGAACGATTCACCAGGCGAGGTGCTGGCGGCGAGGAACAAAAGAAGGCCTTGAAGGCGGAGATGAAAGCATGTGAAAAGCAGATGATAGGCAAAGAGTGCCTCGTGTTTAAGCAAATGGTCGAAGAGATTCACAGGAAATTTGATGTTACTATTATTGACCCGTCTACTCGTCAAAAAGTCGGTCTTAGCGATGACAATGATGTTGTTTACGAGCAGATAGAAGGCTTTAATATTAAGTGGGTAAAGCCTGCTTCTATTAGAGATAAGGTCCAAAAAGTTATAGATAAGTATTGGGCAAAAATTACTGAGATTCAGGAAGAGGGCAAACGCAGACTTGAACGTTTAAAGCACGGAGACGAATTGCCCAGCGGTGTTCTGGAGATGGTCAAGATTTATGTTGCGACTAAGAGGACATTGTCCATAGGTGATAAAATGGCTGGTCGTCACGGTAATAAGGGTGTCATTGCCAAGATTATGCCGGAAGAAGATATGCCATTTCTGGAAGATGGAACACCTCTTGATATATTACTAAATCCTCTTGGTGTACCGAGTAGGATGAATGTTGGTCAAATTCTGGAGACCCATCTTGGATGGGTGGCGAAGGTTTTGGGGTTTAATGCCGTTACGCCGGTGTTTGATGGTGCTAGTGAAGATGACATAACTCAGCTTACCACCGAAGCCAACGAACTTATGAACAACCGTAAGAAAGAGTTGGAAGAAAATGAGCAGATTCCACCTGACAATGAGTTCTTTGTCAATGTTCTGAAAACCCTGAAGACCCAGTTGTACGATGGCAGGACGGGCGAACCATTCGACCAAACTGCTACTATAGGATACATCTATATGATGAAACTGCATCATTTAGTTGATGATAAAATTCATGCCAGAGCAACGGGACCTTACAGTCTGATTACTCAGCAGCCGTTAGG
>JAGLSU010000118.1 GCA_023135935.1 Planctomycetota bacterium
AGAATTTTCATTTCGTAACCCGTAACCCGGAACCCGCAACCCGTAGGGCCTGTCCTGAGCGAACAGTGGTGAGTCGAAGGGCGTTTTAGAAGTGTAAACCCACTTTACTTCTTAGTGGGTTCAAAAATCCGAACCGTATTCTTACCTGCCTGCTTCGCCGTGTAAAGTGCCTTGTCCGACCGGCTCGTAATATCTTCCGGGCTGGTATCAGAATTGTATTCACCCAAACCGACACTGATAGAAATCGCTATGTGCTCTTTCTTCCACGTCACAGGAGAATTTGAAACCGCATCGACCATACGATTAGCCACAATCAATGCAGCGTCAATCGAAGTATTCGGCAAAATCACAGCGAACTCATCTCCGCCATAACGCGCAGCCGTATCTATCTGCCGAATGCATTCTTTAATCTTATTGCTAATCTTTTTAATTACCTTATCCCCAGCCCTGTGACCATAAACATCATTTATCGCCTTCAGATTATCGATATCAACCATAATCAAAGATATCTGACCGCCGTAACGGCGTGACCGCCACAACTCTTTTTCCAAAGTATCATAAAACTGCTTATGATTAACCAGCCCCGTCAGCCCATCGGTCATAGCCTGCCGCTGCATCCTCTCGAAAAGCTTCACATTACCTATCGATGCTCCAACCAACTGGCCAATCAACTCTATCATCGCGATATCCTCGAGGCCGAAACCACCACCCTCCGTTTTATCCGACAGATTAAGCACACCTACAACCCTGTCCTGACATATCAACGGAGCTATAGCGCAATTCTTGGTTTTGTAATTGTCAGCAAATGCCCGCTGCGACTTTTTGATAACCGGCTTTTTATGGTTATCAATATCATCCACCAATATAAGCTCTTTGGTATTCACTGCCATAACCATCGGCGAAGGCGGAGTCTGATTCAGCGAAACTATCTTATTTATTAGAAATGGATGATTACACTTCTGCAGATGCAAAATATTATTCGTATCGTCGAGTATATACAACGACGCAAATCCCACACCAACCAATTGCGGAATACTCTCAATGCAAACCTTCGCTATTCGCTCAAGGTCCAGACAATTTATCTGCTGAGCCAAAGGCGTTATCCGCTCAAGCAAACTGACATTATCTTGACCATTGCCAGCCGCATCTCGGCCATTGTTAGCCGTACTTTCTGGATTCTCATTTTCTTGGTACATAATTTCTCAAAAACATCCTTCCAACACACTTACATAGTTTTAATTGACCCTATCAGTTCATTTATCCTGGCACATAATTCAAAAAAACACCATTACGACGCATTTACGTAGTTTTAATTAACCTCTTCAACTCATTTACCCTCGCATCGGATATTCCAACCAGCCCAATTCAACTTTCAAAACCGGCCTAGCCGTCATCACATTTAAACACCACAACAAACAACTCTCCTCGCTAAAGCCAACAACACTCCGCCGATATCACATTTAAATGCCTAAATGCTAAATTCACCACTCCTCTTAAAAATTTAATAAATAATTTTCGAAAAAAGCCAAAAAAATAAAAAAAAAGTTGACATCCGATAAAATGGCTTTTATATTTTATAAAAGGTAAAACGTATTTTATGTGGCACAAGCCAATGTGTATTTGCGTAATTGCGAGAATTAATGAGTTGGATTTGGAATATGGTCGTTCAAATGAGGAGTGCAAGTAACAGCGAAGACGTTTGTAAGCATTAGTCTTTTATCTCCTTAATTTTTATCGAACCTTCAACAGGGATTTCAGGGAAAGGTTTTCCAGTAATGAAATCAGAAGTCAAAGGTCACGTGTTGGAGATACCTACCAAGCTTTATAGGATTGGTGATTTGGTTCGCCACACCCCCTTCTCGCGACAGACCCTTCACAACTACACCATAATGGGACTCATTCGCGAGGCTCAATGGACTGAAGGCGGACATCGGCTATACGATGAATCGGTTTTTGAAAGATTGTCAAAGATACTTGAACTTAAGAAAACGAAAACCCTTTGGGAAATAAGACAAATTCTAAACGAAGAAGATACTCTCGGCTTAGCAGCCGATAATTAACACTGTGGGAATTTAAGGAAGGTACGAAAGGACCAAGGATGGGAAACACAGCATTTCTAAATAAGAGCAACCTCTCCCGCCCTTTCTCACCATTAACAAATTGCTGAGGGACCAATGGAGAAAAGCCGCACCATGACAAAAGATAATACTGAAGCGGGCGTAAAGTTGCTGTCTCTTCTGAAACATCAACGATATCTATACCACCAGCTTAAGTTATTGTCTCAAAGGCAATATCAATTAGAAGGGACAAAGTCTTCCGAATTGATACTGCAGATTATCTCCGGCCGTCGCAAACTTGTGGAAAAACTTCAAGAGTTAGACAGTAAGTTGCGGCCAATAAGAGCAAATTGGCCCAGCCTTTCCAGCAAAATAGGGCATGAACATAAGATTCAGGCACACAAAATGGCAAACCAGGTAAAAGAAATTATCGGAGAGATTTTGGCAGTTGCACCATCTTCTCAAAATCTACCGTTAAGTGATTCTTGTAAATTTGATGAACTTTTCGTTGAGTCGCTATCTAAATAATAAGGACTGAGTATGAAGCTGTCATCATTGGTAATAGATAATATCGCCGAGCTACTCGTCAAGATAATCGAGTTTACCCATACTCGTCAGAAAGTTCTCACTGAAAATATAAACAGTGTTAACACTTCCGGTTTTGTTCCAAAGGATTTGGCAGTAGATGAATTTTCCGATTCGATAAATCACGCAGTTAACGAGCATGTACAAAATCGGCGGCTGGTACTATATGACACTAACAATGTTAAGTTCGGTGCCAGCGGCAGCTTTGAGGCTAAACCAATAGCTGACAAGTATGCCAAGGAACTTCTTGAAGGAAACCGAGACGAATATCTCGAGTTGCAAGTAAATAAGCTTTTAGAGAATTCGCTTAACCAAAAAGTAGCTGCGGAACTACTTAGAAAAAAACAAGGGATGGTTTCAATTTTTAAGTAAAAAACTACTAAAAGGACAGGAAGGGAAATGAGAAACGAAGCAACTTGTTTACAACAGAGGGTGGAAAATTGCCAGCGTAAAGCAAAGGTTTTAGCGGTAACCAGCGGCAAAGGAGGAGTAGGCAAAACGAATATAGCATCTAATCTTGCGGTATGTCTGGCTGCATCCGGGAAAAAGGTTTTACTTTTCGATGCGGATATGTCGCTGGGTAATTCAGACATCATAATGGGTCTCAACAGCAAATATAATATTTCTCATCTGATTAGCGGGCGAAAAACTGTAGAGGAGATAATTAATGTTGGCCCGGAGGGTCTGGAGGTAATTTGCGGCAGTTGTGGTCTTGAAGAGTTAGCTAACCTTAGTGAATTTCAACGACAACGCATACTGAATGAATTATCAAAGCTTCAGAACAGCAATGATATTATCGTAATCGATAATGCGGCTGGCATTTGCAAGTCAGTTGTTGGGTTCTGCCTTTCCGCCGACCACGTTCTGGTCGTTACCACACCCCAAGCCACTGCGATGGCTGATGCATATGCAATGATTAAGGTGCTGGTTGGCAATAGGTTTGGCGGTCGAATGAGTCTGATTGTAAACATGGCAGAGTCAATGAAGGACGGCAAAAGGACTTATCAGCAGATTTCCAGAGTCGTAAAGCAGTTCCTGAATACTCACATCTACGATGCTGGTGTACTGCTTAGGGATGAACGGTTGAATTCAGCGGTACGGCAGCGAAAGCCAGTTGTTTTAGCTTATCCTAAATCGAGAATCAGTTCATCACTGGTAGCTTTGGCAGCGAAATTAAGTAAGGGTTCCGCTGCACTGCATAACGGAGAAGGATTTTTCAGAAAAGTAGCTGACTGGTTCTTTTAATGTCACCAATGAAAAGGTCGATAATGAGGATTAAGGACAGAAAACAGAAATTTTAGAACCTTAAAAATTCACGGAGGGACCTGTGAAAACCGACCAAAAAGAAAAACTCGATATCGAACAAGTATGGAAACGATTCCATAAGAACAAGTCTGACGAGAACCGCAACATACTAATGAAGAACTATACGTATCTTGTTAAGTATGCAGCGGACCGGCTATACAGCAAGCTTCCAGACAAGGTTGAACTAGATGACCTTATGAGCGCTGGCATTTTTGGTTTAATGGATGCCCTTGATGCCTATGACCCTGAAAGAGGCGTAAAGTTTGAGACATACTGTTCGCCTCGCATAAGAGGTTCGATTCTTGACGAATTGCGCAGTATGGACTGGGTACCACGATTAGTCCGTGCCCGTGCGCATCAGTTAACACGAGCCACGCAATCGCTTGAAGCCCATCTTGGTAGAGCACCTACAGAAAAAGAAACCGCAGAAAAACTGGAACTGAATAAACCTGAGTTTGACAGACTCCAACGCGATGCCAATGCAGTCAGTCTCGTCTCACTGGACACCAAATACAGCGACAACGATGGTGACAAAGATATCCGCGAAATAGATGTTATTCAGGATTCAAAGAGTCAAAACCCTCTATTCGAAGCCCAGAAGCGAGACCTGAAAAACTTACTCACTAAGGGTCTAACACGAGCTGAACGGTTGATTATCGTGTTGTATTACTACGAAGAGATGACCATGAAAGAAATCGGCGCAACGCTGGATTTATCAGAATCTCGTGTTTCTCAAATGCATTCTTCGATTATTGCCCGCTTAAAAGCCCAGATGAATACCCGCAAAAAGGAATTTGCAATCTCGGACGATTAGCTGAAATTGCCGCACCACTACTTGGCATAGTCCCTCCAATTTGCTAAATTTAGCAAACACATTTGATTTAACCCTGTTATTTGCGTATACTAAGGCGGTTTGCGGCAAGGAGAATTAAGATGAGATTTACTAAAATGCATGGCTTAGGCAACGACTATATTTATGTCAATTGCTTCGAGGAGAAAGTCGAGGACCCTGTGGAACTGGCTCGAATCGTAAGCAATCGTCATAAAGGCATCGGAGCCGATGGGTTGGTCCTAATATCCCCATCGCAAACAGCTGATGTACAGATGCGCATTTTCAATATCGACGGTTCCGAAGCTGAGATGTGCGGCAATGGCATCCGATGTGTAGCCAAATATGTTTATGAGCACAAATTAGCTGCGGGCGGTGAGGCGTTTTCCGTGCCCGGCCAAGGCCCCTGCCCTACTTCTTTAAATATAGAAACCTGCAATGGGATATTAACCGTTGGGCTTATAACCGACAGCGACAATAAAGTTGAACAAGTTTGCGTCAATATGGGTCAACCTATTTTGAATCCCACAGATATTCCCGTGGATTTGCCTGGCGAAAAAATAGTAGAAGAGGCGATTGAAATCTTCGGGGAAGATTTATTGATGACGTGTGTGTCAATGGGTAATCCGCATGCGATATTTTTCTGTGATGATGTTAACGCGATAGAACTCAAAAAAATCGGCCCTGCAATTGAAAACTACCACCTTTTCCCGAATCGTACTAATGTACATTTTGTTCAGGTAGACACCCCAACAGAATTTACGATGCGGACGTGGGAACGAGGCAGCGGAATTACGTTGGCCTGCGGTACCGGTGCGTGTGCTTGTGCCGTGGCAACGGTTCTTACTGGCCGAGGCGAACGAGTGTGCACCGCCCACCTTCCGGGTGGGGACCTGTATTTGAACTGGTCCGAAGAAGATAATTGCGTCTACATGACCGGTCCGGCTGTTGAAGTCTTTGAAGGTGACTGGCCAGCAAAATAGCTTTTATGAGTGAAGCTTCAGCGACTGGGAAAATTCAACCGCTACGCCATATCTGCTGGAAGACAGCGAATCGGAAGTATCGAAAGTTCGCAAAACCTTTGCAAGACCTGACATCCTGCCCCCAAATTCAAGCAGCCCCTCAGTCGGCGGTATTGACAGTTCGACTTTTAATAAACTCTCGGGTTCAAATGAGTTCGTTGCGGTTTCGAAGTACAGCCCGCCAGCACTTACGTTTATCGTTCGGCCAATATGAAAACTTTCTTCTGCTGAATCCGCTTTATAGCATGATAAATCAAGCTTCACCGGCAGACGCCTATATCTTCGCCTTTCAGACCTAACCATTATGCGCCTCCATGCATAATTAGCCATTACCCCTATCAAATAACTTTGAATCTCGCAAAACTCATACCACAATAAGCAATAAAAAATACCCCATTTTAACTTTTACAACTACTTATTCAGTATGAAGTTAGGTGGTATTAATATTTCAATTTCGGCAAAGCGGTACTGGGGGTATTCATGGCGTTGCTAAATAGCAACGTTAAATGTTTATTTTTACAGGTTAAAAGGCGATTATCAGCATGGAAAATGCCAGTTAGCTGCTTGTACCACAAAATGTTACGTTTCTTGCTAAACAGACAGCTCTGCTAATCCGAAAAAGAGACAGACGTGTTGTTTTTTTGCAACGTTTATGCTTGACAATGTTAAAACAGGTAGTATTATTCAAATTATGCCAGAGCCCCAAAATCCACATTTCGGAGATTTAAATAAAACTAACGCTCAGCCGGAAATAAATGCTTCTAATTCCGGGGCAGGTCAGAATTCGAATTTTGGGTTAGTCGGTAAGCCAGCCATCGAGTCATTGCCAATAGGGGTTGTCGCATTTGACTGCGATTTGAAGATTATCGAGGCTAATTCCCAAGCAGCAAAGCTTATCAAGTTAGGCAACTACATTGACAGGTCACTTGCAAAAAGCAGCGACGATAGCAGTGCATCAAAGTTGGATTGGAAGGAACAATTAAAAACGGCTATCTCGGAAGGAAAGAGTCACAAATTTGATAATGTGAATTATATTTTGAACGGCAAAACAAAATTGCTACAAATCGTCTGCACGCCGTTTAAGGTAGCGAAAGATTTGGGGGGTATCATAACAATTGAAGATGTAACCGAAAAAGCCAATATCCAAAAGCAGTTGGCTAATGCTGAGAAACTGGCTACCGTAGGCAAGCTTGCTTCTAAAGTGGCTCACGAGCTAAACAATCCTATGGATGGGATACTGCGATACATTAATTTGGCGATAAGAGTTATTGAGCAGGAAAAGCTTGAAAAACCGATAGAATATCTTACACAATGTCGCCAGGGACTTATCAGAATGGTTCAGATTATAAGTGAGTTGCTGGAATTTTCTCGTAATACTTACGCTTCACTTGAGAACGTCAAAATAGACCAGATTATCGAAGATGCTATAAAAACGATGGAGCCAAAGGCGGAAGCTTCAGGAATTTATATATTACGTGACTACACTACAGAGACGCCAAAAATTAGAAGCAGCAATCTTTTTCAGGTATTCTGCAACCTGGCAAAAAATGCAGTTGAGGCAATGCCGGATGGAGGAGAATTGAGTATATCCACACGTCTGATGTCGGATGATACTATCGTTGCAGAATTTCGTGACACAGGGATAGGGTTTGCTGCTGAGAATATCGAGGCTATATTCGAGCCGTTCTTTACGACAAAAGATAAGAGCAAAGGTACCGGATTGGGATTAGCAATATGTAAAGACATCGTCGAGAGATGTCACGGCAGAATAACGGCAGAGAACGCCACTGAAGGCGGTAGCATTTTTACTGTTTATTTGCCTGTAGCCTTTAATTCATAAGGACCAGCGAGGACAGTTATATGGAAGAAAAGAATATTTTAGTCATAGACGACGATAAAATTATATTAGATTCGTTGTGTGAGTTTTTGTCACTCGAAGGATTTAAAACCAATGGCGCTGAAACATTCAAAGGCGCTTTGGAGCAGTTGCAAAAACAAAGTTATTGTCTGGTCATAACAGATGTCAACCTGCCGGACGGGGACGGTTTGAAATTATTAGATGTACTGAGAAAAAATTATCCCCAGACAGTTTCGATAGTAATAACCGGCTATGGTACTATCGAAAGCGCGGTACAGGCTATTAAGCGAGGGGCCTACGATTATCTTACTAAGCCCATTATTGACGATGAATTGCGATTGGCGATAGAAAGAGCAATTAAGCAACAATCTCTTATAAGTGAAAATAAGGACCTTCGGCTGCAGCTTGAGCAAAAATACAGTCTGGAGAACATAATCAGTCATGATTATAAGATGGCAAAAATCTTCGACCTTATCGAAGCCGTAGCGGACAGTGGAACGACGATGCTAATGACAGGCCCTTCCGGTACGGGCAAAAGTATATTAGCCAGAGCAATTCATTATCGTTCCAGCCGTCGTGACAAACCGTTCGTAGAGGTCAGTTGCGGGGCACTTCCTGAGACACTTCTGGAAAGCGAGTTGTTCGGACATGTAAAAGGGTCATTTACCGGCGCATTAAATGACAAAGAAGGAAAATTTTTAGCATCGGACGGCGGGACGATTTTCCTCGACGAAATTGCCAATGCTTCACCGGCTCTCCAGGTGAAACTTTTGCGGGTTTTACAGGACAGACAATTCGAACCGGTCGGCAGCAATAAGACCATAACGGTCGATACTCGGATTATACTTGCTTCAAACCAGGACCTGCAAGAAGAAGTAAAGCAAGGTAGATTTCGCGAAGATTTGTATTACAGGATAAATGTTGTAGCGCTGGACCTGCCTGCCTTAAGTGAGAGGGTTGGAGATATTCCGTTATTGGCAAAACATTTTTTGAAGATATATTGTATGCAGCACAATAAAGACAAGCTTGGAATCGCCGAAGAAGCATTGGAGTATTTGGGTCACCATCCCTGGCCTGGTAATATTCGTGAACTGGAAAACGTAATTGAGCGAGCGGTTTTGCTCAGTAAAGGCAGATATATCACTTCTGAGGATTTTCCAAACTCAATCAAGCAAGGACAGGACCATCAACAGACACATAATAAGTCGATGAGTTTAAAAGAAGCCTTGGCTGAGCCGGAGAAAAATCTGATTCGTAAGGCACTCGAAGCTAATCAGTGGAACAGACAGGAAACCGCTAAAGCACTTCAAATAAACCGCACAACTTTATTTAAAAAGATGAAACAATACGGTCTATATGCCGAAGCTGAAAAGTTGGGGTTGACTTAAGAGCCGATTATTGTAAAACCTAAATTACAATGAAAAAAGAATTCGTATTAGCAATAGTTTTCATCATGCTGGTAACCGCAAGGTGCGGGCTGGCAGAAACAAAGCCCGGTCAAGCCGAGTTTAAAGCTGACGGTGTAAATGTAACTGTCGACATTCAATCAAACATCTATACATACAAGGTGACTAATCTTAGCAATTCTCCGATTGTTCGATTTGAGATAAAACAGCATGCAGCCTATAACTTCAAAACACCTGAAGGTTGGCAAAAAGAGACTTCGACAGATACTTTCCTCGCATGGACAGATAATCTTCGGACAGCTATTGTTCCAAACGAAACCAAGCAATTTTCTTTACGAGTGAGTAGCAAAGGTGCCGTTTTGGGATTTGCGCCTGTAACGATTCAGTTCCAAACGAAAGATACGATTACTATTTCCGATGTATGGGCTCCAATAGGGGAACCTCGAAGTTATATTTTACTGGTAATAGGTTTGCTCGTCGCCATTCTCTTAACACATACCATCATACTTAACCGCAGGAACAAATGTGAAGTGAGTACAGCTACTAACGGCGTTTGAGTTGTTCTTTAGTCGGAAAGTGCTCTTTTAACAAAACCGGTAATGCTTCACAAAGAGCTGTTTTAGCTGCCTCAATCGCTTCTGTAGGTTCACTATTAAGTGGATAGTAGGAACCGGCTTCAATTTTGCTGAAGTACACATAACGGTTTCCGGGTTTACTGAGAATCCATCTGACCTGTTCCCGGCTATACCGCAACTTTCCCTCTACACAGAAAAGAAAGATGTCAACTATATTTCGTTTTGGTTCTTTTAATAAAAGCAAGCGGGCTTCGATTTTTTGGTGCTGGTCGGCAAGTTCCGGCACATCAAGTACAATCGTTGACATTTTTTCCACGATCGCCCCTGCCTGTCGAAAACACACATCGGGAGTATGAGGTACTTTGTCTTGCGGGTCACTATAATAGGTCACAAACAAATCTACTTTTCGAGGTTTTTTATTTGACTGTTCTCTTAGAATCTCCAGATACAGGCACTCATCCGTCCCAACAGCCTTGGCTGATAGGGTACGACTGGTAATTTTCCAACCATCCTGAAAAGACAGCAAACGAGTAATGTCAAATTCTTTTAGTGGTTTTTGAGTAGCTATTTTTTCTTTTTGGTAATAATCGGACAAGGCACACATTACCGGTCTGAGTCCGACGGCAGATAAGACAAGGACAAATACCGGTAGCAAAAACTTAGCTGTTAATAAAGACCGCATAACAGACATATAACTTCCGCCCTCATTCATTTGCAAGTTCTCCGATATCATTTTCTCCATCACCGACTTCAACAAAAAGATTGAACCTGAAATTACAAACGAAAACAAAAAGACTATATAATACAAGTAAAGAGCAAAGCGTAGCAATATTGCGTGGTATTAAACTGGTAGGTTCAACTTTTGTGCAAGTTACTATCAAGCCCCAACAAAGAAGCCGAAGGAAATTGCAAAACAGAACGATAGGTATTGCCGCCATTGCTGCAACAATGATGCGCCGAAAAGACCTGATTTGCGAAAATACAACAAATACACCAATTCCAACAGAAGCAAACAATAATCTGGCACCTCGATTAGACTCGCCCAATCCTACTACACCAGAATTTTCCTTTGATGTAAAAATCAGGTCAACACCTTTCACGTAAGTATCCACACTTGGCAACAAATTCAACGCAGTTGCGGTAGCTTTTATTGTGTAAGTTTCAGGGCGAATAATTAACCTTGCATATATACGACTACCTAGTGGAAAAGATATCAGTAATAATAACAGCATAGGCAAAGATAACTTTAAAATCCGCCAACCACATGCTACTAGTATGGCACCAGCCAGAACGGGTATTATTGCTACATAATGCGCATATCCAAATTCAAAAGGCCAAATAACAGCGGCATACATAGCAAGGCCGACAACCAAAATTACCAGACCCCACATTGAACCATCCGTTAAATTTTTGGTTAAAGCGTGTCGCCGGAGAAATATCAACAGCATTATCGCAACTGGAACAACCAATATATGTGCTTTTTCGCTGTAGACTGATACAGATGCTATCATTTTAGTTACTTCAGGCCAGAATAACCACAAGCACAAGCCAAACAGTATCACAAGCTTTGTAATGGCTGGAGCAATTTTATTTACTATGATTTCACACTGTTTCAGCATTTATCAATCCATATCATGGTACATAATATGCCCATGCATTTTGTCCTGCGCTAAAAGTCCGCCAATGCGAATACACAAGTCGTTCGCTGGAACGTCTCGGGTCAATATCAATGTATGTCTTTTTCTTCCATTGCAGGACATCCTGTTTGACTTGTCCGGCTTGGTCTGACGATAGTGTTTTGGGATTCAATTCTTTTGGGTCAGCTTTTAGGTCATATTCGAAGACTTTATTTATATAAGGCCAATATACAACTTTACGGTCTCCTTCTACGAACCCTATTGGGCTATTAAAATACCAAGACGAGAAATAAAGTTTACGATTCTGGTCTGATGGAACGAAGGCATCTTTGCCCTCAAAACCAGCGTCATCAATACCAAAACCTACCAGCGTCAGGAGTGTCGGTGTGAAATCGAGTTGAGAACACGGCCACTCATATACCTGACCAGGTTTAACATGTCCCGGGTACCATATTACCCATGGTACCCGTATAACTTCCTCATAGGGTGCCCAACGCTCATTGTCTGCGCCTGCTCTGAAGCTGCCACCATGGTCACCTAAGATGCACACTATTGTGTTTTTGTCAAAATTCTGTTCCTTAAGTTTTTGAAAAATCAACTCAATTAAATAATCTGTGTAGCGTACTGCTTCGAGAAATTTTTCATGTGGTGTTTCTTTCGCTTGGGCAAAACCATTGGGAAGATTATACTCACCAGGACCATGAGTAACGGTTGTCGATAAAGTCAACAGGAAAGGTTCCGACTGTTCTGAAGCCCATTTGAATGCCGGCTCAATCACACGAACATCATCTCCTGCGAAATGTCCCAGATAAATCGAAGGATCCTCTGTATTCTCCCTGAACCACGCCCAATCAAACGTCATATTTTTATAGAAAGCTGGTGCGGCTTCACAGCTTCCTCTTCCCATTTCAAAATGTGCGCTCTTATAACCAAGTCTTGCTAAAATAGAAGGCAGTCCTTCGTATGGCTGGTCAGTATAGACGGACTCAACATAATTTGATTGCATGGAAGGAGTAGTTGAAGTAAGCATTGCCCAAAGCGCCTTGGTAGACCGTGCTGTGATTATTCTCATTTGCGGAAAAAACGCACCTTGACTTGCTATGCGAGCCAAATTGGGCATTTTTTCGGTATTACCCGACGAAAATGTTTCGTACGAGACACTTTCCATAAGAACCATGAGTATGTTCGGCAATTTTTCTACCGAACAATTTGGAAGTGTAACTTTGCGCTGCCCAACGGTAGCAACATTCCTTGTCTGCTCCGGTAGGTTACCGTCTCTATTCAAACCAACCACAACCGATGCTAAAGCATGCCAGTGGCTATTGAAGCTCAGGGCTTTTCCCGTAAAACCCAGTGTTGTCTCAAACGGGAAAAATAAACGCGTCAAGAACAGCACTGACACCACTAGTATAATAGCAAAAGAACATTTTGTATGATAAGCACGATTAGCAATAATCTTTTTTGGTTTGTAAACCTTCCATGAAAGATATATTGCCATACTCAAGACAGCAATTACTACAATAATACTTTTGGGGCTGAAACGAATATTACGCCACAAGAGGGGCCAAAGCTCTTTAAAATCCCTCACCAACATAAATAAAACAGCGGGTTGCAATTGCACACCACATTTTGTCAGCCATCCCACATCTAATACCGACCAAACAGCAAATAAAATCGCGCTTAGTAAAGCCAATCTTGTTATCCAAATGGAAGGTTTTAATGCATAGAGGCCGTGAATTACTACAAAAACAGCAGCAAAGAAAACTATATCAGGAAATGTTAATTGCATCAGCTCCAGAAATAAATGTGGAGGTTCCTGGCGCAAAATCATTATTAGTTTACCGAAAACAGTACAAGCTAACCCAATCAGCAAAACACCAGATTCGATTCTTGGTTTTGGGAATTTCAGAGCTTTCGATCGGATTTGAAGCTTAGGTAATAGTTCCGGCTTTTTTTCTTTCTTTCCCTGCCGCAATCCCGCTGGTAATTTCAAAAACATAAATATTGCCTTATTTCAAAGCAGCCCCCCACTAACTACACCATCTTCTTTTCTGGCTAATCTGAGCAGAACTGCCCGGGACTGGAGTCGAACC
>JAGLSU010000119.1 GCA_023135935.1 Planctomycetota bacterium
ATATCTCGATTTGCGAAATGGGCGAATAATGTTGCTATGATAGTCTTAGTTTTTATTCTGATAGCTCTCGGGACACTTACTTGGCAGCAAAGTCGTATCTATGAGAATGTAGAAACACTGTGGCGGGATACTCTTAAGAAAAACCCGAATGCCTGGATAGCACACAACAACCTTGCGGACTTTCTACAGAAGCAGGGCAGATTAGATGAGGCAATTCAACTTTATCATCAGGCTCTGGAGGTTCGCCCCGGTTTTATTGAAGCTCATAACAACCTTGGCGTTGCGCTTAAGTTACAGGGTAAGGTGGACGAGGCGATTTACCAGTATCGTCAGGCATTGAGGTCCAATCCTAACTATGCCAACCGCACATAATAATTTAGGTATTGCGTTGGTATCGCAAGGTAAGCTCGATAGAGCGATATCTCATTATCGTTTAGCGCTGCAGATTAACCCTAATAGCGCCAACGTCCATAACAATTTTGGCACTGCGCTTAGATTGCAGGGTAAACTCGATGAAGCTGTTGCGCATTTTACCGAGGCGCTGCGAATCAACCCCGACTTAATCGATGCTATGAATGCGCTGGCTTGGTATTTTGCTACACACAAAGAAAATAATTTCTACAACCCTAAAGAGGCGATAAGACTTGCCGAGCGAGTTTGCGAACTTACTAATTATGATAGTCCAATTTTGCTGGATACCTTGGCTGTCGCTTATGCATCAGATGGTAGATTTCCTGAAGCTATAGCTGTTTCTAAAAAAGCTGTCAATTTTGCTGTCTCGGCTGGCCAGGAAAAACTAACCGAGGAAATTCGGAACCGTATAAAACTTTATAAAAATAATCAGCCATATATCGAACCTTCACGCAATTGATGTCTTTATTGCCTTGACAGTATGTTCTGTAATAAATAAAGTTATTGATAATGGAAAAAGAACTTCATATTACTAATCGTCGTTTGCTTATATTGGCTGGCCTGATAGCAGCCGTATTGTGTTGTGTCCTGATTACTTATTGGCCCGTTTTGTCAGCTGAGGCTATTTCTTTCGATGATGAGCGATACCTTGTCATAAACCCATTAGTTCAGAATCCAAGCTGGTCATCAACAAAGCATTTCTTTACTGAAGTTTTCGAACCTTCTACCGTGCCTGGTTATTATCAGCCTTTAGCTATGGTATCGCTTATGCTTGATTATGCTATGGGTGGTCGGCCTGATAATCTAATGCCATTCCATATTACCAGTCTTTGCCTTCATTTAATTAATACTTCATTAGTTATTGTGTTCCTATACATGTTATTTGGTAAGATTTGGACTGCGGTAATTGCCGGGCTGTTATTTGGGTTGCATCCTCTAACTGTCGAGCCGATCCCTTGGGTGGCTGAGCGAAAGACATTACTGGCAACATTTTTTGCATTGTGGTGTTTGATTATTTATATACGGTACAGCTATAAGCGCAATCTTTTGCTTTATCTTGGTTGTGTTGCGACTTTTGTTTTGTCTTTAATGTCTAAACCAACTACTACTTTACTGCCGTTTTTATTATTGTTGCTTGATTTCTGGCCATTACGTCGGCTGAATAAACGTACACTAATAGAGAAAGTCCCTTTATTTATTGTTATGATTACTTCCGCCGTTGTGACGATTATTTCACAGGGTCGTACTGAATATGTCACAATGCCTACAAAATGCTCCTTTGTTCAAAATTTGCTGGTTTTCTGTCATAATATTGTTTTTTATCTTTATAAAGTCATCCAACCTATCAAATTATCATCCTACTATCCTTTCCCTAAACCATTTGTTCTTTTGAATCCGGAGGTATTGACCGGAGTGGTTGGTACCTGTGTCTTGTTGGCGGTTTTGCTTATATCTTTGCGATGGACTCGTGCGTTAATAACGGGAGGGTTGTTTTTCTTCGTAGCAGTCTTTCCGACGATGGGGGTAATAGGTTTTACAAAAGTCATTGCAAGAGATAATTATATTTATTTCCCCTTCCTCGGATTGTTAATGATATTAGTTTGGTTTTTAGAACGATTGTGGTCTCGAATTTCCGATTCCTTAATTCGTAAAATCATATTTGTAGCTTTTATCTTAATTGTTGCCGGTTCAGAATCCATTGCTACCCGTCGTTATCTGGCGAACTGGAAGACAACCGAAACTCTCTATCAGCACATGTTGAGTCTAAGCCCAACAGCGGCTACCCTTAACTACAATTATGGCTGTGCCTTACTGAAAGATAACAAGCTTGATGAAGCGGTCAACCACTTTCGTCGAGCTCTTCTTGGCAATCCTCGCCATGTTGGTGCCCATAATAATCTTGCTACTACGCTTCAATCACAGAACGAACTTGATGAGGCGCTAAAGCACTTTCGTCTAGCGGCGCAGCTTAATCCTTACGATGCGGAAATACAAAATAATCTTGGTATCGTGCTTAGATTGCAGGATAAGTTTGACGAAGCAATCCGTTATTTTCGTCAGGCCTTGCAGTTTGAGCCCGATTATGCCGACGCACACTATAATTTAGGTGTGGTATTTGAATTGCGGGGTGAGTTTGAAGAGGCGGCGAAGCACTTAACCGAAACTTTGCGAATTAAACCTGACTACCCAAATGCACGTACTAAGCTTGTAATTGCTCTTGTCCGTCACGGCAACGCACTTATCCGGCAGCACAGATTCGATGAAGCTATTCCACACCTCAACAGAGTGTTGCAGATGGAGCCCAACCTGGTTGATGTTATGAATAACTTAGCTTGGGTACTGTCTGCGTATAAAGACAGCCAATTTCACAATCCTGAACGAGCGGTTCAGATTTCCCAACGAGCTTGTGAGCTTACGGGCTACAAAGAGCCAACTTTGCTGGACACCTTAGCTGTTGCCTATGCTGCTATTGGTGATTTCCCTAATGCTATCACCACTGCAGAAAAAGCAGCTAACTTTGCTGAGGCCGCTGATAAAAAACAGCTTGCTCAGGAAATTAAAAGTCGTATAAAACTCTATAAAAACAATCAGCCCTACATCGAACCATCACGCGATTGATGCCTTTATTGCCTTGACAGTGCAGTATCCAGCAAATAAAGTTATTGCTGATGACAAAGAAGCTTTACATAATCGACGGACATGCACATATCTACGCCGCTTACTATGCCCCAATGCGGCCTTTAACCAGCCCATCCGGTGAGCCGACTAAAGCCACTTACATTTTCACAACGGCTATTTTGGGCCTTATAAAAAATCACAAGCCCGATATGCTCGTCGTTACGATGGATAGCAAAACTCCGAGTTTCAGAGCTGAAATCTACCCTGAATACAAAGCCCATCGTCCCCCGATGCCTGATGATATGCCGGTTCAGATAGAGCGAATTGAGCAGATTCTCGAAGCGATGAATATTCCAATGCTTCGTCTCGATGGCTTCGAAGCCGACGATATCATCGGCACTCTCACAAAAAAAACTGCCGCAGCCGGTATGGAATCTTATATCTGCTCCAAAGATAAAGACATGCTTCAACTGCTCAACGACCATGTTTTTATTTTCGATTTGAAGACCGGCCAACGCACCGATGCTAAAAAGATGAAAGCAGAAATGAAAGTCACGCCACAGCAGTTCGTTGATTGTTTGGCTTTACAGGGTGACACAGCCGACAATATACCCGGTGTTCCCGATGTCGGACCGAAAACCGCTCTCGACTGGATACAAAAATATGGCTCGTTGGAAAATCTCTACGAACATGCCGACGAAATAAAAGGCAAACGTGGTGACAATTTAAGAAACTCGAAAGACCAGGCCTTTCTAAGCAAAGAACTTGTTTTAATAAATTGTGATGTTCCTGTCGAAGTAGACTACGGTACCTTTGCTCTAAAAGAATTTGATAATAAAAAACTCGCTGAGATTTTTACAGAACTCGACTTCGGTCGTTTGCTGAAACATCTGAATCTCTCAAAAACTGCTGAGACTCAACCAACGGAGGAAACTATGCCAACAACTTTGCTCGACTTGGATGGGCTTGGTTCTACAAAGACGGTCGAGCATAATTATCAACTTATAGATACCGCAGGAAAATTCGACGAATTTTTAACCGACCTTAAAAAACAAAAAATATTTGCTATCGATACCGAGACTACTGCTATCAACCCTATGCGAGCAGACCTTGTTGGCCTCAGTTTTTCCTGGAAGCCGCACAAAGCATATTATCTGCCGGTCAAAGCTGCCCTCGGTTCGAAACATCTTGATATTGCCGATGTGAGAAAAAAACTCGCACCGATACTAAAAGACAAAAGCGCAAAAAAAATTGGCCAAAATATAAAATATGACATGCTTATATTGGAAAATGCGAAAATGCCCTTAGGAGGGGTATACTTCGATACTATGGTCGCTTCATATTGCCTCGATGCTGAACGCGGCAGCCACTCGATGAACAATATGGCTTTGGACTTTTTAAATTACGAATGTGTCCCAATCTCGGCACTTATCGGCAAGGGCAGAAACCAGCTTACTTTTGATATGGTTGATACATCTGCTGCTTGTGAATACGCCGCCGAAGATGCCGATATAACCTTGCAGTTGTATTACTATTTGAAAGAACGCCTTGAAAAGCAACCGGCACTGGAAAAATTATTCGAAGAACTCGAAATGCCTTTGGTTCTGGTGTTGGCAACTATGGAGCACAATGGTGTTTCGCTTGATACGAAATTGTTAAGAAAAATGTCAGGCGAACTTGATGAGCAGATGAAAAAATTAACCGACCAGATTCACGAGCATGCCGGTGAGGTTTTCAATATCGATTCTCCAAAGCAGCTTTCCGAAATTCTTTTCGATAAACTCGGCCTCGAATCGGTTCGTTCTGGAAAGGGTAGCCGGAGTACCGATGCCGATGTTCTCGAGCAATTGTCCGACCAGCATCCTATTGCCGAACTTGTTCTGCAGTATCGACAGTTAAGCAAATTAACGAATACTTATGTCGATAAGCTCGGTACGTTGATTAATCCGCGTACGGACCGTGTCCACGCATCTTTTAATCAGACCGTAACCGCTACCGGCCGCCTCAGTTCCAGTAAACCGAATCTGCAAAATATCCCGATACGCACCGACATTGGCAGGAAAATACGTTCGGCTTTTGTGCCAGAAAAGAAAACCGACTGTATTTTAAGTGCCGATTATTCACAAATTGAATTGCGACTTTTGGCACATTTTTCAAAAGACGAAACTCTTTGTGATGCCTTTGCCGCCGACCAGGACATTCATAGCTTCGTAGCTTCACAGATTTATGACGTTCCCATCGAAAAAGTAACCAGCGAAATGCGTTCAAGCTGCAAAGCTGTTAATTTCGGTATTATCTACGGTCAGGGTGCTTTCGGTTTGGCTCGTTCGATTGGGATAAGTATGTCCGAAGCAAAAAAATTCATCGATGACTATTTTGCCCGCTACAGTTCAATCAGGAAATTTATGGATTCCTGCGTTGCGTTAGCCAAGAGCACGGGCTATGTCGAAACTATCTTGAACCGTCGAAGAAAAATCCTGAATCTGGATAGCAAAAATAGTAACAAGCGTGCCCAAGCCGAGCGTTTTGTAATTAATACTGTCATTCAAGGTTCAGCCGCGGACCTGATAAAAGTTGCGATGATTAATATCCAGCAAAAAATTGAATCCCAGAAGCTGCCCGTGAAATTAATCCTTCAAATCCATGACGAACTTGTTTTCGAGCTGCCCGCTGCCGATGTTGAAAAGCATGCGAAATGGATTGCAGACGAGATGACTGGCGCCATTAAGCTTGATGTTCCGTTGAAGGTCGATATAAGCTATGGCCGGACCTGGCTGAAAAGATAAATAACAAACCACAAAAGCCGTTTTCTTGGCAAAACCACAAAAAATCCTTGCATTTTTGGCCGTTGACTTTAGTGTATTCTCTAATCGGAAAGGGTAATGATGGTCTTATTAAATCTTAGGAGGTAATTATGTCTAAGTCTAAATTGAAATGCATTAGTTTTATCATGTTAGTGTTTGTTTTGGTATTGGGTGTCTCTGTTGTAATCGCTAAAGAGGCCAAATCCGACGATAAGCAAAAAATAGTGGAGGAACCGAAGCTTACAAAACCGGAAGGCGTCAGATTCCTGAAAAACAAAGAATTCGATGATAGTGACAAAGCCAGAAAAGAAATCCTTGATTTATACAAAGACTTGCGAGTTACGGATGTGCTTGACGGTATGGATTTAATCGGCCTACAGGATATCGGTCTGATGGATAAAAGTATCCGGCCGTTGTGGCGTGACACCGACGAATTTACTCACAGGATAGTAGGTTTTGCCATTACGGTGCGTTATGTACCTACTGACGTCAGGGTTGGACAAAATTCTTTCCCTGACCTTGAAGGTTTCAAAAGATTCAAAGCTACGCAGTATAGAAGGGCACGTGACATCTGGGTAAATAGAGCAAAACAGGGTGACATAGCGGTTATTGATGCTGCGGGCATACGCGATTGCGGCCCCATCGGTTCGAATAATAGTCTGTCTTGGGCAAAGAATGGAATAGTAGGTGTAGTCACCAATGGCGGTGCCAGAGATACCGACGAAGTTGTAAAGGTCAAAAAAATCGCGGTCTATTGTAAGAACGGATATAGCACCCGTGGAGTCCGTCCGGGAAGACTTATTGCGGAGTCGTTTAACTTCCCCATCAACTGTGCTGGCGTACTTGTTTATCCCGGCGATGTTGTTGTAGCTGATGGTGACGGAGTAATCGTTGTTCCAAGAGAACATGCTCTGACGGTCGGCAAACTCGCCAGAGAAATTCACAACCACGACGAACACGTTCGTGGAACAAAGTATGAAGGCCTTGGTATACCCATAGATAGAACAGTCGAAGGAAAATAATGGCAACTATCAACGAAAACTTTTTGAAATTGCAAGCCGGTTACCTGTTCCCTGAAATAGGAAGACGTATTCGTGCCTTCAAAGCCGAAAATCCTGATGCGGATGTTATTAGTATGGGTATCGGTGATGTCACTCAGCCGTTGGCACCGGCTGTAGTCGAAGCGATGAAAAAAGCTGTTGACGAAATGGGCCAGACAGAGACCTTTAAAGGGTATGATGACAGCGGTATCGGATATGAATTTCTAAGGCAGGCTATAAACGAAAACGATTTCAAAGCCCGCGGTGTTCAACTTGATATCGACGAAATCTTTGTCAGCGACGGCGCCAAATGTGATACTGGTAATATGCAGGAAATTTTCGGTCTCGATAATATCATTGCCGTAACAGACCCGGTCTATCCTGTCTATGTAGATACCAACGTTATGGCTGGCAGAACCGGTTCGGCAACCGATAAAGGCCAATACGAAGGTATTGTCTATATGCCCTGTACCGAAGAAAATGATTTTGTCCCTGACCTACCCAAAGAGAAAGTTGACCTTATCTATCTTTGCTTTCCCAACAATCCCACCGGAGCCGTAGCCACCAAAGAGCAGCTCAAAAATTGGGTCGATTACGCAAAAGACAATAAAGCCATCATCCTTTTTGATGCTGCCTACGAAGAGTTTATCTCCGATGCAGATATACCACACTCAATTTATGAGATTGATGGTGCAAAAAATGTGGCTATCGAATTTAGAAGTTTTTCAAAAACCGCCGGCTTTACCGGTGTTAGATGTGCCTTTGCCGTTGTTCCAAAACAGCTAAAGGCCTATACAAAAGACGGAAAAGCTGTCGAGGTCAATCCAATTTGGGGCAGACGTCACTGCACTAAGTTTAACGGTGTCTCATATGTTTCACAAGCCGGTGCAGCCGCCGTCTATACCCCCGAAGGCAAGAAACAGACCCAGCAGGTTATCAATATTTATATGAACAACGCTGCTCAGATGCGACAGTCGTTGACGAAACTTGGCTACACGGTTTATGGCGGCGTAAATGCCCCGTACCTCTGGATGAAAACACCGAATGGTATGAATTCATGGGAGTTCTTCGACCTTTTACTGGAAAAAGCCCATCTTGTCGGTACGCCCGGTGCAGGGTTCGGTTTCGCCGGAGAGGGTTACTTTAGACTAACTGCTTTTGCTTTACCTTCGAATGTCAAAGAAGCTATGCAGCGATTCGCTGCTATTTAGTAATGGCTGGACCAATAACTGTATATATCGGATTAGGCAGCAACTTAGGCGACAGGCCTGAGTTTATCAATAAAGCTCTGAAGTTGCTTGGCGGTATTGAACAAACCAAACTTGTTCGTGCAAGTGACATGATCGAGACTATCCCCTTAGGTGACAAAACTCAGCCTAAATTTCTCAATGCTGTTGCCGAGATAGAAACTACTCTAAGTGCCGACGATTTACACAAAAAGCTGATTGATATCGAAACCGCCTTAGGGAAAGTCCCAGCCGAAAAATGGGCTCCCCGAAATATTGATTTGGACATTTTATTATTCGGCGACCAGATTATAGATACGCCTGACTTGACCGTTCCGCATTCGCAAATGCACCTGCGTTCGTTTGTACTTAAAGGTTTGTGTCAACTCAATGCCAAACTAATACATCCCGTCATAAAAGAATCTATGAGTACTCTTGCAGCCAGACTAAACGATTGTGATTTTGCTTTTAATCCCGATATCCCTCAGCTTATTAGTGTAGCCGGAATCATTGGTGTCGGTAAAACCACACTCACGAACAAGCTTGCTGATTTGTTTGACGGCAAGTTACTATTTGAAGATTACGACAAAAACCCTTTTATGGCAGACGTCTATGCCGGCAAAAAAGAGTTGGCCCTCGATTCGCAATTATATTTTCTCAACTCCCGCCTCCGTCAACTTGACCCGGATGTCTTAAAGCCAAAACAGCTTGTTGTCACTGACTATGTTTTTGAAAAGGAACTAATCTATGCCAAGTTACTGCTGGATGAAAACCAGTTGGTCTC
>JAGLSU010000012.1 GCA_023135935.1 Planctomycetota bacterium
ATTTACAAAAGCTGCAAACATTGATACAAAATATGAACCTGGAAACAACGGAATAAACAAGGATAGCCTTTATGACCAAGGAGCGGTTGCGACTCGAACTGCAGGAATGCTTGCTTGAAATAAGCGCTGAAGCAAAAAGCGAAAAAAGCAAAAAAGCATGCCGAAATCTGATTTCAACAAAGCAGTTTCAGGATGCTTCGGTTATTATGATTTTTTTGTCTCTTCCGCATGAGGTCGATACTACCGAAATCGTACTCCATGCGTGGCAGATGGATAAAATTGTAGCCGCACCGAAAGTTTCCTGGCAGCAAAAGCATATGATACCTGTGCGGATAGATACGCTGGATACCGGCTTTTCAACAGCTGTTGCCGGACTGCGTAACCCGATAAAGGGCCTACCCGTACCGGAACAAGAAATTGACCTGGTCATTACTCCTGCATTGGGCTACGACAGAGAAGGTAATCGGCTCGGAAGAGGCGGCTCATATTATGACAGGTTCTTTGCGAATGAAAAATTAAAAGCACCGAGGTGTGGCTTGGCCTTCGCCGAGCAACTAATCGACTCTATACCCGTCACAGAGCGTGACGAACCGGTGGATTTTTTGGTCACTGACGAAGAAATAATATACTTTAATAATAACAAACGGCAAGGAGAGTAAAAAATGGCTCGTTATCCCTCCAGTTCGTACGGAAGAAGAAAACGCCGAAACCGAAAATGGATATTAAATATTTCAGCACTATTGATTGCTGCTGTTGTAATCGCTTTTCTTTATGGCCCATTAGGTAAAAGCAACGACAAAACGCCTGATATCACAACCGATACCGGCACGGAAACCCAAATAGTTACCGAACAACAACCTGTTCCGCCTAAGCCTAATCTGTCAGAGCTGCCGCCGGAACCGACCGATGAATCGAACCCAAAGGTCACTGAACTTATTTCCGAAGCTATGGAATATCTAAATGCCACTCCAAGCGGCGTTATAGAAGCCCGTGACAGACTCAATGAAACGCTGCCAATACCTATGAGCACCGAACAGCAGGCATTCGTTAAAAACAAACTCTCCGAGCTTGCTGACCAATGGCTGTTTACCAGAACCATTCATCCGCAGGACGGACTCTGCGGAACTTATAAGGTTCAGCCGGGTGACTTGCTTATGACTATTGGCAAAAAATTCAAAGTACCATACGAAGCCATTATGGAAATTAACAAAATCTCCCGACCGCAATCGCTGCAAGCCGGCGATGTAATAAAAGTTATCAATGGTCCCTTCCACGCCAGAATTTATCGTTCCACTTTCACTATGGATTTGTATCTGCAGAACACTTTTGTAAGAAGTTTTCCTGTTGGGCTCGGCAGACCGGGCAGAGAAACACCTACAGGACTTTGGCGAGTCAAGCCGAACGGAAAACTAATATCGCCTACCTGGACCGACCCCGATACAGGAAGAAGATACTTGGCCTCGGACCCGGATTATCCGCTCGGCTCAAGATGGATTGCACTGGAAGGAATCAAAGGCGATGCCGTAGGAAGAGAAGGCTTTGCCATACACGGAACAAAAGAACCGGGCCAAATCGGCACCGTAACTTCAAGAGGATGTATCCGTCTGCACAATGGCAATGCAATACTGGTATATAATCTGTTAGCATCGGGCCTCTCGCAGGTTGAAGTAGTGGATTAAAACGCAAAAAGGATTCCAGCGGCAGCGACAAACCAATGGAGGGTTTGGGCATGCGAAGCTTCAGCGTGACATTTTGGGCATGGACCGCCTCGATTATAGTACACATAATCGTACTGGCAACCTTTGGAGCTGTAAAATTCTCGCGCCAACCTGTTGCTTTCGAACAAAAACCTGCACCCGTCGCAAAAGTAAGCCGAATCAAAAAACTCATGCAGACAACTCCCGTAACCCCTAAACCAAAAGTAAAAAGACCGTCTAAAACACGACCTATAGCAAAAACGATAACGCCCCAACCTCTGTCGACAAAACAAATTTTCAAAACCACCACATCAGCCGCCCAGGACTTCTCAAATCTGCCAAAACCGTCCGCTTCAAAAACCACCGCCTTGACGACAAGCGAAATCATGCCGAAAGGTATCGAGTTTTTCGGCAGTTACACCGACCAACGCAAACTCTGTTATGTTGTTGACTGCTCAGGAAGCATGCAGGGCATATTCAACCGCGTTAGAAGCCGGCTCACCGAATCAATCCAATCACTTCAACATGACCAGTATTTCAACATCATATTTTTCGGAAGTGACAGACTATTCGAATTCCGAAGCGGCGAATTAATACGGGCGATGAGCAAAACAAAATCCGAGGCCTGCGATTTTATCGCCTCAATCCGACCGGCGGGGCGAACCAATGCCCTCCAAGCACTCGAAAGGGCGGTTAAAATTCATGACGGACGCGGCAACAGCCCTGCGGTAATATATTTTCTCACAGATGGTTTCGAACTGACAAACGATGACGTTCGCAGCTTCTCGCAAAAAGTAATAAATTTACAAAAACGGTTTGCGCCGAAGACAAAAATCAATACAATAGGGTTTTGGCCGCAAAACAGTGACAGAAAAGTTCTGGAAACTATAGCAAATTATAGCGGCGGAGAATCCATTTTCATCACGGATACAGATAATTGGAAGGACGGTTTGTAATGCGTAAAGGCTTCCTGATAAAAACTCTTATCATGACCGTTGTATTAGCAACTGTCTTGACCGTAATAATTCTTGCCACACGCGGCCACTTCTCAACCGCTTCCGACCGCACGACCCAGCAAACCTTCTTCGAACAATTTATTATCGCCGGCGGACCAATCGTATGGTTCGTTCTCCTGCCGATGTCACTCGTTACAATTTATCTCGCCGCAGAGCACAGCCTTACCATACGACGAAAAAAATTATTGCCCGAGGGTATAAGCGGCAAAATTATCGAAACCATACAGCGATTCGGACACAGACAATTGGCAACTAAAATCGCCGAAGATGACGATTTCGTCAGCACCGCTGTCACAAAAGCTGTCACGCAGGGAAGGGGCGATTGGTTCCGAATGAAAAACGTTCTCGCCGAATCACTGCAGGACCAGGCATGGGAACTCATGAGAAAAATTGAGTGGGTCAACCTCATCGGCAATGTCTCACCCATGGTCGGATTGTTCGGAACGGTCTACGGAATGATAAAACTGTTCAACGCCATCGTTATTGCCGGCGGTCAGCCGCAACCAGCACAGTTAGCCGAGGGAATCTCAATCGCGCTGGTGACAACTTTTTGGGGTCTGTTCATAGCCATACCGGCCTTGGCTGTTTACGGCGTATTCAGAAATCGAATCGAAACTCTCGCGAGCGATGCGGTCCTCGAAGCTGAAAATATTATGCCCGAAATAATACGAAGCATAAAAAAGCAAACGCAACCGGCTCAACCAGAAAAGTCTCAGCCGATTCGGGAAATTAAAACCAAATCCATCGAATCGCTTCACCAGCCCTCACAACCTCAATAAAGGATAAATATGTCCTTAGGAATTAACAATCGGTTCAGCAAACCACCACAGTCATTCAACATGACGCCCATCATAGACATCGTTTTTTTACTCATGATATTCTTTATGGTGGTCTGCCAATTCATCGAAGCCGAAAATTTCCCCGTCACAGTCCCGGATAGTTGTGATTTCGCCGAAACCGCCCCGGAACGAAAAGCTGGCCTCACTACGGTCACTGTCATGAAATCAATCGATGGAAAAATTATCTTCGCCGTCGGTGCCGAAAAAATCCCCACCTCGAACCCTCTCGATACAATCGAAAATCTGACCAGATTGATAAACATTCGACTAAATCAACTGCCGCCGGAACGCAGAATGGTTATCCTGAGAATTGATAAAGATGTTTGTTACGCCGACGCCCAATATGCATTAGCCGCTCTCGCTGAAAGTAATGCCACAGATATCCAGCTCGCAGCCATAAAAGAAAAGCGTATAAATTCACAATAACTCTTATCTTAAGCCGATTCTTTCTTCCGTTGTTTAGCGGAAAATAATTCCGCCTCGCCTTCCACAACGTCACGCGTAATTACATATTTTGTGCCCTTGGGTTCTTCCGGAAGCTGATACATCAAATCGACCATCAACTCCTCCGTTATCGAACGCAGTGCCCTCGCGCCGGTATCACGCTCGAGTGCCTTTTTCGCCAACGCATGCAAAGCGTCATCCGTAAATTCAAGCTCTGCATCATCCATCTCGAAAAATTTCTGATACTGCTTAACCAATGCGTTCTTGGGTTCCGTTAATATATCAATGAGCGCATCCTCATCTAATGCCGAAAGCGTCGTTATCACCGGAAGTCTCCCCACCATCTCGGGAATCATCCCATATTCGATAATATCTTCAGGAATTACCTGCTTGATTATATTGCTGTAGTCAGCTTTCCCGCCGCTTCGACCGCTCAACTCCGAATCGAAACCAATCATCTTCTGGCCGAGCCGCTTTTTAATAATATTTTCTATCCCAACAAACGTACCGCCGCATATGAAAAGTATCTGCCTCGTATCGAGCTGTATATAAGATTGCTCCGGATGCTTCCTTCCGCCTTGCGGGGGAATATTGGCAATCGTCCCCTCCAGCATCTTCAATAACGCCTGCTGTACCCCTTCACCGGAAACGTCACGAGTAATCGAAACATTCTGGGACGTCTTGCCGACCTTATCGATTTCATCTATATAAACAATACCCCGCTGCGCAGCCTCCACGTCATAATCCGCCGCCTGTAATAATCGAAGCAAAAAGTTCTCCACGTCTTCACCGACATATCCCGCTTCGGTAACGGTAGTCGCGTCGCATATCGCAAAAGGAACCTTCAATTGCTGCGCGAGAGTCCGTGCCAATAAAGTTTTACCCGAACCCGTCGGCCCAATCAAAAGAACGTTCGATTTGTCTATCTCTACGTCAGAACTTTCACTATCCGCATGTACTAATCGCTTATAGTGATTATGCACCGCAACCGAAAGATATTTCTTCGCGTTTTCCTGGCCGATTACATACTCGTCAAGATATGCCTTTATTCCCTTCGGCTTCGGCATCTCCTTCAAACTTACCGATGGCTTGCTCAACTGTTTGCGGTTCTGCTGAATAATATTATGACACAGGTCAACACATTCGGGGCAAATGTAAACCTGATTCGGACCCTCTATAAATGTATCTGTGTTACCTCCGCTCCTACCGCAAAAACTGCAGATTGCTCTGGGCTTCTTATCATCTGTTTGCTTGGTCATTACTATATTCCTATTATAAAATTTCTGTTACCTATTGCTCTACGCATTATAGTTCGACATGGTTCTACGGGCAAGCTAATTACCTCGCCTTGATTCATTAACAACCCCATTACTGCTTCAAAGAACCGAGTTTTTCCGCCCATAAAGCCGGAATCTCTTCGTAGCTGCTCTCCAGAATCTCAATCGTGTGCAGAACATCTTCCTTGCTCGTTTCGGGCCACTGCGACCAGCAGTAAAGTTCATAATATTTCGCTCGCCACCATTCCCAACTCTGTTGCCTCAAAGAACCTTTACGTATTTTGCCGACTTGCCCCCAAATTCTGCCTGCCTCTTCGAATTTCCCCTGTCCGACAAGCAGTCTACCCTTGCAGCGAAGCAAATCAACGTCGTTACCATCCCTACTTCCAACTATAGTTTCGAGCAGACTCTCTGCCTCTGATAATTCACGCTCATTTTCCGCAGCCAATATACTTGTCTCAACTAAGAACACATCGACCTCCGGACTATCGAGACACTTGTGGGCAAATTGTCCTAAATGTTTGTACTTCTGTATCACTTCACCGAAATCATCTCTCTGCCATTGCAGCAGGTCCAGTTGACCTGAGATTTCTTCCACCAACTCTATTGTCACACCGTAATCTTCGCAATAATTGCTTTCGAAAACCTTGATTAAACCATCGACCGACTCATCCAACTTGCCCGTCTGCCTCAACACCTTTGCTTTTAAAATCCATAAAATTGGGTTGTCTCCGACTTCATCGTCGCCGAGAACATCAAGAACTTTTTGCGCCTTCTGCTCGTCCTTGACCTCGAAAGGCAATAGACAATAAATAACCATGGCATCTGTCCGTATGCCTTGTTCATTTGGGTCGGTACAGCCAATGATTAAATCGCTTAGCTGCCCAAACAAAATATGATTTTGTTCTTCATCCAGATTATTTTCTAATATCGTTAGCTTTATAAGTTCCAGCCTCGCTGTGTTACGCATACTCCCGCCAGCTCGACCGGCTATTTCCCCCAGCAGCTCTCTGCGTTTCTCAATTTGCCCGCAACTGTCCAGAACAACACTATATACATACTCCAGTTCTTCATCGATTTTTTTGCCAGCCATTACGAAATAATTATCAAACGCCTTTAAAAAAAGCTGACAGTGATTCGAGTCTTCAACGAATAAATTACACGAAACCTTTGTACCTAACTCGGCTATCTCACGAGCCGATACCCCCAACTTGTCACTTCCTTCCGTCTCCTGAAGTTTACTCGCCTCCACCAAAAGCTCAATTGCCTCAACGGGCGACGAATCCTCCAATGCCATAGCCGCAACGTACATAATCAAGGGCGTTCGAAATTTCTCTGTCTTTACCAATTCTTTCAGCAGCGTTTTATGATTACCGGCCTTGTCTTTCCATGCCGCACCAACAGCAAGTTCCGCTTCGAAAACATTTGTTTCCCGCAAAATCTCAGCTTCGCTAAGCGATAATCGCGACAATATCAACGAACCAAGCAATCCCTCCGTTTGAGGCCAAAGTTCCACAACACGCTCGAAAGCCTGCGAATCGTATTGCCTTTGCAAAAACGCTAAAGATAAAACCAATTCAATGTCTTCGGCGTTATCGCTTCGAACAAGTTCCTCGGACAACCCTTTCAATTGACCGACCGTACTTTCACCGAGCAATTTTATTCTCTCTATCTTCGTCCGAAAAACTGTCGAGTTACCAACGTCTGAACGCTCAATAATCGCGTCAAATTCTTTCGATGCCAATGACTTATAAGTTGCCTCTGTCTGTGCGCGCAGCGCAAACGTCTTAGCTTTTAAAAATCTCAAATACGCAATATCATAATTCGGTTGCAGCGAATCTATCCGGCCGGATATCTCCTGCAGCATCCCGTCCCTTTGCAGCTGTTCAGCAGAAACAGCCGCATAAAAATCAATTTCACATTTACTCAGAACAGCCGAATATAAATCCGCGCTCAATTTTCGCCATAAACCCGTTGTCCCATATCTGTCCTCCCAGTCATCACCCGCATAACCTTCTATCTGTCCTTTCAACTCTTCCTGTTTTTTTATGATAGTTCCCAGCCGACTGCCGGCCGTTTTTGCGAACTCAGATAGCGACTCTCTATCACCTGCCTTCAAAAATCCGCTGTTGTATTCATAACCCATGCGAACTTCGAAACTCTTCTGCGTGAACGCCTCAACGGTTTGCTTCGCCGTTTTCGCCAAAACATCGATATCTTCAACTGTCGGAAGGGCACCTGCAGAAATTGACCCCGCAAATAAAATCAAAAACGCGATATATAATCCGGCTGAAACATTAGAACTGCCTTTAATCGAAATGGCCATCGCTTGGGTTACTCCGTCATCCGGAATGTAATGTCACTCAAACCTGCCCCGAAAAACATATTGTATATCTTCGCCGTCTGCTCCCATTTCACCTCGCCGCCGCAAACAATCTCCACCGGGTCACTGGCGATTCTTTTCTGCTCTAACATAACCTCGCTTATCTTTTCCATCAATGCGCCCAAATTCTCCGCACTCATCTGTTCATCTATCGCAACCGCATCCGACTGACCCACCCGCACCTGACATCCCGCAGCCGTTGCTGAAATATATATCACTAAGGGCTCAGCGGCACCAACCCTATGTTCTTGTGCATGTGCAACCGGCAATTGAAAGGGCAGAAAATCTTCCTCGGGACGCCAATTGCCTGCCACAAGGAAAAAAATCAGAAGCAAAAATATCATATCTATCATCGGAGCCATATGGAGACTAAGACGTTTTTGCTTACAAATGCTCAATTGACCGAGAATTGTACTTCGTGTGCTTTTACTTTTTGATGTTTCCAACACCATGTCCCTGTCTTCCGTGATTTGAAACTCGCAACGCTATTTACTGGCGAATTCGGCGCCCCTGCGCAAGGCCTCGATGTTAATTGGCACGGTCTTATGATACCTTTTAGCCAGCACGCCCTCCAAACTTTCTTCCGCGATGTTGACCCCGAATAAACCACGATTCTGAACGTACGCACCAATCGCTACCATATTCGCAACTCTCTTATTGCCAAGTTCAAGTGCTATAGCATCAGCCGGTACCGACAATATCTCAATCGAATCATCCAACTCCGGCTTATTTTCTATCAGCGAACTGTTCATTACCAAAAGACCACCGTTTTTAATGCGAGGGCCGAATTTATTCAGTGATGCCTTGTTCATTGTAATTAGCGTTGTCGGCCTGCTCACCATCGGTGAAGCTATTGGCCCGTCCGCAATGATTATCATACTGTTAGCTGTTCCCCCGCGCATCTCCGCACCGTACGAAGGTATGTATGTCACTTCCTTACCCGCCCGCATAGCTGCCTCTGCCAACAGCTTGCCGCCAAGAATAATTCCTTGCCCGCCAAAACCCGCCAGCATCACCTCTTCATACAATCCGTTTGTTCCCATTTTCAACCCTTCAAACGACCCAGGGGAAATACTTTCGTCATCTCTTTTTCAATCCACTTCAAAGATTTTGCCGGGCTCATATGCCAAGCCGTCGGACACGGCGATAGTACCTCGACAAGCGACAAGCCCTTTGCGCCCGAGACCTGCAACTCAAAAGCATGCTTAATCGCCTTTTTTGTTTCGCGTATATGTCCCACGTCATGCAGCGAACATCGCTCGATATAATTCGTTCCCGGCAGCACAGCCAATAGTTCCGACATCTGTAGTGGCCAACCTTGATTATCTGCCTCACGTCCAAGTGGCGTCGTCGTCGTTACCTGACCTATCAATGTCGTAGGCGCCATCTGTCCGCCGGTCATACCGAAAACCGCGTTGTTAATAAATATTACCGTTATCTGTTCGCCCCTGTGTGCCGCGTGAATAATCTCAGCAGTTCCTATAGCCGCGAGGTCTCCGTCACCCTGATACGAAAAAATTATCTTATCAGGATTCGTCCTCTTCATCCCCGTAGCCACTGCCGGAGCCCGACCGTGAGCCACCTCGACCATGTCAATATCGAGATAATCATACGCCAGAACCGCGCATCCCACCGGTGCTATCCCGATAACCTTGCTGCGTATATCCAACTCGTCGATTGTCTCGGCTACCAGCCGATGGGCAATACCATGACCGCAACCCGGACAGTAATGTGTCACGCGGTCTCTCAAACTTGGTGTTCGTTTAAATACTGTTTTCATTTTTCTTTCTTCTTAGCAGGAATACTCAACTCCCTGATTTTCTCGAAAACATTATCCACAGTAGGAACCATGCCGCCGGTCCTGCCGTAGAAAAACACCGGCGATTTACCATTGACAGCCAGCTTCACGTCTTCCATCATCTGGCCGCAACTCATCTCCACCGTCAGGAAAATCTTAAAATCTTCCGCCGCTTTGCTTATTTGTTTCGTTGGGAATGGCCACAATGTAACAGGGCGTATCAAACCTGCCTTTATACCTTCCTTGCGAGCCTGTTCAACCGCGCTGCGAACTATCCTCGATGTCGTACCATAGGCAACCACCACTATCTCAGCGTCATCAACCTTATACTCCTCGCAGATGACCTCGTTCTCTTCTATCTGTTTATACATTTCCTGGAGCTTATAGTTAAGTTTCTCCATAACCCCTTCGCCAAGATATAAGGACCTGATAATATTTTGTTTCCTGCCTTCTATACCCGTCAATGCCCAGTCCTTAGGCGGTAACTTGCGACCCGGTTTCTTCTCTATCACTACCGGCTCCATCATCTGACCTAAAATACCGTCCGCCAATATCAAAACAGTCATGCGATACAGGTCTGCTAAATCAAATGCCAGCAGCATACAGTCCACCAACTCTTGAACACTTGCGGGCCCCATCGCGATAGTTCGATAATCTCCGTGCCCGCCGCCCCGTGTTGACTGAAAATAATCGGATTGCGACGGTGAAATATTTCCTAACCCTGGCCCGCCTCGCATCACGTTGACAACCACTGCCGGCAACTCCGCACCAGCCAGATAGCTAATACCCTCCTGCATCAAACTAATACCAGGGCTTGATGAACTCGTCATAGCCCTCTTACCCGTAGCTGCCGCGCCATATACCATATTAATCGCCGCAAGCTCGCTCTCACTCTGTAAAAACACCCGGCCCTCTTCAGGCATCCGCCTGGACATGTAAGCGGGTATCTCGTTTTGAGGGGTAATTGGATAACCGAAATATGCGTCGAGTCCTGCAACGATTGCCGCTTCTGCTAGCGCCTCATTGCCGCTCATTAAAATCCGTTTACTCACGCCTTTTCCTTGACCAAATTTGATTTGTTTTTACTGCCCGTTTTAACTTCTACTATATTGCTGTCGCGATATACTTCGATTATTGCCTCCGGACAGACTATCCCGCAAACGCCACATCCCGTACAATCTCCCTGTTTTGATTGTGCAGGGAAATAACCGTTCTCGTTTGAACTTTTGGAGATAACGATACAACCCTTAGGGCACGATATCACGCATAAACCGCAACCCTTACATCGCTCGCTGTTAATAATTATTTTGCCTGCCATTTTGTTTGCCTGTTGCTCTCCAAATAACTAAATTTTAACACTATTTTCACCCATTGTAAAGCGAAAATGCAATTACTCTTGCCTGCCATATAGACCTTGACAACACCGAAAAAAATGGTATAACCGCCTTAATGAGCGAGGGTAAGAACCAAAGCAAGCTGTGTTCTTAGGCGTCAAGCGGACTGACCCGAATTTCACAGGCAATATTGAGAGAGGCCGGTTCTTTTACAGGCAGACTGGAAAAAGAGGAATTATGAAAAATATTCTCAGACTCGTTACCTTAACGACCATCCTGATTTATTGCCATACTGCTTTCGCACAGGAAAATACTGCTTCACAAAACACCGATATTCTTGCTAACCTTGACAAAAATCACCCACGCTTAATGCTAAAAGACGACCAGCTTCAGCAACTAAAAAAACTTTATCCAAAAGACGAAACACTCCAAAGGTATTTAAAAGATGTTCTAAATGAAGCTGATGGTTATTGCAAAGAACCTGCGCTCGTCTATAAAAAAATAGGCCCGCGACTGCTCAGTGTCAGCCAGAAATGCCTCAACCGAATGTACGCACTGGGTATCGCTTATAGATGGACCGGCGAAAAAAAATATGCCGAAAAAGCAAAGCAGGATCTGCTTGCTGTCTGTGACTTTAACGATTGGAACCCGCCGCACTTTCTCGATACTGCCGAAATGTCACACGCCGTCGGACTCGGCTACGATTGGTTCTATCATTACCTCGACGAGCAATCACGCCAAAAAATAAAAGCCGGACTTATCAAAAACGGTATGACCCCCGGCGTAAACGCTTACCAGCAACGCAAGGTACATTGGATAAAAGTAAAGTACAACTGGAATCTCGTTTGTAACGGCGGACTTATAGTCGGCGCGCTCGCAATCGCTGATACCGACCCGAACTATGCCGAATACATAATCTCACAAGCAACCGCCTCAATGCCAGCCGCGCTAAAAACATATGCCCCCGACGGACTTTGGCCCGAAGGGCCGAGCTACTGGTTTTATGCGACAAGATACGCCGCTTACGGCATATCCGCTCTCGATTCGGCTTTGGGTAATGACTTTGGCCTGTCAAAATACAAGGGCCTTTCAACCACCGGCCTGTTTCCAAACTATGCCGCCGGCCCCACAAAGCTCTATATCAATTTTGGCGATGACAGTAAAACACAAAGAAAAAATTCAAGAATTCCTCTGCACCCGATGTTCTGGCTGGCAAAAAAATTCAATAATCCCATCATCTCCGATGCCGAACACGACGTACTTAAAAACCACACCGCCAGCCCCCAGCATATTATGTGGTACGTTCCGCCATCAAAAGAAAAATCCTACACCAGGCAACTCGACTACCATTTCAATGGCCTTGTAGGAGCTGCTGTCTTCCGAAGCAAATTCAATGACCCCAATGCACTCTTCGCCGGTATCAAATCCGGATACAATAACGTTGGCCACGCACACCTCGACCTCGGAACCTTCTGGATTGACGCATTAGGACGCAGATGGGCAAAGGACCTCGGCCGCGATTACTACAACCTCCCCGGTTACTGGAAAAGGGGGGTAGCAGGTGCCAGATGGCAATACTATCGACTCCGTTCCGAAAGTCATAATGTCCCGTTAATAAATAACAAAAATCAGTTTGAGTTAGCCAAAGCAAAATTCACAAAATTCAACTCCAAAAAATCTTCCGCCTTTGCGGTCGTGGATTTAACAGCGGCCTATGGCCAATTCGCGAAAAAAACCATGCGCGGCCTGGCAATTCTCGAAGACAGAACCGCGGTTCTCGTTCAGGACGAATTCCAAATCGAAAAACCCTGCGAAGTTGCCTGGGGCATGACAACCGATGCTGATATAACACTTAACAAAAATATCGCCGAACTTACCATCGACGGCAAAAAACTTGTAGCCAAAATCCTTTCACCCGCCAATGCCGAATTCACCGTCGAATCCGCTGAACAAAAACCACCCGAAGAACCGAATACTGGTTTCAAACGCCTTATGATTCGCCTGCCCGAAACCAAAGGCAGCCTCACTGTTGCCGTCCTCTTTTCGCCGGTATGGAAAAATGGTATTGTAGAAACCGTAGAACTAAAACCGCTAACACAATGGAAATAAATTATGATAGACACCACTAAACTTAAACCAATTTTATTGACCGCAATTATAGCTTGTTTATTCTTATCCCTTTCAGGATGCAACCAAGCCGAGGTCGAAAAACAACAAAAAACCAAACCCAAACCAGAACCGAAAATAGAAATTATCGTTGACCCAAACACCGTCCTCGACACTCTCGACAAAAACCACCCGCGATTAATGTTAAAAGACGACCAACTGCAGGCACTAAAAGCCCAGCACGAAAAAGATGAAGTACTCCAGCGGTATATAAAAGATGTTATTCGCGTCGCCGATTACTATCTCGAAAAACCACCACTTACTTATAAGAAAAAAGGACCAAGACTTTTAGAAACCAGCAGAGATTGCCTAAGAAGAATTTCTACCCTCGGACTTGCTTACAGATGGACCGGCGACCCGAACTACGCCGAAAAAGCAACCGAAAATCTCCTTGCCGTCTGCGAATTCAAAGACTGGAACCCCGCGCACTTCCTCGATACTGCCGAAATGTCACACGCCGTCGGACTCGGATATGATTGGCTCTACCACTATTTCGATGACGATACACGAGAAAAAATCAAAGCCGGACTCATAAAAAATGGTATGAAAGTGGGCATTCAGTCCTATGAAGCCGAAGGCGCAAGATGGACAAAAAACAAATACAACTGGAACTTCGTCTGCAACAGCGGCTTGGTAATCGGCGCACTAGCCATCGCTGATACCGACCCAATCTACGCCAAAGTCATCGTGCCAAAAGCGGTCGCCTCGATACCTACTGCCCTACAATCATATGCCCCCGAGGGTGCTTGGGGCGAGGGCCTGATGTACTGGTACTATGCCACAAGATACCTCGCTTACGGCCTGACATCTATGGAAACCGCGCTGGGTACGGACTTCGGACTCTCTCAATTTCCGGGCCTGACTGAAACCGGACTGTTCCCCATCTATCTTGCCGGACCAACCGGAAGAAATTTAAATTATGGAGATACCAATTCGAGAAGTCGTAGAAGACTGATGCCGTGTATGTTCTACCTGGCAAAAAAATTCAACAATTCACTTATCTCGGACGACGAACATAACGTAATCGCGAAAAACCACGGCCGTCGTTACCATTTTGCCAGACCGCACCATGTAATATGGTATTTACCACCCTCGAAAAATACCTCGCACCAAAAAGACCTCGACAAATATTTTCGCGGTCCGGTATCGATAGCCGTATTCAGAAGCAGCTGGGACGACCCGAACGCGCTGTTCGTTGGTATCAAAGGCGGATTCAATAATGTTGGTCACGGCCATCTCGACTTAGGAAATTTTGAACTCGATGCGCTCGGAATACGATGGATAAAGGACCTCGGAAGAGATAACTACAACCTCTCTGGCTACTGGGACAGAAAAAAAGGCGGTACAAGATGGACATATTATCGTATGAACTCCTTCAGCCACAATATCCCCATGATTAACAACCAGAATCAAGACGAATATGCCAGAGTAAAATTTACCGACTTCAAATCAGAACAGTCTTCCGCTTTTGCTAAAATCGACCTGACAAGTGCCTACAAAATGTTCGCAACCAAGGTCACTCGTGGCCTTGCGGTAATTCAGGACCGTCGCGCTGTCCTCATCCAGGATGAATTCGAACTCAAAAAACCGTATGAAATTTCCTGGGGCCTGACAACCACCACCGATATTAATATCACCCAGGATAACATCGCCGAACTTACCCATGAGGGCAAAAAACTTGTAGCCAAAATCCTTTCCCCCAAAAATGCCAAATTCACCATAGAGTCCGCAGAACAAAAACCACCACAAAAAACAAATAAAGGCACTGACCGCCTTATGATACGCCTGCCGAATTCAAAAGGCAGCGTCAGAATCGCTGTCTTGCTCTCACCCGTTTGGCCGGATGGAAAAGTTGTCAATGAAACTAAAATAAGACCGCTGAAGAAATGGAAGTAGACCGTTGAAGAATATATACAAACTTAAATTGATTGCTTTTGTTATTGTCCTGATTTGTTGTCAATCTGTTTCGGCAGTGCAAACAATAGCCATTCCAAAACGCTCCGAAATCTTAACCACACTTGACAAAAACCACCCGCGATTGATGCTGAAAGACTCCGAACTCCAAAAACTAAAACAGCTGTACAAAACAGATAAAACCCTCCAAAGATACATCGCGGACTCTTTGTCCCAAGCCGACAAGTACATGTTAAAACGAACCCTCATCTACAGAAAAAAAGGGAAACGACTCCTCAAAGTTTCAAGAGAGTGTCTCCGTCGTGTCTATGCCCTCGGCTTGGCCTACAGATGGACCGGCAATGAAAAATATGCCGAAAAAGCAAAAGAAGAACTGCTCGCCGTCTCGAACTTCAAAGACTGGAACCCCATGCACTTTCTTGATGTCGCCGAAATGTCACACGCCGTCGGACTCGGATATGATTGGTTCTATCATTACCTCGATGACCAATCGCGCCAAAAAATAAAAACCGCAATCATACAATACGGCATGAAACCGGGACTGCAGGCCTATGGCGGGGCGGGTTCTATGCCCGGAAACAAAGATTTAGTCTCCGGTTGGTGGACCGGCTCGTCATTCAACTGGAACATTGTCTGTAACAATGGACTAATAGTAGGCGCTCTTGCCGTTGCCGAAACAGACCCGGAATATGCAGAACGAATCATTTCACATGCACTCGCTTCTATGCCAAAGGCACTTGCTTCGTATGCACCGGAGGGCGCATGGATGGAAGGGCCGGGCTACTGGGACTATGCAACTCGATATCTCGCGTATGGACTGTCAGCTCTCGATACCGCTCTCGGAAAAGACTTCGGCCTCTCACAATTCGAAGGCATCTCAAATGCCGGATTCTTCCCTATACATATGACCGGACCAACGGACCTGATATTTAATTTCGCCGACTGTGATGACGATGAAGAACGTGTCCCCATGCCCGCTATGTTCTGGCTGGCGAAAAAATTCGACAATCAATTCATCGCCGATGACGAACACTTCCTACTCACCGATGAACGCGCAAAACCGCAACACGTAGTTTGGTATCTGCCTCCGTCATCAAAGCCGCTGTCCAGAAAACTCGACCGATATTTCCACGGACGCGTGGAAACTGCCTTTTTTAGAAGCACCTGGGATGACGACGACGCGCTGTTCGTTGGTATCAAAGCCGGCTTCAATCAGGTCGACCACGGACACCTTGACCTGGGCACTTTCGTAATGGACGCCCTCGACGTGCGATGGGTCTATGACCTTGGCAAAGATGATTACGACCTGCCCGGTTATTGGAGAAGAGGAAAAGGACAAAAACGCTGGACCTATTACCGACTCCGCTCGGAAAGTCACAACGTCCCCGTAATAAATAACCAGAACCAGGACGAACTCGCAGAAGCAAAGTTTATCAAATTCAACCCCGATAAATCCTCCCCATTTGTCACCATCGACCTGACAACCGCTTACAAAGACTTCGCACAAAAAGTCACCCGGGGCCTCAAGATGATTCAAAACCGCCGCGCCGTACTCGTTCAGGATGAATTCGAAATCCAAAAACCATGTCGAATCGCCTGGGGATTGACAACCGAAGCCGCTATAGTCACTGACAAAAAAACCGCCGAACTTACTCTCGAAGGTAAAAAACTTATAGCCAAAATTCTTTCCCCTGCCCGAGCAAAATTCACCGTTCGCTCCGCCGAACAAGCTCCGCCCCAGGAAGATAATGAAGATGTCAGCAGACTTATGGTTCTCACACCCAGGGCAGAAGGAAATGTTCGCATTGCTGTCCTGCTCTCACCAGTTTGGCCAGACGGCCACGTCGAAACCACCGAATTGAAACCCCTCTCGCAGTGGTAGCCAACCGTTGTACCAACTAAAAACCTTCGAATAATTACTGCGATTCTTGCGCTTCCTGTTCCTCTTGTGTTTCCTGCGGTTCCTGCTCTTCTTGAACTTCCGCTATTTCCTTGGGCTTCTTTTCTGACAGCGGCTCTTTAAGCTCTTCGACCTTGGGCAAATCCTTCAGCGCATTCAAACCGAATATCTCTAAAAACTTTTTCGTCGTTCCATAAAGCATAGGCCGACCCAATATCTCCGCTCTGCCAACTATTTTTACCAACCCCTTGTACATCAAACCGCGTATCATCTCACCCGCCGCGACACCACGAATCACCTCGACATCGGCACGAATCACCGGCTGTCTGTATGCTATTATCGCAAGCGTCTCCAATGCCGCCGGACTCAACTTACCGTCACTGCGGGCACGAAGAAGTTTTTTCAGCCAGTTATTATAAGGACTCAACGTCAGCATCTGATAACCGCCCGCAATCTGCTCTATCCGAAATGAGCTATTGTTCCCCGCGTATTTATCATTGAGATTCTTAACGTGCTGGCGAATCTGCTTTGCGCTCGTCTCAACAATATCCCCAAGCCGCTTCTCCGACAGCGATTCGTCACTGGCAAACAATACCGCCTCAACCACCGACTCCGCCGTCAACTCAACTTCCGGCTCCGGTTCACCCTCAACTTCTACCTCCGCCTCCGGCGATTGCTCCTCTTTCGTTGCCTGCTCCTCTACCTCTTCCGTAATTTCGTCTTTGTGTTCTTCCGTCATACTTTCTTCCATTCAAAGGGGTCTGCGTCTTTCTTACTTATCTTAATTGTCACTTCCTTTATCTGTTTTCGTAACTGCAAAGCCAATTTCTTTAATATAAAACGCTCCGAAACGGTATGACTCAAACAAATACACGTCAATCCCGCCTCCTGCGCTGCCAATGCCTGATGATGCTTCAATTCACCCGTGACATATAAATCGCATCCGCCGGCAATCACCGAATCAATAATCTTCCCGCATGAACCCGCGCAAACAGCCGCCTTCTTTACCAGCCGCTTCTCTTTCCCGACAATACCAACTGCCTTCGCGCCGGTTTGCTTCTTTATCCGCTTAATAATCTGCGATATTTGCATCGGCTCAGCCAATTTCCCAACTCGCCCCAAACCGAATTTACTTTCGCAATCGTATAACCTTATAACATCGAATGCCGGCATCTCATACGGATGCGCCTTCCGCATCGCCTCCACACAACCCTCGAGTTTCCCACCCGGCACTATCGCCTCGAACCGTGTCTCCGCAACTTTTTCTAACTTTCCCTTTTTCCCTATCGCAGGCCGCGCACCTTCCAACGGCAAAAAACTTCCCTCACCTCTTGCGCTGAACCCGCAATGGCTGTAGCTGCCGATATGCCCGGCGCCCGCCTTAAAAACCGCACTCGATACCTTACCCAAAGATTTCACCGGCACAAAAACTACCAGCTTATAATTCTCGTCGCCTTCCTCACAAACATAATCACCGAGCGGTTTACCGTCACTAATCCCGACCATCTCAGCCAACCCGTCATTAACCCCGCCAACCGCCGCGTCCAATGCCGTATGTATCGAATAAACCGCGATGTTGGAACGAATCAGATTATAAACTACTCCGTCACTGGTGACCTTTTTCAACCCGTCCCAAATCACAGGATGATAACTCACAATCAAATCCGTCTT
>JAGLSU010000120.1 GCA_023135935.1 Planctomycetota bacterium
ACGGCAGTTGACCTGGTAGTTTCGGACGGTCCGATGCCACGTACCATCTCCGGTTATATCACCGAACTTGATAGTGTCACAGCGATTGAGGGTGTAGTAGTAGACGCAAACAACAACGGTGGAGAAATTGATACAACCGACGCTGATGGTTACTATGAAATTTCGATACCTTATGGTTGGTCGGGAACAGCTACACCTGCAAAGGCAGGTTACACTTTCGAGCCGAACGTCATAACATACATTAATGTCACCTCTGACTTAGTGGATGATTACAATGCGACGTTATCGACGTATGTCATCTCCGGTTACGCTTTAGAATCTGATGACGTCACACCAATTGAAGGAGTATTGATGACACCGGATAGCAACGGAGGCGCATACACAACCAAGTATTACGGTGGCGGCTACGATACAACAGATGCGGGCGGTTACTACGAAGTTCTGGTAGACTACAACTGGTCCGGCGACGTAGTACCATCAAAGTATGCTCACGCCTTTGAGCCAAATAGTATATCGTACTCTGATGTCACGGCTGACCAGAACGACCAGGACTATACGGGAACACTGATGACATACATCATCTCTGGATACATTGTAAATTCCTGCGACCTGCCGTTAGAAGGCGCAGTGGTTAGTGCAAGCAGTGGCGGCGGTGTCGATACAAGCGATGCGAGCGGTTACTACGAAGTTTGGGTAGACTACAACTGGTCCGGCACTATAACACCAAGTATGCCTTATCACACCTTCGAACCAAACGAGGTGGCATACACAGATGTCCTCGAAGACCAATCCGGCGAGCATTACAGAGGTACCAATATCTATGACGTTTACTGTGATGGTGTTATTGATTGGCTTGACATTATGATAATAAGTGAAAATTGGCTTGATGATTTAGGAGGAAATCTCTGCGATTTCAACAACGACACATTTGTAGACTTCAGAGATTTTGCTGAATTTGCTCCGCTTTGGTAAGTCTTATAATTAGTGGTTTATTTATTATAGACCTGCCTGCTACTGCAGGAACTTGTTTAGTTTGGATAGAATATAGGACTTAGGGCTGGTTGCATCCTTGGGATACAATAGCCCTTTGTCCTTTTTCAAAACAGCTTAAATGGCCTTAGATGGCCTGAGAGCGTGAAATTAGCTTGACTTTGTAGTGCCAAATTGGTAAACTGGCAGTATGTTTAGGTTAGCAGGAGGAGCGGTGGAAATGCTTTGGGGGTGCTTTAGGCTTATCCACTCACTGTTGGGAAAAAGATAAGGCTCTGGTTTCAATGATGTCCCCAGAGTTAAAGGGGACTGGCGGTGAGCAATCTTTTTTTAATCCCGAGCAATGTAGATAGAACCACAGCCGTCGACTAGCTTGTGGTGGAGTGTTTTGTATTCAGGGATGAAACGTATTATTGACGCTTAGTAAAGGATGGGTGTGCCGTGATAAGGAGGGTGTCAAAAAATATATCTGGTAACCGTGGTATTTGGTGCCGTTATGAGATGAAGTATCTCATCAGCGAGTCCAAAGCATCAGCTATCGCGCAGTTCATCAAGCCCCATACCCGTCCGGACCGCCACTGCCAATCAAACGGTTGCTATCCTATAGTCAGTCTCTATCTGGATTCAGACGATTTAATGCTTTGTCGTGAAAGTTTGACCGGTAAAAAAAATCGCTTTAAGCTTCGTATTCGAAGTTACACTGATGAACCGAATTACCCGCGTTTCTTCGAAATCAAGCGTCGAGCCAACACCGTCATAATCAAGAGTCGCGCCAAGGTTATACATTCTGATGTAGCACCTTTGATTTCAGGTATGATTCCCTCATCACGAAGTAATGGTTCAGAGGGTAAAGCTTTAGAGCAATTTCAATTGTACCATAGAAGTATAGGAGGCATGCCTATAGTGCGGATACAATACCTTCGCCAGGCCTTTGAGTGTATTGCAGATAGACGGGCGCGTGTAACATTCGACCGGAATCTTCGCTATAACATGACTTCAGCACCGGATGTAAGTTTTAACGGCCATGGCTGGCAGGAATTATTACTAAACAAAGTGATTTTGGAGATAAAGTTTACAGACTACTACCCCACATGGATAGAACAGATAATCAGGCATTTTGACTTGCAGCGGAAATCCATATCTAAATATGGGATATCTGTTATGCATGGTTGCCAGTCGGGGTTTAATGCTTATAAACTGTAAATTTATTAGCTATGGATAAAATTTGGCAAATTTTGGACGGCAGCTCATCGCTAATGAACACATTTACTGCTGAGAGCGTGCTCTTGTCACTGTTGCTGGCGTTTGTACTGGGACAGGTTATAGCGTGGGTCTATTACTTCACTCACAGCGGTTTGTCTTATTCGAAGAACTTCGTCCAGTCTTTAATTCTGATATGTGTCTTGGTAGCAATAATCATGACAGTCATCGGCAATAATATCATTACTGCTTTTGGATTAATGGGTGCTCTGGCTATCGTACGTTTCCGCAATGTAATCAAAGACACTCGTGACATGGTTTTTATTTTCTGTGAGTTGGTAATTGGTATGGCAGCTGGTTCTCAGCGATACGCCATAGCCATAATAGGTACCGTTGTTTTGTGTTTGATAGCTATATATCTTCACGTGACTGGTTTCGGCACACACGAACCTCATAATGCTTTTTTACGGTTTAATCTCACAGGGCATATGGGGCCTAGCCATTCTATTCCTGCTACTCTTAGTCGCTTCTGTGGCAAATTCGCACTTCTGTCCGCTCAGGAAGGCGCAACTGGCACTTCCGATGTCGAGTATACTTATCAACTATTAGTAAAAAATGCCGCAAAAAATGAGTTAATGTTGTTCGAACTGGAAAAGGTAGAGGGTATCAGTAACATCTATCTGACCATGCAGGAGCAACTGCTGGAGATATAGCTTAAGGTTATGAGAAAGATAAGCTCAAAAAATTACCGTTTCGGTCGGTTGAATTTGCATATACTGCCTTTATTGGTATGGTTGTCAGTACTCGGAATGGTGGTTGCTCTTTACTCTTATCGTTCACAACGGTTCGAGATACTGGGCATTGCTCAAGGCCAAGTACATCAGATAGCCACTACATGCACTGGTCGCCTGAGAAGCGTCCCTACCCAATTATTTGAAAAAGTCACCATCGGGCAAACATTGGCAATCGTTGATACGGTCCTGGAAGATGAAACCCTGGATGCTCAATTGGATACAATCCGGGCAGAAATCGCACATCTGACCGCTCAATTGGTCACTATCCAGGACGGTTATCTAGCTGAAAAAACTGATAGACAAATCAGCTACTTTGTGGACGAAAGAAGATTTGCACTTGATGTCGAAAACACGAGGCTTCGTATACTCGAGTTAAAAGCCTTTCTTGCCTCTGACCGAATATTACTTGGAGATTTAAATTCAGAGTACAAAATCACTCAGAAGCTCCTGGAACAAGATGTAGTCAAACCATACAAACTGGAAAAGGCAAGGGTGCTGTACGAAACTCTATTAAAAAAGATAGAGGAGAATGAGCGTCTTCTCGAACAGTCCAAAAACGATTTGAAACAATCCCTACAGCGATACGCCGAATATAAACAAAACGAGCCCTACCGCCCCTCGGCCGATGGTGCTCTTGATGTTGTGCGTAAAGCAATAAAGGTTCAAGAGCAGCTAATGAACGAATTACTCGCGAGACTTCAGCCGTTAGAATTGAAGTCCCCAATCAATGGTGTCGTAATTTCAATTCGCGGGAATTCAAATGAAGCAAATTTGAGCAGGCCAGGTGAAGATGTTTTACGGAAGTCCGGCGAGGTTATCACCGCAGGAGAATCAATATTCGCAGTAAGCGAAATTGAGCCCCGAGAAATTATTGCCTATGCCAGCCAAGAGCAGATAAGTCAGATTCAAAAAGGAACAAAGGTAGAACTTATCAAAAATACCAGTCCCGCACAGATTGCCAAATCACAGGTTGAATACGTCGGGCCGGTTATTGAACAAATGCCAATACGCTTGTGGCGAAATTCCAGAATACCTCAGTGGGGCCGGCCGTTCCTGATTAAAATTCCGCCAGAGATGAAACTGACGCCGGGAGAATTGGTCGGGATACGAAAACCGTAGATGTATGTAACATCTACAACCGGAACTTAAAGTTTAGCAATAAACAGAGTTGGAAGTTTATGATTTGCAAGTCATTTTCCATTACGTTGATATGTTGTTTGGTTTGCATCGCTTTGGCCATGTGCGGCTGCGGTATGGATGCTGACAAAGCTTCTTTGCAGGCCGACAAGAAGGTTGCAGAAATTCTCGACAAAAGCTGGCAGGATTCATTCGGACCAAAGGAAACGGCTCTGTTAAATGACCCCAATCAGTCCACGATTCAGAATAATCCCATCTTACGTCAACTGGAGCAAACAGGGCGAATCAGTTTAGCCGAGACGGTTTCTCTGGCGACGCAGACCAGTCC
>JAGLSU010000121.1 GCA_023135935.1 Planctomycetota bacterium
ATCGACCTGCGGGGGAAACTGTCCCTTGAAGAAACCGCATGGGTCCTGCAAAATTCCAATCTTGCAATCGGAAACGACTGCGGGCCGATGCATATAGCCGATGCCGTCAAAACAACTTCAATTATAATTTTCGGCCCAACCTGCGAAATCAAAAACGGCCCCGCTTGCCCCCGGTCCGTAACAATAAGACACGAAGTCCCCTGTGCGCCCTGCCAATACGGCAAGCTAATCCTGACCTGCAAAAACCCCATCTGTATGAATGAACTACATGTCGATACAATCCTAGCCCAAGCCGAAAAAATGCTGATGTCGAATTAACCCCCGACCCCTATACCGCAAACAACTTTTTTATCTTTAATCTGAAGTAAATCTCGAACATAATCGCTTTGCAGGCATAGGCAATTACCGTTGCTACCGCGGCTCCAATCATTCCATATATGGGTATCAAAACAATGTTCAATATGACATTAAGCAATACCTGAACCACATTAGTTAAATGTATAAATTTGTATTTTTCCAGAGCATTCATGATTGGATTATAAAATACATTGTAAAGGTAAATTAATGTCCCAATCAAAAGCACCCTCAATACCGCAGCACTTTCAATGTAGGTTTCGCCGTATATCATTCCTAATATTTTTGGAGTTAACAAAAAACCGATAGCAATCACAATCGCTCCGGCAAAAAGTATCATGGGTCTTTTGTGGTAGAGATATTCCCTGATTTTCTTCGGGTCATTGATGTGCTGACTTATAAAAGGCAAAAAATAAGCCCCTAAAGTAGCGAACAAAATCATTGTCCCCTTGAAAAACTGGTAGCCAAGATTGTAAACCCCGATATCTTCCATCGAAACAAAATACCTGAGAACTAAATTGTCTCCCCAATTTATAAAATAAACAGCGGTCACCCCTAAAAAGACCCACTTGGTAAAATTAAACGTCTTGTTAAAATATTGCCTTTCTAAATAGAAAGGAAACAGCTGCTTAAAATCGACAGTTCTGAAAAAAACAACCGCCAAAACAATTGCAGACAGTGGATATATAAGAAAAACCATTCGCAGGTTTACCTGGCCGATAAAATAAAAGAGGAAAATCAGGACTAAACTGGAAAACCCGAAAACCAACTCCGCAAGCGAGTTCTTTATCCGCTGCCCCAAGGCCATAAAGAGATTGCACAGAAAAGTCTTCAATGCAATACCAACGAAACCGAGTGACACAAAAACCAAATCCACATAACTAATCTTCGCAAACGCTGTAATATATTTGCTTAATGAAAGCGTGAACACGGCAAACACACAAAAACCCAACGCCAGAAACACACATTGCACGGAAAATGCCTTATTAATCTTTCCCGTTTCTTGCCTCTCTCGGTTGGCAAAAACAACAAACGGAGTTTGTGACGAATCTATCAGAAGTGTCGCGAAAAAGAATGCTATCATCTTCGCCAAACTGTAACTGCCGAACAGCTCCGGCGCAAAAAACTTCGCCACCACCAGCGGAGTTACCATCCCAAAAACCTGCCCTATAACCCGAAGAGACCCAAATAACAACAGAGTCCCGCTCTCTCTAAGTTTCTGTTTGATTGTTGTTAACATAAAGGTCGCATCAAAATTATTTTTTACAAATTGCCAGTAACGCCAGACTCTCTTCGATATTATCTTTTATCACGTAATGGTCATCCAGGCTATACTTATCAAGAAAGTCTACGTCACTTCCATCCTTCGGGTTCTTACGAGTGACATTTTTTATAATTTTACTAATCGCCCGTCTCAGTGGTCTCGGCATCAACATTCTTAGATTCAAAGGGTCAAGGGTTGGGTCAAAAACCGGCTTCACCCTTTCCATCTCAATTGCTTGCACCTCTTTGTTTCCACGAATCCCCCATACCTTCACATCTGAAAACTTACTTTTCAGAAGACTTTCCAGTTCATGTGGATAATATTCTCTCACATGAAATTCATTCAAAGGTTTTTGTCCCGGCTTTAACCTGTGAGTCCTATTGGGCGTTGTGCAGATAAACATCCCATCTTTTTTTAAGACCCTATGAACTTGTGAAACATAATTCGCGTCATCTTCAATATGCTCTATCACTTGAAAAGAAACAGCCGCATCGAAACTGGCATCCTCATAAGGAATTTTTGCACCGTCATACGCCCTGTAAATACAATTCTCCGACCCGTATTTCTTCGAGGCATGCGCAACTGCATTTTTATCTACATCCAATGCAAAAATCTTCTTCACTTCTTGGGAAAGCACATTCGCCCCATAGCCTTCCCCGCACCCCACTTCCAGAACAACGCTGTCTTTCGGTATCTGATGTTTCGCAAATTCGTATGCGAATAAATGACGTAAGTAAAGAATATACTCTTGCCTGGATTTAAAATCCTCTGGTATTACCCGCTCTCCGGTTTTAGAGATCAATTCTGCCATAATAAATCGCTTTAATTATAAGTTTAACTTAATGCCTCTAAAGATATCCGAGATGCCTTAATTTCTCTTTAATCTCTTCGTCCGTCGCATCAGGGGCTTCTGGTTCTTGCTCCTCAACTTCGCCGGATACATCGACATCCTTTTTGGGCTTATCAATAACTAACCAGGGAACCTCGCGAAGTTCCGGCTGGTTAGCGCCGGGCCAATGACCATACAAACCCTTTTCGCCAAGCATTTCGCCATGGTCCGATGTAATCACAATTCGTCCACCCAACTGACCAACCAAATTCTTTACCGACGAAAGGACACATCTTAGATTCGCTTCATAATAATCTTTAAGTGCTTCCGGCCCTTCACTTCGTACAATCCTATATATTTGGGACGGAATCTCAAGCCTAAGCAATCTCATGATGCGCCAACGAACTAAATGACTTTTAATACCAAAAAGCAGCATTAGCCGATTCAAACATCTGTAAATAAAATAAAAAACGGGATTTTGCTTATCCCTAACCTCGTAACGAGACACGGAGGATAGATGTTTGCAAGTCAGATACGGCTCATGTGGCTGCATATAATGAATAATCGCCTTTTTATCATGATGTCTGTTAACTATTTTGATTGCCTGCTCGGTTAATATATCCGGCTCAACAGTGTCTAATTTCTTGTTCCAATGCGTGTGCCAAATATCGTAGACCTTAAAAAAATACTGCTTGGCACTGAATCCACAAATAGCTCTGTTCGAATTTATATGTGGATTGCTCGAAACATAAACCAAATCTACATATTCCCTGAAGTTGCTTCTAAGCCATTCTGAGGTATGCGAGGCCTTACTAATCTTCTTCGACAGTGTCCCCTTATCGAAAAACTTTTTATACATCCGTTCGAAATAATCGTACCGACAGGCGTCAAGGACAACTAGATAATCCCACTGCTCATCCAAAATCTTGACCTCGTCATTACGCATCTTTTTACCTTCAATATAAATGAACCATATATTAGGCAGTGATTATAATCCAGCCGCCAATAATTAACAACATATCTTCGTTCATCAATAAGCAATGTCACCTTAAAAACACGAAGATTAACAGCCGTTTTTTAATGACGGAAGACGAGCAGTGGTGAGAAAACCCCGCTTTTCCCCCCTTAGGATATGTATACATTTCATCGCAGAAAAAATTTATCGCATCGGAAACCTGCTGCACAACTTTTTAACCCGTCCCCTTATCTCGTCACAGAAAGATTCGTCAAGTTCGTATTCGGTTTCGCTAACTACCTGAACCTCTTTCAATACCGCATCTACTAAAGAAGTTATTTCATCCATCTGCTCGACGCCCATTGAGTTTTTCGTAACTATCGGCGTACCGAGTCTCATCCCGCTGGTAACCGTCGCGCATCTTTTGTCATAGGGCAGCTTATTCATATTGATAACTATTCCGCAGTCCTCAAGACACTTCTGCGCTATAATACCCGTCAGACCCTTTTTGAAATTAGCGACATTGACCAGAACCATATGGTTGTCTGTCCCGCCGGTAAGAACATCGTATCCCAACCCCACTAAATTATAAGCTAACCTCCTGGCGTTTTCTACGATTTCAAATTGTCTCGCTTTATATTCTTCGGATAGCGCCTCTTTAAAGAAAACCGCTTTGGCTGCGATGTGATTCAAATAAGGCGTTCCCTGCACACCGGGAAAAGTAGCCTGTTCTATCCGTTTGCACAAAGCCGTATCTTCTCCCATCAATATAAGTCCGCCTCGTGGGCCGCCCGGCTTATAAGTGCTCGTCGTTGTAAAGTGCGCATAATTCATAGGCGACGGATGCGCCCCAGCTATAACCAATCCCGATATATGCGAGATATCCGCAAGCAAAAACGCTCCGACCTCATCGGCAATACTTCTGAATTCGGCAAAATCTATCGTCCTCGAATACGCTGTCGCCCCGCATATAATCAGTTTGGGTCTGAAGTTAAGTGCCTGTTGACGAATCGCTTCATAATCCAGCAGAAAACTGTCCCTATCAACATAATAGCTTTCCACTTCGAATAATTTACCAATCAACGATTCAGCCGCACCGTGCGAAGGATGTCCGCCCTGGTCAAACCCCATACTCAATATCTTGTCGCCGCTGTTCAGTAACGCTGCGAGAACAATCTGGTTAGCTGTGCTGCCGGAGTGCGGTTGAACATTCGCATATCGCGCGCCGAAAACTTCTTTGGCTCTGGCCGCGGCGAGAGTTTCTATCTCGTCAACAACTTCGCTTCCACCATGAAATCTCGCGCCGGGAAAACCCTCCGTTGTTTTATTTTGAGCAACAGAACCAAGAGCCGCCAAGACCGCTTGCGAACATTGATTCTCCGCGGCGATAAGTTGAATCGTATCCTGAACTCGGGTGTGCTCGGCTGCTATCAAATCATAAACTATACCATCTTCGGTTCTTAAGGCATCAAGGATACCCTTGTGATATTGTTCGAAGGTTTGAATCCCCTGCGATTGCCTGCCTATAAGCTCGTAAACTTTTATGTCGGATTTCTTAAGAGTATCCAAGGCATTATTTCCGTTATGCCCATCAGCCTGCATCTCAATCCCTTCCATCCGCTGATATAACTCCGTATCTATATTAACAGCCCGATTAGCTGAAAAAACCTTTAACAATATCGTTGAAAGTCACGTAAAGGAAAAACGAACCTATAAGTACCCATCCGGCATAAGCCACAGCCGCATGAACCCGCTCACTCAATGCCGAACCTTTAATCTTCTCAATCAGCAGCAATATCATATGACCTCCGTCAAGCGGTGGCAACGGTAAAAAATTAAATACCGCGATACACGCGCTTATCAAGCCAAGAAAATAGACGTAATAAATAAACGGCTGCTCCGCGACTATCTTGTAACTAAAAGTAAGAATGCCCACGGGGCCCATAAGGTCCTTGGTGCTGACCAGACCGCTAACCAAAAGTTTCAACGTTACATACGTCTGAGCAACGAACATATACGTTTTTCTGTAACCCATCCCAATCGCGTTAATCGGGCCGCTGGCCTTGTAAAGCCTTTCCGACATCCTAAACGGAATAAACTCAGCAAGGCTCGGCTTGGCGGTGATAAAACTTTCCGCATCACCAATATCTACCGCAATCCCGCCTTTTTTATTATTATCAAGACGATAAGCAATGGTAACACGCTTACCGGAATTAAGTTTGATTTGCCTGCTGATATCATAAAAATTCGATACCTTTTTGCCACCGATTTTCGTTATCCTGGCACCCGATGGAATCGCAAGCGCTTCAAGCTTGCCTTGGACAGGAATTGTCTTAGCTACAACCGTATGCTCGGCATCGAGCGTAACAACAATACCAATCAATACCCTGCCGCTACGGCGCTCAGGAACAACGGTAACCAAAACTTTTCTTTCAACACCTTTAGCGTCCGCCCGCAACACTCCGAGGACAAGTTCCCTGTCTTTGTGTTCCTCCGTGACATCACGCATTTGTTTATAAGTCGGATTTTCGACGTCACCTAT
>JAGLSU010000122.1 GCA_023135935.1 Planctomycetota bacterium
TAACTTCTGCACCGTCGAGATGAGCAGCATCTATATGGACGTGCTCAAAGATAGACTATACTGTGACGGCAAAGACAGTCCGTCGCGCCGGAGTTGCCAGACTGCGATGTACAAAATTCTGGATTCCCTCGTTCGAATGTTGGCACCGATATTAGCACACACCGCCGAAGAAGCATGGACAGTTATGAAGTTCAAATCTGAGGATACCGAAAGCGTGCATCTGGCTTCGATACCAAAAACCGACGATTCAATTGACTATCAAAGCTCCCAACAACAGTGGGACAAAATAATGACCCTGCGAGATGAAGTCCTGCGAGTCCTGGAGGGCTTGAGACAAAAGCAAACAATCGCGAGCAATCAACAGGCCAGCGTGACCGTTAGCACCAGTGATGAGGAGTTAATTTCACTTCTGAACGATTTTGGACTCGAGCAGTTCGCCGCTTTGTGCATAGTCAGCGAAATCAACTTAGAAAAAGGCACTGGCGAAACAACTGTTACAGCAGAAAAAAGCAGCCACCAAAAATGTCAACGCTGTTGGAATTTTTGGCCAAGCGTTGGAACTGACGATAAGCACTCCGATATATGCGAGCGATGTGTTGGCGTAATCACTACTTAGAGGGCATACTGGATTCTAAGTAAGGTTTCTTTTGTCTGTAAAGTTCTAATCGAACGCGGATTTGATTAGCAAGCCTCTCAGCTTTAACTGCAACCGCTATTTTGATAGCTGTTTGCGCAGTTTCTTCGGCCTGGTCAAATTTCCCTACCGCTGCATACGAAACAGCCAACGCATCAAGCACCACCGGGTTTTGATATCTCGTCATCTCGGCTGCACGCTCGGCAAAAGCCATAGCTTTTTGCCCATCACGCAATTTCGAATCAGGATTAGTAGCTAACATCCAGGCCATAGTACTTAAAGGCGCTGGCCAATCTGGTTTTAAATCCGCTGTCCGTTGAAGATGCTCGAGTGACTGACCAAAATCACCTGTCGCCCTAAGAACCAGACTAAGATTATAGTGTGCAAAAGCATCGGCAGGATTAATCTCCAACGCAGCTTTGAAGTGACCGACTGCTTCGTCTAATTTACCCTGTAATTGAAGTACATTACCCAAATTATTATGAGCTTCAGCATAGTCCGGCTTTAGCTCTATTGCCCGACGAAGGTATCCGGCGGCCTCGTCAAGCTTACGTTGTGATTTAAGGGCACTGCCCAAATTGAAATAAACGCTGGCATTATCAGGGGCAATTTCAGCGACTTGTTGATAGTAGCTTATCGCCTCATCAATCAACCCCTGGGATTGTAGCGCGATACCCATATTGTTGTATGCATTCACAAAATCAGGATTAAGATTCAATGCTTCACGAAAATATGGTATAGCCTGCTCAACCTTGCCCTGAGATTGAAGTGCCTCCCCTAAAAGATTATGGGCTCTATCATGGTCAGGTTTGAATTTTATAGCCTGACGGAAATGATGGATAGCTTCATCAAGTTTATTTTGCAGCTTAAGAACTTTACCCAAATTAAAATGGGCATAAGGATTCTCTGGTTCGATTAACAACACCTTGCGAAAACGCATTATGGCATTACCAAAGTCCTCCCGTGATTGAAAAATAATACCAACATTATTGAGTGAATCAGCATGATTCGGAGCAAACTTCAACACCTGAAGATATTCCTTCATCGCATCATCAAGTTTTCCCTGCGACTGCAACACGGTCGCAATGTTATAATGAATATCAGCATTTTCGGGGTTGCTCTGCAACACCAGGTTAAAGTGCTCAAGAGCCTCGTCATAGCTGCCCTGCAACGCTAATGCATTACCAAGATTATTATGCACCAACACTGCATCAGGGGACATACTTAACATGTATTCACTGAGACTTTTTGTATCTCGCCAATGCACCAGATACCGCCTTGTAGCAATCGACTCGCCACAAGCCAATAAAAGTATGATTATTATCACCGCCAGTTTCTTGCTGGTCTTAGCCGCACAACAAAACCAAATCAACAGTGACGCGAACACCATTAACAACCCTATCGAGGGCAGATACGCATATTTGTCCGAGGCGATAACATTTGTGAATCCTATAATCTGCATGGTCGGTAGGATTGTGACAAAGAAAATCAACCAGCCCGTCAATGCCGCTCGCGTCCGGCGCAATGAGACCGCCAACAAAACAGCCATGACCAAAGTGCCAATGACGCCGGCTAAAATCGCCGGATTCGATAATCCTAACGGTTCTGGAAATGGATAGTGAGACGATAAATTTATCGGTAAAATAATTTTGTGAAGATAAAAGATGATATTGTGACAAAGTATCATGGCAATGCGCACCACGACATGCTCAGCTAGCACGGCAACACTGGCGGTTCGGCTTTGTGAAATTAATGTTATGAACGCAAAAATACCTGCTATGACAAAAAGTGGAATCTTTTCCGAAATCGTTCGCCAACTCAATCGTTTTAACGGCCAAAAGTCTATCAACACCATCGTCGTCGGCAGCATCAGAGATGTCGGTTTGGACATCACAGCCAATATATATGTCACCATGCAGCCGATATAAAATTTCCATCCCGCCCCGTGAGCAAAACGAATATAAAAAATTAAGGACCACAATGCAAAAAAAGCAGCCAACAATGTCTTGCGTTCACCGACCCAGGGAATGGTCTCTACTGTCATAGGGTGAAGACCAAAAAGCAACCCCACTGCCGCCGCAATCCAGACATGATCAAAAAAAAGATAAAGCAGCACGATTATTAACGCAGTATTCGCCACATGTAATGCAAGGCTGGTGAGATGAAACGGCAACAAATTGTCCACTCGCCCGCCCATGGCATAATCGAGCATCAGCGAAATCATCGTTAACGGCTGATAGTAGCCCTTCACTGTTGACGGTTCCAAAACTTCAGACAAAAACCGCCAGGTTGAGGTCCAACTTGGATTCTGCACCAGAAAATTTTTGATGAGGTACTGACCATCATCAAAAGACAACGCCTTAGCTGATAACGCAGGCCAATGAACAATAACAACCGCAACGCAGACAACAACAAGTAAATCTGCTAGAATTCCAATCTTTGAGCTTGACTGCACCAAAAGGTCTTTACTCTGTCGAACGATAACCTCTTGCGATTTTACCCCTTTACCTTTTCGTATTCTGGTTTTGTTTTTCCGGGACCTTTTGCTCATAAAATCATATTACCAATAAACTTGACTCGCTACAAGATAAGGCCATCTAATCCTGTATTATTGACCCTATGAGAAGGATTTATGGGGGTGTGTTTTTCGATATAAAACTACAAGGCGATAAGTCGTAACATAAGCCGTAGCCGCAATTAAAAAGCCTATCACAAGCGAGCCAACCCAAAGTTCCGGTGTTTTCCGCCAAAGCAAATCAAATAGATTCCGCCAGAACTCGACGCTAAAAAGACCGACAAAAAATGCAGAAGAATCAACCCGGCCAAGCATCTCTCGCAATTGCACGTTCGAAGCCGCTCCGTCAGGACGAAAAAATCCCATCACAAATTTCCCGAACAAATAATTAGGGTAATAAATGGGAATTATAGTAAACGGATTGGTGACCCACACAAATGTAAGAGCGATGAATTTGTTCGCCCGCAAAAGAGTTACCAAAGCCAAGACTATCAAAATATGAAGACCAAGAGCTGGCGTCCATGCAACAAACAAACCCAAAGCAGCACCCAGTGCAATACGATGCGGAGAATCATTTACATGCAAAATCCTAAACTTCAAAAAAGCTTTGAAACGTTTAAATCTAGTTTGGATTTGCTTTTTAGTTACCATAATGACAGTTCAACCTCACACCAATTGTTGTATACCATCGGATTATTGTTTCATCTGCTCAGATACTTTTTGGTAGACCTCATCAAAAGTCACAGCTTTTATATCATGCTTCGGGTCAGCACTGTCAGGTTTTGGTCCCCTGCCATGAGGGTCAACAGCAGCAACACAATTAATCTTTCCATAAGGCGCCACCCTGGCAGGATTAGAACGTCCGAATATCAAAACCGAGGGCACGCCTAAAGCTACAGCGACATGTCCCGGGCCGGTATCATTACTCACCACCAGTTTGGCAGCCTTCAGTAATGCTATTAGTTCGCCGAGATTAGTCAAGCCGGCAAGGTTGGCTACTGGAACATTGCTGGCGGTTTTTAGCTTCTCAATAACGTTCGTTTCCAACGCTGTTCCCGTGGCAACTATCGACAAACCAAATTGTGATGAAATCTTATCTGCCAAAGCTGCAAAATGTTCTATCGGCCAACATTTGTCTCTATGAGCAGCGCTGGGAACAAGAACAGCATAATTGTTAAGGCCAACACCGTTACCAGCTAACAATTCGTTAACCGAATTAATATCAGTAGAATCCACCGGCAATATAAATTCTACATTGGTATCACAAGCACCAGCAGCTTGAATTATTTTTAAGTAGTAGTCTACTAAGTGAATGTTGTCCCGGTCTTGCGGAACCTTGTGATTATAAAAAATATGGGCGAGTTCTCTGGCATTTTTCATTCCGAAGCGATTTTTGCAACCGGAAATCCAACCCAAACAAGCAGTTCTTAAAAGCCCCTGCAGGTCGATTACAGCATCAAATTTTTTACGGCGAAGCTGCCAAATAAGTGATAGTAAAGAAACAAAGGCGAGTGGGTGATACCAAATCTTACCAAGAAACTTACGGTCAAAAATAATAATATCTCTTAAATGGGGATGATTTTTAAGTAACGCCGCAAACTCCGGTCGTACGAGCCAACTGATTTTGGCAGCAGGAAAACTTCCATGTAAAGCTGAAAGTGCCGGCAAAGCCAAAACTATATCACCAAGCGAACTTGGTTTGATTATCAGGATATTCTTAAAATTTTCTGCCATAGCTGGAGCATTGTAAACAATATGCGAATTTTAAGCAATTGATTATTGATTATGGAATGACCATTGATTATCAATTGGAAAAATTTAAAAAGGCGGGAAAACAAAACAATCAAGCAATACCGTACGACTTTTTAAGCTGTTTGTTGAACATCCGCAACTGTACATCAATAGCATCTAAGACCCAATCAATATAATGTAGTTTATGGACGGGACGAAAGTGTCTTTCAATCATCAAGCCCTCTTGAACGGTATTTAGAAATCTTGTTATTGTTTGGGAACTAATTTCTCTGGGTTCGACTGCCCACTTCTTTAATTCCTCATATTGCTCTTGCAATTTCTTGTTCTTTGCCAATTGCTCTGCCCGCAAATAATCCGCAGGATTGTATGACAATTGCAGTCCCTTAAGACACATAATCAGTGGCTCATAATTGGCACGTTTCTCCAAACGAATAAATTTGTACTGCTGAATATGCGCGGTTGCCTGAGATGGGGGCTTGTCCGCAATTTCGTCTTCACCAAGATACCACCTTCGCTTACTCGTTCTGGCAAATACAAGCTCTTCACCATATTCGCGCTGTGTTATCTCATCATAGCCCATCCTTGAAACCCATAACCTACCGGTTTTTTTAAGCTCTGGCCCACCTCCGAGTACAAGCAGACACTTAACAAAACCTAAAGGCAGAACCTTTTGATTGCCAATCTGATTTTTCCGAAGTTGGAAAGAAAGATGCAAACTGTGGGGACTAACATCATAGAACAAAGTGATTTCGTGTATTAATTGATTAAGAAGCCACGGGTCTGCTGTTGCCGGTCGAGACAATTCTCCCGCAACATTCAGTCTACCCGGAGCCAGCTCCAAAAAACCAAGTTTACGCGACTGGTCGGTTGAACCGGTATGGTCATCAACATACCCGCCAAGTTTCCAGAACAAAACATCCAGCCAAAAATCATGAAAATATCTAAAACCATCATATAATGGATCAGTTCTTTTCTGAATACTTCTTTGCGGTTCAACCGCTGCGACTCCAAGATTACTCAATTCAATCTCAGCACCAAGTGGTATCAGACCAGGCTGAAAATTCGAACGAACTCGGTCCAAATATGCGCGAGATACACGAGGGTCGAAAACACTGTCAGCCGCTCGCACACCATATTTGATATAGTCGATAAGGTCATATTTCTTATAAGGCAGTGTCTTTAGGCAATCCTCAATAATCAATTCAACGGCTAGACTGTTAGCATTTATCATCTGTAAAGCCACGATAAGACTGACAGAACGCTTGAAGTATCTCTCTGAAGTACGCATATGTTCGAGTTCAAATCGATATCGGGACTGAACTTTTTCATCAAGTTGGTTCAGCAGAACCTGTTTTACAACCAACGATAAATATTTTTCGATGAATGGCTGAGCCTGGGACTCTTTGCGTAAATGCTTTATGCTTGGCCTGGGCCGGTCAAGCTCGTGCTCAAGATAATAGTCACTAACAGCATCAGCGCGATAGTGACTTATGACCAAATCACGCTCGGTAGTCGCAATCAGTTCCCTTTCAGCACGACGTTCTAATTCTGCATCTATAGTTCGGTCGCCGGGACGTGTGTGTTTCTCTATAAATTCCTCGATGCGTTTTCGCAGCCACAATTCATGTATCAGGTTAACATGGAACCTGTCACCGAAGCGTCTTTCCATTGACTCAGTACTTGCCAAATAAGCCTGAGCCTTCACACGACCCTTTGCGGTATTTACTCGAACAGATTCTCTGCCGTAGCGCTTCCCTTCGTATCTATCAATTTCGGCCATTACCTCAGCAGGAACATCATATATTACAAAACCATCAATTCTTGAAGATGCGTTTTTGACAGCGTAAAAGTAAACGTTGTCTGGACTGACTTTGCGATAACGAGGCAATAAAGCAGGTTCCGCAAAAAGGGTTTCGTCGTCCACCTTGGAAGGATTTATGGTAAAACCTAAACCGCTAACAGATTTGAAAATTGCGGGGTCTCGCAGTGAACCGTAAACAAACAAATTAAATTTTTCTTCGGTCATATTTGCTATTGCAATTCAATTACCAGCAGCTAACCATCACTCCGAATTCTGCGGTAAAGTTCAAACAACTCCTTGAACGCACGAAGAATCACTTTTAAGTTCGCGCCGGTTTGCACACCTGCTATCCGTGCATAATGATGAACACCCCTTTGAGTTATCGTATAACCCTTGCGAACAGCACGAGCCAGAATTTCAGCATCAATCAGCGCTCCGGAACTTGTCAATTTGATGTTATCAAATATCTCCCTCTTATACAATTTGAATGCGCAATCAATATCGCGGACCTTTATTCCAAATAACAAACATATCAACTTAGTCCAGCACCAGCCGTTAATTTTACGTACAAGAGGGTCCTGACGATTCAGCCGGTAGCAACTAACAATATCATACTGTTCCATCAGTGGTATCAACGCGGGCATTTCGCTTATATCAAACTGACCGTCACCATCGGTGTAAAAGACAAACTGTTTGGTAGCCGCTTTGAAACCGGACTGTAACGCTGCGCCATAACCAAGATTGCTGGCATGATGCACAACCTTTACTCTCTCGTCCCCGCTGGCTATCTCATCAGCAATTTGACCGGTAGCATCACCACTGCCATCGTTAACAATGATTAGCTCGAAGGCAATACCAAGCTGCTCTAAAACGGCAAGGGCTTGTTTAACAGTACGAGCAACATTTTCCTGTTCATTATAACAGGGGAAAAAAACACTGATAGAAATGTCAGCTTTGTCGTTTGAATCAGCTTGATTCATTGGGTACTTGCAATCTCCAACAGATTACCACCTTTTTATATTAGCTAACTCTTTGCCTGCTTCGAAGTACTCTCGCTGCTTGGCAGAATAAAAAACAGCGAGCTCTTTATCCTTCTCTTCTTTAGCCTTTCTTTGTAACTGAAACGCCGCAACGTATGCTGCAGAAACTCTATGATGATAACCGTCCTGTTTAGAATAAATCCCCCTGTTCTTCTCAAAATCATCGAGGTAACTCTGGCAAAAATCATTGATTTCAGCTTTTAACTCACTAAACCTCGTAGCGTATGTCATTTCCAACATGGGAGCCTGCGACGGGTGCAGCTTAAAAGCATTGATGGCAAAATCAAGACCACGTTTTCTCATGTCGTCTTCCTTAGCATATGCAAGCATATTATGAGCAAGAGCGAGATTTTCAGAAAAATCGTCAGGGTAAATTGTCCTACCGTTAAATATACCCTCAAAAAGTTCCTTACCCTGAGGAGTTGTCACATCAACAAACAGTCTTTGCTTATTGTTAAAGAAGACAACAGGCCAATTCGAGTTACGTTCAAGCGCTCGTGCAATTATAGGAACATCATTTTGTACCCTTCCGGGCATTAAGACCACCCAAACGTTACGCTTTCGCAGTTCGTGACTTATCCACTGGCCTATTTTTGTATAATCATCACCCGTCAAATTACGCTTTCTTATCTTGGCCTTTTGGTATTCAGGACCTCCGGACATAATTCTATTCCAACGCTCGTAAGCTATGGGTTCATATGCCGCTTGTGCCCTGCCATCCATAAACAATTGCAGAGGCGTCCGTCCGGTGTTCAGGTCGGGCACCTGGCCCCAGGCAATGAATCCGCCTTCAGTCCAGTAGTTAAACATATTACCTTTCAATTTATTATCTCTTATAAACTGACAGGCATAAAATGGTTTGGCTTCCGAAGCTGTCATTCGAATAAAAATAGAATTTAACTTTGCATCGGATGGCCAAAAATCGAGATAAATACGTTTAAACTTCAAAGACCAGAATGTCCCCAGAGTTAGAACTATCACCGTAGCAAACAAGGTAAAGAATAACTGCAAATTATGAGACATCGCTCTAACGAAAAAACGGTTCTTACTATGAAAGTTTCGCGATGCCGAAATCATATGAGCTACCTGCTCAATCAACATCGCTAAAATTGGACAAGCTGCGATGGCCGCTATTGGTATGAATCTCCGAGAACGAATAGCCATATAGATAGTAAGGGCACCAACAGCCATCAGTGCCAAATCAATTTTAGGCAACTCATATGTCTGGGCTTCAGGTTCTTCCGCGATTCCGGTTGGCTGCTGACTGAAAATCTTTTTCAAAGATGGTAAAGCCGCCCAAACAGCAACCGAAATAACATTTATCATATAAAGTATGCTAAACAGATATTTGTAATTAACACCGGAACTGCGCTCATATTTCGAGGACCACACCCTGCTAAGACTGAAGAATTGTCTTACATCCCAGATAGATGATTCGAATTTGAATGGATTAAATATCACCACTGCCAACACCAAAGCAACTACCGCTGCAGCCAAAACAAAAAGGATATTCTTCGGATTGGATTTAACCTTCTCCGACAACAGTGATACGATAAGGTACATCACGACATAAGTTGGTAATAAAATAAATGGATAGACATATCTGCCCGAATAACCACCGGAAGTCGCACCGGACCATAAGGCTAATATACTTAATAAAATTGCAAAATAAATAAAATGGATGTTCTTACGTATACTAAGCAACACAATAACGGCGAATGCTGCACTAATAGCAAAGTCGGTCAGATTGACTTGCATAAAAGAAAAAGCAATAAATGCAACCCAGCATATAAATGCCGCCGCGGTATAACCTAAAATTGTCGATATAATTTCGAACTGTTTCTTCTGGGCTTGCAGTTCGTTCTTGGGCGCTTTTAGAAACTTTGGTTTGAGCAAAAAACCACACAACCAGAACATAGTCAAGCCAATACTCAAAATAAACATTATCAAAAATGGAAACCCCGTACCGACAGGACTGCTCCAAGCAAAAGCAGGCCACCATTCATGAACACTACGCCACATCTCAGCATGTTTGCTCAAACTAATAATAAACGTATGGGTCAGATTCGTCAGATGAAAAGGATTGAAAATAATCATCGCCACAAAGGCAACAAAGCTGGCGGCAATAGTGTGACATAGCCCTTTCTTTCCGATAGCAACAAACTTCTGCGGGAAAAAACTTGCCAGAAAATGTAGCCCTATAAAAGGAACAAGCATTATGAATACATAAAGATATCCCCCATGAACATTGCACCAGAAAACCACAATTGGCACAATAAGCCATATATATAATATGTTCCGATACGTAGTCAACACAAGTACAAGCAAAAAGGCGGCTACCAATAAGTTCGAAAACCCCGCCGGGCGAATATCAAAAAAGGAACGACCAATAAACAATGCCGCGCATGCAAAAAACGCCGACAAAGCTGGATTCACCCCCAATAACTTGCCCGTGTAGTAAACACAAATAACAATAAGGATATAAACGGCAAATTTCCAATAGACAAGTGAATTGAACGAAAGCTCCTCAGCATCCGCAAAAGGTGACAGGTGCGTAGTCCAGTAAAAAATAACATGCGTCAGCCAATTCTGATTGACCCATCCGGTAGGATGCCAATACTTAACCGTCTCTAAACCAACCTTCTCAGTAATCCACTGAGCAAACGGAGGCCATTTTTCTATATCCTTTTCTGTCGGACCCGCCTTGTGTGAATTTGCGCTAAAAGGCTCGACCGTATCCACACCATGATTGATAAAATGCCGACCGCAGGCCATCGCCACCCACGTATCACCGGCACCGACCATATGTGTGCTGGCATGACATGCAAAAAGCAACATCGCAAGCCACGCCACTATCATCGGCTTACCGGAGAAAGCTACATGTTTTTGGGGTTCTATTAAGTTAGCCACTTTTCTAATCTATCCAATCCTTTGGTAATTTGTTCGAGTGAGCAAGCAAAACTCAAACGAATATTCCCGTCACATCCGAACGGCAGCCCAGGAACTACTGCAACATTTACTTCTTCGAGCAGTTGCTTTGCGAAATCCATACTACCGCTGATTTCCACTCCATTTATAATTCGACCATAATGGCTGGAAACATCAGGAAAACAGTAGAAAGCACCCGTTGGCTCGTCACAAACTATGCCTTCAATATTGTTTAATCTCTCAACCATATATTTACCACGCTTCTCGAATTCAACTCGCATCTTTTCTATAGCTTCATCTGCCGGCTCACCCAAAGCCGCTATCGCCGCGTACTGACCGAAAGTCACTGGGTTTGAGGTCATGTGGGATTGCAACCGTCCCATCGCCTTTATAATTTCCACCGGCCCCGCTGTATAACCAATACGCCAGCCGGTCATAGAAAATGCCTTACTAAAACCATTAAGAGTAAGCGTCCTGCCATATGCATCATCACTCAACGAAGCAAAGCTCACAAATTTGGTATCCCCATAAATTAGCTTTTCATACATCTCATCAGAAACTACTGACACATCTGTACCTTCGAGTACCTTTGCAAGACCAGCCAATTCCTCGGGTGTATATGTAAAACCACCGGGATTGTTAGGAGAATTAATCACCAGCATAGCTGTTTTATCCGTGATAGCTTCTTTGAGCTGCTGCGGTGTAATCTTGTAACCGTTAACCTTATCTGTCTCAACTACTTTAACAACACCACCTGCAAGCTTGACCGTTTCCGGATATGTCACCCAGTAAGGCGTCGGCAGAATAACCTCATCGCCATCATCGAGCACCGCTTGCATGGCTTCATAAACAGAGTGCTTTCCGCCAATATTAACGATAACCTGCCCGGCAGTATAGTTAAGGCCATTATCCTTTTTTAACTTATCAGCGATAGCTGTTTTAAGCTCGATAATACCGGATGCAGCCGTATATTTTGTCTTACCTGCTTTCAATGCCTCTATGGCTGCGTCCTTTATATAATCGGGCGTATCAAAATCCGGGGCGCCGGCACCAAAACCAACCACATCAACACCCTGTGCTTTTAACTCCTGGGCCCGTGAGGACACGGCTAACGTCGCTGAAGGCGGCACTGCTTGGGCTCGTTTACTGACTTTCATTTTCTCGGTTCCTTTCAAATTTATACTTTTTTTGCCAAAACGACGATATTAAAACCAAAACACAGCCGAAGGTCAAGCAATTTGGTGAATTTAGATACCAGAGACAGTGTTCCATCTAACCTTAATTCTCTTGCAATAATCAGCCGCTAATTATAAGATTACCGAACAAAGATTTACTTGCGCCTGTAGCTCAATTGGATA
>JAGLSU010000123.1 GCA_023135935.1 Planctomycetota bacterium
TGGCCAATACCGGATAAAGCGAATATGTCGGAACCGGATACGCTATCGGCCGCTTCCTGTCACAAAACGCCCGAAACGCTATCGTCAGCAAATCATCCCCGCCATTACAGCACATAATATTTTCCGCACCGACTCCATTGACCCCCGCTGCCGCCTGCTTAAACTCATCACCTGCCGGGTCAGGATACCTCCTGAGTTTCTCAAGACCGATTTCCGCCAGCACCTCCAATACCGCCCGTGACGGTGGATAGGGATTCTCATTGGTATTCAGCTTCACAATATTTTCCTGCTTCGGCTGAAAACCCGGAGTGTATCCCTCGGCCCTTTCGACATTTTTGCGAAAATATCCCATTGTCTGCTCCAAAACAAATTACAGCCTTAAATTATAAGGATATTTACTCAGAAGTGAAAGAGAAGATTTTGTGATTATTTAAATGATAATAACTCCGAAGAACGCCTATTAAGAGTTATTTCCGGCAATAATCTACCAAACGGGCAATCTCACTGCGGAGGTCTTTGCGAGCCACAATCATATCGATAAACCCATGCTCAACCATGAACTCCGCCGTCTGAAACCCTTCCGGCAGCTCAACCTTTATCGTCTCAGCAATCGTTCGCGGCCCCGCAAAACCAATCAACGCTCCCGGCTCAGCGATGATAACATCACCAAGCATCGCAAAACTCGCCGTCACTCCACCGGTTGTCGGGTCCGTCAATACCGAAATGAACAGTCCCCCTGCCTCGTCCAATTTCGCCAATGCTGCGCTGGTTTTAGCCATCTGACCCAAAGACACCACCCCCTCGTGCATCCTCGCTCCACCGGAACAGCAAACCACTACCAAAGGTAATTTTTCCTCTATCGCCCTATCGACAGCTGCGCAAAACTTTTCGCCAACTACAAAACCCATAGAACCCATCAGAAAACTCGATTCCATCACACCAAGGATAATCCCCCTACCCTTGATAAATGCCTTGCCGACACGCATCGCTTCTTTGGCTCCGCTTTTCTCTTCGTCGGCTTTTATCCGCTGCTTATAAGTCGTATCCCTGAACTTGAAATCCAACGGGTCATAAGTTGTCAAATCCTCTAATATCTCCTGGAAAGAACTCTCATCAGCCAGATATTTAATCCTGACATCCGAGTCGATGCGAAAATGATGATTACACTCCGGACAGACATTCTGATTATCTTCAACGGTGCTCTTATAGAGCATATGCTCGCACGCTAAACATCGCATCCACAGCCCATCAGGCATTTCTTTGCGAGGCTTCAGCGAAAAACCATTCCATGTAGATTTATTTTTCTCAGTCATAGTTATACCATTTCCACCAAAATCAATTATGAAATTCTAACAGAAATTCGCCGATTTTACTACAAAAATCACTTACAGGCCTCTCGAATTGCCTCTATCGCCCCAATACGGTCAGTTTTTGAAAATATCGCATTGCCAGCCACAAGTGTATCAGCACCGTAAGAAACCACAGTTGAAGCATGCTCCGGATTTATCCCCCCGTCAACCTCTATTCTGATATCATCGCCGACAATTTCCCGAATTCGTTCAACCTTTTTCGCTGCCTCAGGCATAAACTTCTGGCCCCCGAAACCCGGATGAACTGTCATCACCAATATCATATCACAAAGCAAAGCCACCTTCTCAATCGCCTCGACCTCAGTCTCCGGATTCAGACATATTCCCGCGGTAACCCCAAACCCATGCAACTTCTCAATAAGTTTGACCGGCTCAGCCTCCGTTTCAATATGAAATGTTATATGGTCCACCCCTGCATCGACAAATGCTTCAGCATATCTGCTCGGCTCACTTATCATCAGGTGACTATCGAATACCAACTTGCTGTACTTGCGAAGCTTGGCAATTACCGGCGGGCCCATCGTAATATTCGGTACAAAATGACCGTCCATAACGTCCAGATGCACCAGATTCAACCCTGCCGATTCAATAACTGCAATTTCGTCAGCTAATTTGGCAAAATCAGCGCTCAATATCGACGGCGAAATCTCAATTGTCCCTGCCTTCGGTAATCGCACTTTTCACACCTTTGTTCTTTCTCAACTTAATACTTCTTCTATCTACTACTTCTCATCGAGAATTTCAAGACACTTAAATTTTTTGCCTTCCAAAAACTCAAGTGATGCTCCACCACCGGTGGATATGTGACTTACCTTATCCTCGAGACCAAGCTTCTTAATGGCACTGGCGCTGTCACCACCACCGATTATACTTCGGGCTCCTCCGCTGGTCGCTTCAGCGACTGCTATCGCAACTGCTTTTGTTCCCTCATCAAATGGCTTTATCTCAAAAACGCCCATCGGACCGTTCCAAACCACCGTCTTTACACCCGATAGTTTTTCCGCAAAAAGCTTGCGAGTCTCAGGCCCAATGTCCAATCCCTGCCAACCTGCCTCAATATCACCACTTACTACTTTATTCTCAGCCCCCTCTTTAATTTCCTTAGCCACCACATTATCCACAGGCAATATTATTTCACAATCGGTCTCTTTGGCCTGCTCAAGCAACTCAGATGCCTTGTCGAGAAAATCATCTTCGCATAAACTATTGCCTACCTGCTGCCCCTGTGCCTTGAAAAACGTATAAGCCATAGCCCCGCCAATTAAAATGCTGTCAACCTTATCAATCAGATTTTCAATCACGCCTATCTTATCCGAAACTTTCGCACCGCCCAATATCGCAACGAAAGGCCGCTCCGGCTTACTCACCGTCTCACCCAAAAACTTCAACTCCTTCTCAATCAAATAACCACTCACTCGCGGCTTACCTTCCATCAATACAGGAACCGTATACATCGAAGCATTGTCACGATGCGCTGTTCCAAATGCATCATCAATATAAATATCCGCCAATTCCGCAAGCTGACCCGCAAAATTGTCCTTCGCCTCACGAAGCTGTGTATCTTCCTTCGCTGCCTTGTCCTTTATCGTTTCTTCCTTATGAAAACGAAGATTCTCAAGCAGCATACATTCACCGGAACCCAATGCCTCTGCCTTTGCCTTCGTTTCCTCACCGATACAATCATCCGCAAAAACAACCTCTTTGCCTATAAGTTCAGAAAGTTTCCTTGCTACCGGCGCCAAAGACATCTTTTCATTCTTTTTCCCCTTGGGTCTGCCAAGATGGCTCATCAATATCAACGCACCGCCGCCTTCCAATACCTTCTTTATCGTCGGCAATGCCTTAACAATCCTGTCATCGCTGGTAATGTTGCAATCCTCATCCAACGGCACATTGAAATCACAACGCATCAGTACCTTCTTGCCATTAACATCAATATCACCAACTGTTTTCTTCGCCATCTCTGATACCACCTTCTAAAAATTAAAGAATTAATAAAAATCGGGCCTGCTCATTTGAAGAACAGGCCCGTTCAAAAATCCGTCTTACAGCATCGCCGCAAGCTTTTCCATAATATCAACTGTTCGCGTCGAATATCCCCACTCGTTGTCATACCAACTGACAACCTTTATGAAATTACCCTGAGTCATCGTGCAAAGTGAATCGAATATACTTGTAGCCGGATTACCAATAATGTCACTGCTGACTATCGGCTCGTCACAATACTCCAGTATACCCTTCATCTCGCCTTCCGCAGCTGCTTTCACTACTGCGTTTAACTCTTCAACTGTCACGTCTTTTCCGAGCTCCGCTGACAGGTCAACACAACTACCGACAATAACCGGAACACGAAGTGCGAATCCATCTAACTTACCGTTAAGGTCAGGAATAACTTTCCCCACCGCTTTTGCCGCACCGGTAGTTGTCGGAATTATATTCATTGCAGCCGCTCTCGAACGACGAAGGTCACTGTGAATCATATCGGAAATACGTTGGTCGTTCGTATAGCCGTGAATTGTCGTCATCAAACCCCTCTTAAGACCAAACGCTTCGTGAATCGCCTTCACCATCGGTGCAAGACAATTCGTCGTACAACTCGCGTTCGATACACAATCAACATCCGCTGTTAACTTATCATCGTTAACACCCAATACGATTGTCGCGTCGATATCGTCTTTCGCGGGAACCGTCAATACTACCTTCTTCGCTCCCGCCTTCAAGTGGTCGCCATAGCCGCCCTTCGGTGACTCTTTAGTTCTAAAGATACCTGTCGCTTCGACAACAATGTCAACGCCCATATCTTTCCACGGCAGCTCTGCGGGATTCCGCACTGCCAGAACCTTAATTCCCTTACCGTCAATTACAATCTCGTCGCCTTTGACCTCGACGGTACCTTTCCACTTGCCCATTACAGTGTCATATTTGAACAGATGCGCCAAACTCTTCACATCACTCAAATCGTTAATCGCTACCAGGTCCAAATCGCTTCTTCCCATCAAAATTCTCGTCACTGTCCTGCCGATTCGACCGAAACCATTAATTGCAACCTTTGTCGCCATCTGTAATTCTCCTTGTTTTTACTACTTTTAATAACGTTTTTACTGTTTCAGCTTCTCCAAAACATACGAAATGGCGAGTCTATTTTATTGACACCCCCATGTCAAGAAATTATTCCAACAACCACAGCGCAGCCACTCTCCGTCATTTCGACCGAAGCGCAGTGGAGAAATATGCTTTTAATCCTGCGAAGCAGAAATCTGGCCTTAGAATGGTAATTACAATCGATTTGAATAAAGCAAGGCTTGGTCGTCTACTTTCGTGTTACCCTTAACCCACATGAGCATACGTTCAAAGTCCAAAACAACTTTCGTGTTTTTAAAATATCCCATCCCTATTTGTCCAGGGTCATTTGTCAACAGATAAGGACTGTCCTCGGGCAAAATTTCAATCTCTGCATTCTTAACCACAATATTTCCTATACCAAGTTCATCAACAACAACTTTATGGCAGGGCAATAGCCCATACTTATGCGACGTGAAGTTAGCTCGTTTTGGTTTGGTTGAGCTTATTTTTTTACAAAGATTCAACCACATCTTTGCCCCTATAGCCATATCGCGACCGCCGGTATCAAACTCAACTTGCCGAACCTCTCCAGCTATAGGAATATTGACTATAAGTCTTCTACCATAAAATTGCCCCATCTTATCGAGTTTAAAAGGATAATAAGCCCATCCTGCCGGGTCTTCTGGCTGAAAAGATTGCTTGGAAGAGAACTCTAACTGCTTTCTTTTATTATCAAACAGCAAGTATCGAAACTGGGACATCGCTTCAATACCAAATACTATCCTATTGTCTTGCCATATCGGGATTCCGAGAACTCGGAACTCCCAATGATTAGGCACATATAAATATGGAAGATTCTGAAGCGTCAACTCACCTATTTTCAAACAAGGCAAGCTGCCCACATTCCCATTTGGTATAACTAACCCGTTTTCTTTTGCGACCGTATCGTTTACAAGAGTAGGCCACATCACCATACCACTGTCAATCCAGATAGGATAATTTTTTCCGTTTGGTAACCGCCCGTTTACAATTATGTTTTTGCCAAAATCAAACTCTAAGTTTCTGTAATTTACTCGACACGGCTTCTCCAACATGATCTCAGGGCCGTTCCAATCTATCGAAATACCTCCGCTGCTGTCGCCCTCTGTTTCTGATGACACTATTTTGAAAAGTTGTGATTTGGACTCAGAAGAACATACGACATCTGACGGTTGCACGCTTTCTCTTCCAACCATACTAACGCCGCACCCGCAAACTACAAACGGTAACACAAAAATCAAAAAGCATTTATACATTGCCTTGTCCCCGGCTTACTATTAACTACGTTCTATGGGGACAGTCGGCTCATTAAATACCAACATTAAGGTGAATTTTTCTGGACGAACCCATGGCCTTTAATTGTGGCTAAATAGCTGTGGTTTGATTCCCGCCCGGAGATTATCGGAAGTTGAAATGCTCTCTTCCGACATATAAAAAAGGGCTGCGAACACGATGCTCACAGCCCTTAGATCAACTATATAAATCAGGCCGAAACCTGTTTTTTACAGTTATTACTTTTGCTCTTTCTTTTCGAGTAACTCCTTCGCTGCTTTTCTTTGTTCCTCAACACTTGGTATTCTTTCTGCTCTGACACCGCCCATATCACAACCTTTTTCTGCAGCATAAATAAGTAAACGATTGTGGCGATTTCTCATTGCATCGAATTCTATTTTTTCCGCGTCTTTGAAGTCCATAAAGAAAAATGGAACAATTACAAGACAACCACCCACTGCCCATAGTGCATTGCTCATGCCTTTGTCAGTTTTGGGAAGTATCCGTGCCATATCAGCCTGAAGCTGAGCAATTTCAGCCTTTAGACCTGGACAACTACGATTTTCATCACCAGGCAGATAAACAGGCATGGGGTTCGCTGTTCGACCGGCACAGCCGGCGAAAAACACTACCAAAGTAAGTAAAACGCACAATATCTTCTTCCTCATACAATCTCCTTTCAAAAAAACAAATTTGAGTCAAAAAAATTGTATATTATTCTTATCTAAAAAGCAAGTAAGAAATAGGGTCAATTATTGCCTTCTGAGTCACTTGCAGGTAGACTATTAGGGCTATGAAAAAGGGAGAAATTATGAAAAAAATAATAGTTGTTTCAATGTTAGGTTTATTTCTGTCTGGGTGTACGGTTCCACATACTAAAACTGAACTTAAAAATTATCCTCTCATAAAAAACGAATTGCTTAAAGGGAATTACCAAAAACTTGCAAGATGTTGGGACGAAAATGCTAAAAAACAAAACATCGATTTCAAAAATGCTACCTTCATAACTCTCTACGCAGAACTTGGTATCGCAGAAATAACCATTGGTGGTGGAGACCTTACTTATGGGATGATTATTTTAGAAAAAGAATCTGACAGTAAAACAATAATGTCTGCTTATGGCACGGGGGATTTAAAAACTGCGATTATGAATTGGGCTAGCGTGATTCGCAAGTGTTCAAGTAGTATTGAGAATAAAACTTTAACTAACCACAACTGAAATCCAGCCCCGACTTGTCAGACTCAACCAACTAAATACTAGATACTAAATACTAATGACTCGCAGATTATGCTTTTCGCATAATCTGCGCAAGGGGGTAAAAAAAATGACCGTAAAGCGCCCCATTTTGACCGTAAAGCGCCCCACAAATTTGACTCCGGCAAATTTGCCGGCGAAGCGGAACCCGAAGGGTCCGCTGTAGGCGAAACGCTGATAGAACAATTCGCGCAAGTTCTCACACCACCACCACCTCACCCTCGCTACTAACTACCCCCCTCCTCTCTCTCTATCCTTCCTTCTTCTATCCCGTTTCGGAAACCCTTGGATCCGCCGTAGGTGAACCCCTTGGAACCGCCACAGGCGATATATTTGACCCATTATATTTATATACAAACACTCTTTCTCCATTTTTCATTTTTCAATAGTCAATTTTCAATTACCAGCCCCCTCACCCCCACTACTAACTACCCTCCTCTCTCTCTCTATCCTTCCTTCTTCTATCCTGTTGTGGATATATTTGACCCATTATATTTATATATAGATGTTCCTACTCCACAAATTTATTAAATCCTCCGACGACGCAATACGCCATACGATATACGCAATACGAATCATTCGCGCAAGGGGTAAATTTTAATGACCCTAAAGCGCCCCTTTTTAACCGTAAAGCGCCCCAAAGCGCCCGTAAACTACCCCAAAGCGCCCGTAAACTACCCCAAAGCGCCCGCATTTTAACCGACTTTGACCGCGTTTTTCAAAAACTTGCGCAATTTGTCTTACCTATATTAGCAAAATAGCGCATTTGATGTGAGCAATCCCCCTTTTTAACCCGAAACCCGCAACTCGTAACTCGAAATTCACACCCTATTTTTTCCTTTTTTTTCTTTTTTAAACCTTTTTCAATTTCCAATTTTTTAGTCTGTAGTCTTGTGTCTTATGTCTTATGTCTTATGTCTTATGTCTGGTGTCTTGTGTCTGGTGTC